>JAWOIH010000069.1:0-7964 GCA_046484725.1 Candidatus Desulfacyla sp. | reverse complement strand
CCGCTCCGCTCCACGATCTCCGGCACCTTTTCCTCCCATTCGATGGCCATGATATGAAAACCCCGAACCCCCTCGCATTCCTTTAACCGCTGGATCGTCTCCACGCAGATATTGAGCCCCTCCTCGGGCTGTTTCTCTTTGGGAACGCCGGCCATCCGCTTGACCACCTCATCCGGCACATCCATTCCCGGGACGCGGTTCTTCATGTATTTGGCCATGCCCGCGGATTTGAAGGGGGTCACGCCTGCCAGGATATAAACCTTTTCATGGAGCCCCCGGTCGCGTGCCTCCTTCATCCAGAGTTCGAATTTGTCCAGATTGTAGATGCATTGGGTCTGGATGAATTCGACGCCCGCCGCCACTTTTTTGGCCAGGCGGGGGACTCGGATTTCAAACGGGTCGGCAAAGGGGTTGGCGGCTGCGCCCACAAACATCTGAGGGGGGCGGGTGATATCGTCTCCCCCCAGGAACTTGCCCTCATCCCGCATGTGTCTCACGGTTTGAATCAACTGCATGGAGTCGATGTCAAAGACATTCTGTCCCTGGGGACAATCCCCGAACGTCTGATGATCGCCGGACAGACAGAGGATGTTGTGGATATCGAAAGATGCAGCCCCCAGGATGTCGCTTTGCAGGGCGATCCGGTTCCTGTCCCGGACCACCATCTGCAGGGTCGGCTCCAGCCCCATCAGCTTGAGATGGATGCAGGCCGCCAGGCTGCAGAGACGGGTCACGCTGGTCTGGTTATCGGTGATGTTGATGGCGTCCACATGATCCTTGATCATCTCGGCCTTCCGGGTGATCGCCTTGGGGTCGCTTCCCCGGGGAGGACCGCACTCCGATGTAACCGCCAGTTGGCCGGAATCAAGGATCTTTTCAAGCTTGCTGGGTGTTTTCACGCTCATTGTCTTACGTCCTCCCTGACCACTTTTCTGGGGCCGCCGGCCCGTTCTGTTGACCAATCTTTCAGGGGTGCGATCCTTTCGTACTCATCCAGCCTGTCGAGTTCCCTGAGACGATCGATGATCAGTTGCCATGCGCAGTCCAGATCTTTGCTGATTTCGCATTTGCCCTTGGTGGAGCCTCCGCAGGGGCCGTTCAAGAGCCGCTTGGCGCATCGTGATATGGGGCAGATGCCTGCGGTCCTGTCCAGGATACACTGTCCACACCCCTGACAGCGTTCACTCCAGACCCCCCTCTCCTCCGTCACCCCCATGAAACAGGTATTGACTCCCGGATAGACATGGGTGCTGAAAGATTTTTCCGCCAGGAACTGGACCCCGACGCCGCAGGCCAGGGAAATGACGGCATCGTACTGGTCAATGGTATTCCGGAGTTCCTCTAAGTATTCGTGATCACACTGCCGTTCCAGTGTGATCTCATCGATGTCCATCTTCTTTCCCTGGTTCATAAAATACATGCGCAGTGCCGAGGCCAGGATCCCGACCTCTTTTTTTCCGCCGGCCTCGCAGACGGTCACGCACTCATTGCATCCTACGATGAGGACCTTCTTAAAGTCCTTCACCATCTCAATAACTTCCTCAATCGGCTTTTTTTCCGCGACAATCATATGATATACCCTCCTTCACGTCACGCTGCCCGTTTTTCCCTGAACCGCTTGATCGGATTGGGTCCCATCTCCTTGATCTTGTCGGTCATCTCAACAGCATACTCGGCAAACCGGGGGCCTTCGCCCGAGGAGAGGTTGAACATCTTGACCCTGTCGCCCCCGACGCCGACCGCATCCAGAATGGTCCTGGCGTGCTCCACGCGCTTGCGGGCCCTCAGATTCCCGGTTTCAAACCGGCAGTCCCCCTCCATGCAACCCACAACGTAGACCCCGTCAGCCCCCTTTTCAAATGCCCGCAATATGTGAATGACATCGACCTTCCCGGTGCAGGGCACCCGGATGATCCGGATCGTGTCCGGATACCTGAGACGCATCGAACCTGCCAGGTCCGCGGCCGTGTATCCTCAAAAACTGCAGCAGAAGGCTATAATAACCGGATGAAACTCCTCCATGGAAAGACTCCTTCTCGTGGTAATCGGTTATCCGTTAACGGTTGCCGGTCAAGAGCAGAGCGCATAGGGCATGGCGCATGGCGCTCCTCACCGTAACGAACCCAACAAACTCAAGCAACCCAACGAACTCAAGTAACTCACATCGCTCCCTGAAGCAAGGCCTCCACCTTGCTCATGATCTGGTCATCCTCATACCAGCTCAGCTCGATGGCCTTGGCCGGGCACTCGGCAGCGCAGATCCCGCACCCGTGACAGAGGGCCTCATCGATCTCGCTGGCCCCGTCCGCGTTGATCCGGGGGACCCCGAAGGGACAGGCCCTGACGCACACCAGGCATGCAGCGCATCGTTCCGGGTCCACCTTGGCGGTGACCGCGGAGAGACGGATTTCGGATTGAGACAGGAAGGTGGCGGCCCTGGATGCCGCGGCCAGGGCCTGGGAAACCGCTTCGGTGATCAGCTTGGGGCCGTGGGCGGTTCCGCAGAGAAAAATCCCCTCGTTGGCCAGGTCCACCGGCCTCAATTTGACGTGGGCTTCAATGAAATAGCCGTCATCGTTTCTGGGGAGCTTGAGGATGGAGGCCAATTCATCGGTGTCTTCGGCGACCATCCCTGCGCTCAGCGCCACGCGGTCCGCGTAGACCTGGATGTCCCGTTGAAGCACGTGATCCTTGAAGACGACCCGAACGCCGTCATCGTCCGGCTCAACACGGGGCGGACGGTCCTGGTCAAAGCGGCAGAAGATGACGCCCTCCCGTCTGGCCTTTGTGTAGTAGTCCTCCAGAAGGCCGTACATCCGCATGTCCCGGTAAAGGATATAGACTTCCGCATCCGGATTGAGTTCCTTGATATGGAGGGCGTTTTTGACCGCGCTCTGGCAGCAGATGCGCGAGCAGTTGGGGTGTTCCTCGTTGCGCGACCCCACGCACTGGATCATGACCACCCGGTTGAGATCGGAGGCCCCTTTGAGTTCGAGCCGTTTTCCCAGGGCGATCTGGGTCATGACCCGGTGGTCCTCTCCATAGAGATATTCCTTTGGGGTGTATTCCCTGGCGCCCGTGGCCAGGATCACCACGCCGTGATCGATCTTTCGCTCGTACATGCCCGGACCCACCATGATCTCGGTGGTGAAGTTCCCCTTGAAACCGGTGAATCCCACGATGAGGGATTCGGTCAGGGCCTGAATGTGTTCGTGCCGGGTCACCCGTTCCGTGAGTTCCATGAGATACTTCTGGACGTCGGCCCCTTCGATGGTGGTGGTCAACTCCCTGGAAAGGCCGCCCAGCTGGGCCTCCTTCTCCACAATCACCACCTCAAAGCCCTGATCCGCCAGGCCCAGGGCCGCATTCATCCCCGCGACGCCGCCGCCGATCACCAGGGCCCGTTTGTTGACGGGAATGCTCCTCTCGTGAAGGGGCTTGAGGAGCCCGGCCCGGGCCACGGCCATGCGGACGAGGTCTTTGGCCTTCTCTGTGGCCCCCTCTGGATCATCGCCGTGAACCCATGAATCCTGATCCCTGATATTGGCCATCTCAAAGAGATACTTGTTGAGCCCGCATGCCTGCAGCGTTTCCTGAAACAGGGGTTCGTGGGTCCGCGGCGTGCACGAGGCCACCACGATACGATTGAGCTTTTTTTCCTTGATAACCTCCTTGATCTTTTCCTGGGTATCCTGGGAGCAGGTGAACAGGTTCTGATCCGCCATTTCCACAAAGGGAAGGCGGGAGGCATATTCGGTCACCGCCGGGACATCCACCACCCCCCCGATGTTGATGCCGCAGTTGCAGACGAACACGCCGATCCTGGGCGTCGCCCCTGCCACATCCATTTCAGGAGGGATCTCAAGGGATCGGGTGTCCTGGTCTCTGGCCTCAAACAAGGCGCCCCCGGCCACACAGGCGGCCGCGCTGGCCTCGGTCACGGAAGTGGGGATGTCTTTTGGGCCCTGAAAGATGCCGCAGGCGTAAATCCCTTTCCTGGAGGTGCTCACCGGGGTGAAGGGGTGGGTGGACGCAAAGTGATAGTGGTTCAGGTCCAGCCCGAGGCGCCGGCCCAGGTCGATGGTCTCCGGGCCGACCTGAAGGCCTACGGAGAGAACCACCATATCAAAGATTTCGTGATGGATGACGCCCATTTCATCGGAATAGGCGATCTCCACATCGTCCGAGCCGGGGATCGGGTCGATGGTATGGACCCTGGACCGGACGAATCGTACCCCGTGCTCGTCTCTGGCCCGGTTGTAGTACTTCTCGTAGTCCTTTCCGAATGTTCGCATGTCCATGAAGAAGATGGCGGCATCCAGGGATTCCTTGCTGTGGTCCTTGGCGATCACCGCCTCCTTGATGGCATACATGCAGCACATGGCAGAGCAGTAGCCGTTGCCGCAGTGATGGGTGTCCCGGGATCCCACACACTGAAGCCAGGCAATCTTTCCGGGTTCCTTGTCGTCGGACGGCCTTGCCAGGTGTCCCAGGGTGGGACCCGATGCGCTCAGGATCCGTTCGAACTCAAGGCTCGTCAGGATGTTCGGATGGCTCTGATGGTGGTAAAAATCCTCATAGGCCGCGGTGTCGAAGACCTCGGCCCCCGGGCAGAGGATCACGGAACCCACGCGGATTTCCCGCTCTATCGGCTGTTGATCATGAATGATGGCCTCAGCCAGACACGCCTTGACGCACTGATAGCATTCGGAACAGATGCCGCATTTGAGACAGCGCTCCGCCTCCCTGCGGGCCTCTTCTTCGGTAAAGCCGAGGGCGATCTCTTCAAAATTTCCCCTCCGCTCTTCCAGGGAACGCTGCGCCATGGGGATCCGGGGGACAAAGGTCTCGTCCTTTATTTCCGGCTTTTCGTATGACCCGTCCTTTTCCCGGTCTGTCCTCAGGTCCTGGCCGTTCAGATAGCGGTGAATGCTTTCAGCCGCCTCCTTGCCGCATTCCACGGCCTCCACCACGGATCTGGGCCCGTAAAAGACATCGCCCCCGGCAAAGACCCCTTTCAACGGCGTCTCGAGGGTCACAGGATCGGCCTCCAATCCGCCTTTGGAACTGGCGACGATCCCCTCTCTTTGCGCAAACCCCAGATCAGCAGCCTGGCCGATGGCGACGATGACGGTTTCCGACTCCAGAGCGGTCAGGTCGGTTTCATCGTATTCGGGCCTGAAGGCGCCGGCATCGTCAAACACGGCGGTGCACCGTTTGAATTCGATCCCTGCGAGCCGGCCGTCTTTCGCGATAAACCGTTTGGGACCGAGACTGTTATGGATATGAATCCCTTCCTCGATGGCCTCCTCGATTTCGTAGTCCCAGGCCGGCATCTCGTCCCTCTTTTCAAGACATACCAGGGAGACGTCCTCGGCCCCTTTGCGAAGCGCGCTCAGGGCAACGTCGATCGCCACGTTGCCGCCGCCCACCACGATCACCTTTTTCCCCACGGAAACCGGATGATTGAGGGCCACGTCCCTCAGAAAATCCACCCCCTTCAAGACCCCGGGGAGGTCTTCACCCTCCACATTCAGTCTCCGGCTCAGGTGGAGACCGGTTCCCAGGAAAACGGCCTGATACCCGTCGGACTTGAGACTTTCGAGGGTGACGTCCTCCCCGAAGGTCACGCCGGTCCGGATCTCGACGCCCATCGCTTCGATGATTCTGATCTCGGCGGCCAGGACGTCCCGGGGGAGCCTGTAGGCCGGAATGCCCACCGCCATCATTCCGCCCGCAACCGGCAGCTTTTCAAAGACGGTGATCGAATATCCCCTTTTTTTCAGGAAATAGGCCGCGGAGAGCCCTGCCGGACCCGCGCCGATAACGGCCACCTTTTCGCTGCGGGCCTCGGCGGTCGGAGGGAGATAGGGCGCTTCCTGAGCCAGATCGAGATCGGCCAGAAAACGGTGCAGATACTGAATGCTCACGGGCTCATCCGCATCCCCCCGGGTACAGATCCCTTCGCAGGGATGATGACACACGCGCCCGCAGACGGCAGGGAAGGGATGGGCGTCTTTAAAGAGCTCCAGCCCCTCCCGGTATTTTCCTTCCCGGATGAGGGCCACAAAACCCTGGGCGCTCACGTGGGCCGGACAGGTGGCCTTGCACGGGGCCGTCCCCCTCTTGGAGATGGCATAGGCCCCCGGCATGGCCTGGGCATATTGCTTATAGACCGCCTTCCGGGTGGCGAGGCCTTCATTGTACGCATCCGCGGTCTCGATGGGGCAGACCTTGGCGCATTCGCCGCAGCTGGTACACTTGGCCACGTCGATATAGCGAGGGTGTTGAACGACCCGGGCCTTGAAGTTCCCTTCCTCACCCTCCAGTTCCCGGAGTTCTGTCGTTGTCAGGAGTTCGATGTTCAGGTGCCGGCCGACCTCGACCAGTTTGGGCGAGATGACTCACATGGCACAGTCATTGGTGGGAAACGTCTTGTCCAACTGGGACATGAGCCCGCCAATGGCTGGATACCTTTCCACCAAATACACATAGAATCCCGAATTCGCCAGATCCAGGGCTGACTGCATGCCGGCGATGCCGCCTCCGACAACCATGACGGAGCCTGACATCTTTTGGGTCTGATGGTTGGGCATATCGTATCGTTCCTTTCTCACAGCCTGGCTGCGTCCAAAAGCTGGGGGAGCTTGTCTTCCCAGCCTGCTGTCGCGACCATAACGCCCGCCACCCCCATATCCTTTAACTGGCGGATGAGGTCGGCCGCGATCTGAATACACTGCTTCAATTTGTCAGGGGCCTTCTGGATCTCCCGGATCATTTCCGGAGGGATGGAAATATGTTTGATATTCCGATCCATATACCGTGCCATGCCCGCTGATTTCAGGAGGAGCACCGTGGGAATGACGGCCACCTTGTCCGTATCGATCCGCTTCATGAACTGCTGAAAGCGGTGGAGGTCAAATATAGGGGTGGTGACGGTAAATTGAACCCCTGCAGCGACCATCTTGTTCAGCCGTTCGATCTCGATATCGAGTGCCCCGCCGATGGCCCCCGCATTCACCGCCGAACCGATGCAGAGACGGGGAGTGCCCGAGAGTTCAATCCCCGCCATATCCTTGCCGGCCTGGAGCCTGCCGAAGATCTCCAGAAGCTCCGGCACATCCACGTCGTATACCTCTCTGGCCTGGGGATGATCCCCGTATCGGATGTCTTCGCCCGAGACGGCCATGATATGGGTGATGCCCAGGGCTGCGGCCGAGAGGATGTCGGCCTGGAGGGCCAAACGGTTTCTGTCCCGGCAGCAGACCTGGAGAATCGTTTCAAAACCGTGCTGCTTCAGAAAGGCGCATCCGCCTAAGGAACTCGCCTTCATCACGGCGTTTCCCATTTCAGGGATCACCAGGGCATCCATTCTTCCTTTGACCCTGTTGGCCATGTCCAGCAGACGTGAGAAATCGGCGCCCTTGGGCGGTTCGAATTCTCCTAAGAGAACAAATTTTCGAGAAGCAATCTTTTCCTGTAACGTCATGTTCGGGTCCTCCGGCTAATGGGGCAATCCGTTAACGGCATTGGATATGGCCATCTCCAGGTCTTCAATGCCGAATGACTGGATATGATAATAGAATATCCCCTGTTTACGGATGCTGCTTTCCAGTTCGGCCGTATTGGCGTCGGCGCAGATGATAACGGGGAGATCTCTTTCCATCCCTTTGATAACAGATATAAACTCGCAGTCTTTCTCTAAGAGGACGGCATGGAGCACGAGCCCGTCAACCCGTTGTCCCTGCAGCGTGAGAAGGGTTTCTTTCAGGTTGCCGGTCTTCAGGAGGGCGAACCCCTTATCCTTTGCAAATGCCTGGAGGTTTGTAGAAAGCGCCTCGGCCGGCTCGGCAATAAGGATGGTCTTCTGAGCGTTCATGTCCTCTACGTCCCTGTTCAGGCCTCTTTCCGATTCACTGCTTATTTCCATAACCCTTTAGCAAACTTCATGCCTGAAGGGCAAA
>JAWOIH010000050.1:0-4219 GCA_046484725.1 Candidatus Desulfacyla sp. | reverse complement strand
GAGCGCAGATCGGCCGAGTAGTTGCGGATCTCGCTCATCGGCACGTGCGCGCTGATCACGCTGACCGAGCCCTCGGTGTCCATACCGAGCACGCGGCCGCGGCGGCCGTTGAAGTCGCTGATGACGTCGCCGGTGAAGCGGTCGGGCACGCGCACCTTGAGCAGCGCGAGCGGCTCGAGCAGCTGCGGCTTGGCGTTGGCGCAGGCCTGCTTGAAGGCCTCGGCGGCGGCGGCCTGGAAGGCGATGTCCTTGCTGTCGACCGGGTGGTCCTTGCCGTCGTAGACCTCGACGAGCACGTCGACCAGGGGGAAACCCAGCGGGCCGTTCGAGGACGCCGCGCGGACGCCCTTCTCGCACGAGCTCTGGAACTGCGTCGGTATGGTGCCGCCGACGACGGCCCAGTGGTACTCGATGCCGCTGCCGCGCTCCAGGGGCGCGACCCGCAGCGCGACCTCGGCGAACTGTCCGGCGCCGCCCATCCCCGGCAGGATGGCCAGTTCCTCGGCCAAAATCTCATCGAGGCCCGTGGTGTTCAGGAGGGTGGAGAGGTACTTGTGGATATCTCCCCAGTTTTTCTCGATCTCTTCCTGGATATCCAGTTCCTGGATCCAGAGGGTGTTCCCGACCTTGATCGGTTTCCCCCTGTTCTTGTCAATCAGGCCCCTGTCGAGATCAAAGATATCCGCAAGGCTGTGGGCCACGTCCAGAGACATAACCAGGGTCCTGCTGCCCGCCTGGGCCGCCTTGATCCCCGTGGCAGCGGCTACACTGGTCTTCCCGACCCCACCCTTTCCGGCAAAAAATATGATTCTCATTTGATTTCAACTTAGATCGTGTTACTGTTTCAAGCGAAAGTTTTCCCGTCGCGCAAGACATAACATGATAACACACCCTGCAAAAGTTTAAAAGCGGTAACCGTTCACGCCAGAAGGAGAGAGATGAGATGGACCTGATATTTCTGGGAACCGGCGGGGCCTGGGGCGTCCCTGAACTGAACTGCGACTGTGTCATCTGCCGTGAGATGCGGCGGAAGGGGGAAAAGAGGGATCGCACCTCCCTTCTTTTAAGGGGTGAGACCACGCTCCTGGTGGACTGCGGCCCGGATGCAAGGGCCCAGCTTGCCAGAAACGCCATCCACACCATCGATGCGGTCCTGATCACCCATGAACACAGTGACCACTACATCGGTTTCGACGAGCTGTTTGCCTACAAGAGAAATCGGCCCAGGGGGTCGTTCCAACCGATCCCCGTCTTCCTCACCTCCAAAAGCCTCGAGGTGATCCGAAAACGGTTCGATTATCTGGAAGATTTGGAGGTGATCCGGGCATGCACCATCGAGCCCGGCCGGTGGCTTGAGGTCAATGAGTTCGAGGTTCTCCCGTTCGACACCTATCACGGGCCTTTCGCGCAGGGGTCGACGGGATTTCTTGTCAAGGCCAGGGGCGTTTCCGGGGAGGCGGTGCGGATCGTGTATACCTCCGATTTCTCAGACATCCCCAACCCGCCCGCCGATCTGTTTGAACCGGACTACCTGGTCATTCAGTCCTTCTGGCTCAACGAACCCCTGGATAACCGACCTCATCACATGAGCTTCCAGCGGGCCATCCCGTTCATTGAACGCCTCAGGCCCCAAAAGGAGACCTTCCTCGTGCACATCGGGGATGCCGATAGGGTGGCTGACGACCCGGCCAACACCCTGCTCAAGAAATACGAACCCAAAGACCCGATGCGGCCCCCATCCGGAGGAAATCCCTACCCCATTCCCCTCAACCAGGCCCAGTGGCAGGAGACCGTCAACCGTATCCGTTCCGACAGGCGGATCCCCTATCCCGTCACCGTTGCCTATGACGACCTGTGCATCAGGATTTGAGGAGTGTTTGAACGATGTTTCGGCCAACTCACTCCCTTCGGCAGCATCCATAATGATGCTCCGCTTGTCACAGATCAAAGAACGGTTCAGCGTGCCTTGGCCGCAACAACAGGCCTTTGAGTTACCATACCCAGAGGCGTTTTGATTTTGGGGAGGATAGGAAATGAGGCATGTCCATTGGTGACCAATGCCGGATTTCCTGGAACAGAGTGGCGCAAGAGAGACGTGAACCAACGATATCGCACATTCATAGGGCCTGAAGGAGAATTCAGCTATATGGACTGGGGGGGAGAAGGACCCCTGGCCCATTTTTCCCATGCCACCGGGTTTTGTGCCGAGACCTATACGCCCATCGCCGAGAGGCTGTGCCGCCGGCTGAGGGTTGTGGGCATGGACGATCGGGGGCACGGCCGGAGCACAGCGGCGGCGGACCCGAGAAAGCTGAAAGACTGGGATCTGTTTGCCCGGGACCTGGGGGCGTTTGTTTCCCACCTGGGAGTCCCGGTGATCGCCATGGGGCATTCCCGGGGGGCCGTGGCGAGCCTCCTTCTGGCCGCCAAACGGCCTGAACTGGTGCGGGCTTTGGTCCTGATCGACCCCACGATCCTCCCTTTTTCCTGGATGTGGTGGTGGTATTTAGCCAAAAAGACGGGATTGGCCCGCTTTGTTCCCATCGCGGCCCGTGCCGCCCGGAGAAACCCCTTCTGGCCGGACAAGGAGACCATCCTCAGCACTTACCGTGAAAAACCCCCATTCAAGGCATGGGGAAAAGGCTTCCTTGAGGGCTATATCTCCGGAGGGACCGTTGGGAACAGTGGCGGAGGTATCCGGCTCTCCTGTACCCCCGAATGGGAATCCCGGTGTTTTGCGGTCTGTTCCCACGATATTTGGGGGTATGTCCCGGAGATCCGACAACCTACACTTCTCATCTATGGCGCGGCATCCGACACATTTTTAGCCTCTGCGGCAAGGCGGTTTGAGCGAAAGCTGCCCCATGCGGTGGTCCGTCGCTTTGATCGCACCAGCCACTTCGTGCCCATGGAACGACCCGACGACACGGTGGATGTCATCCTGTCATTTTTGGAGGAGAAGGGCCTCCTGTGATGAACCGGAGAATGACCGGCGGGCGCCTCGCCTTTTCATTGACCATTTCCCCGCCGTATGTCACATCTGACGGCTGATGCGGCATCGTCCCCACCAGAAGCTTCTCACACGGAGCGACAACGCCACCGAGAGACAAGGGTTTTCTACGAGCGGCTTGAGGCGATGAAGGAAGAGCTGGAGATGTTGAACGCGGAGGCATGGGAACTGGAGATGCGTATTTCCGAGAATGTAGGGATGTTGCTTGAAAGGAAATGGTAGATTTTCGTAAGTGAAAATCTCTCTGTCGGGTCAAGGAGTTCTTCGTCTGGAATTCCCGATCACTCTTTCGAGCATGTTGATGCTAATGAAGAAATCGGCAGCCGCATTGATTCCAAGTGGACGGTGTTGCCCCAGTGAAGGAAAGGTGATAAAGTATCCCTAAAAAGATCCTTAAATTAGGAGCCAAAAACGATGGACAGTCTAATGCCTGCGAATCAATTGTTGAAGAAGGCAGCTTCTGTTCTGCCCATTAGTGACGAAGACCTTATTTACAAAGGTGTTGTTGCTGGTGTTTCAGAACGGCTTTTTACGCTAAAAAGGAGAAAAGCGCAGTTGGAGCGAAAATACGGTTCCATCGATAAACTCGATACCCGAGTCAAGGTCGAGGGAAGCAGCGCCGATGATCACACGCTTTACACAGACCTATTAGAATGGCGAGCCATTGATCATGAAATGTCCGAGTTACTCGTCATATTCGAGGACATATGACCATTTGGTATAAAGCGGTCATGGAAAAACTCCAGGCCAGCGGGCTTTTTAGCGAAACCAACCTGGTCGGGGCCAAAATCCGAGCTGCCATTGACGACACGCGATTTCTCGACATTCATTTTGATCCGATCAGCAGGGGTTATTCATACGCCTTTATCGACTACGGGCTTCCTTATGCTGGCGATAAACGTGTTTTTGGCTGGGACGATTATCCTCACGAATCCTCGCCAGAAATCCAGCAATTGGACAGTTATCCCCATCATTTCCAAAAGCGAGGGGAGGATGGAAAATGGATCTTTGATACTTCCCCGATGCGGGGAGACATCGAGAACGAGATTGAGCATGTGATTGCCGTTGTGAAGTCCAATCTCCTGCCGTAGCATCCCAAAATGAAGCCTGAGCGCTGGCGAGCACCTCATTTATGAACAGAAGCTGTCAAAGGAAAACCAGATACGAGAGGGTTGAAAAGAAACGTACCGTGAGACAGCGGCTGTATAT
>JAWOIH010000008.1:0-35674 GCA_046484725.1 Candidatus Desulfacyla sp. | reverse complement strand
CCTTCAGGCCGAACTCAAAAACCTGATCCACGGCGATGCGGTTTCAGACTTTGTGGACCGGGAAATCGCCAGAACAGAGGAAGAACGGGCCAAGGCCGAGCAGGGATGATCATTGCGTATTGAATATGGAAAAATGAATAGTGATGATCTCGTAAAGCGCCAAAATCCATCGGTATGCTGTTGCAGCCATGGGAATTGCAGGCTTTCGACGCTCCTTTTTGTGCATCGCGCGTCTTTTTGCCACGATGTGGACATCGGATAAGACCATGTCCCGAGAGTGGCGGCTTTTCAGAAATCTTACGCGGTCGGTCTCCACTGCCGAGGGTCTTGCAGTGGACGACACCCTGCCCCAGTCTGTTGCGCGGCACGGTTCGGTCCCCATCCTCCACCTGTATACATTCGTCCCGTCCGTTATTGTGGGAAAATATCAGGACATCGAGGCCGCCCTGAGGATCGACCGGTGCAGGGCCCAGGGGATCGAATACAATCGAAGGAGCACGGGCGGCGGGACCGTCATCATGGGGCCGGAGATCGTGGCCCTGGGCCTGGGGATCAATGTGGACTATCCCGGGCTTAAAAAGGGTGTAGGGGGCGTATTTGAATCCCTCAGCCGGGTCCTCATACGGGCGCTGGACCATGTGGGCGTCCATGCCCGTTTTCAGCCCAAAAACGACCTGGAGGTAAAAGGGAGGAAGATCGCCGGGCTATCGGCCGCATCCGAGGCAGACACCTGTCTCCTCTTTCACACCAGCCTCCTGGTCGACTTCGACATCCCCCTGATGACCGACATCATGAATACCCCGGTCGTCAAGCTGGAAGACAAAGGGTACAACTGCTTCAGTCGGCGCATGACCACGGTTCGCGATGAACTGGGCCGGAACCTCTCCGTCGCAGAGATGATGAGCGCTATTCAGACGGCATTTGAAAGGGAATTCGACATCGCCTTCAGGGAAGACAGCCCGGATGACTGGGAACAGGATGCCATCCGCCGGTTCATTGCGGAACGGTACACCCAAGACGACTGGGTATTCTCCCACCGGCATCCGAGGGCAAGGATGGGCGTCGGACAGCTCAAGACCCGGGGCGGTCTCCTGGAGATATACCTCGCCCTCTCGGGCGGTTCCATCGAACACGTTCTCATTACAGGTGATTTTTTCTCCACCACTGAAGATGTTCACCGGATCGAAAACGCCCTCAAATGGACATCGGCCCGCAGAGAGAGCATCCAATCCAACATCGCCTCCGTGTGGCATGACGATATGATCTACGGATTGGACGTGTCTACGCTCACGGACGCCATTTTGTTGGCCAAGCAAAACCAGGTGAGACTGTGATAAGGCACAAGGCATTAGGCACAAGGCGTGAGGGGCTGAACGCTGAACGCTGAAAGGGGAAAGGTGTCACTACTCATCGGTCGATAATTATCAGGGTAAAGAGGGCGTAACGCAACAAACCCGACGAACCCAAGGAACCCGCAACCAGTAACGAGCAACGAGCCACCAGTACCCATGTCTAAAGAACAAAGTCCCAACTACGCCAAGATGAGTCATGCCAGCGCCCTCTCCCTCGGTCTGATGAGGGGGCGGATGTACCGGGGGGCGGTCAACCGGTGCGTCAATCTCCTGGTCCATTATCCCGAGGGGTGTTCGGCTAACTGCGCCTACTGCGGACTCGCCAAGAAACGGCCCGGGACCTATGCAGAGAAGAGCTTCATTCATGTGGAATGGCCCCTCTATTCGATGGAAGCGATCATCGACGCCATCAATAAGGCCCCTTCCTATGTGACGCGGACCTGCATCTCCATGATCACCAATGGCAAATGCAGGGCCCACACCCTCGAAATGACCCGTCGGCTCACGCATGAGACTGGGATCCCCGTCTCCATCCTCATCAGCCCCACCATCCTGGACAAAAAGGACCTCGCAGACATGAAGGCGTGTGGAGCGGATAAGATAGGGGTGGCCATCGACCTGGCCACCCCGGAACTTTTTGACAAATTCAGGGGAAAAGGGGTTTCAGGCCCCCATAAATGGGAAAAATATTGGGCCATAGCCGAGGCAGGGTCGGAGATCTTTGGAGCGGGCCATGTGGGCGCCCATCTTATGGTCGGCATGGGAGAGACCGAACAGGAGATGACAGGGCTCATGGACCGGCTGTGGCGGATGGGAATCGTCAACCATCTCTTCTCCTTTTTTGCCGAGAAGGACTCCGGACTGGCCCACATGCCGCAGCCCCTCTGGCCCACCTATCTGAGGATACAGTTGGCCCGTTATCTGATTGAAGAAGGTCTGACATGTGCCAACGACATGGATTTTGACGCGTCCGGCCGGATCCTCAACTTCGGTCTTGCCCCCGAGAGAATCGATGACATCGTGGGCTCGGGCATACCCTTCATGACCACCGGATGCCTGGGTCCTGACGGGAAAGTGGCCTGCAACCGCCCGTTCGGCAACTGTCTCCCGGACGTGAGGCAATGGAACTATCCCTATCTCCCCAATCGGGAAGAAATCGATCTGATCCGCGACACTATTTTCAGGACGGGTGCCTGATTTAGTGAAAAACACTTTGACAGAAAGGTCGGGAGGTATTAAGGTACAACCTTCAGCTTGGGCCGTTAGCTCAGTTTGGTAGAGCAGCGGACTTTTAATCCGTTGGTCGCGCGTTCGACTCGCGCACGGCCCACCAGTAAAATAGAGGACTTAGCCATATTGGTTTAAGTCCTTTTTCGTTCATATCGCAAACTGTCTCCACCTTCTCCGAACAAAATTTTGTCGAGTCATTTTGACAATTCCTGATCCTCCGAACGAAAAGCCGGAACGGAACGAAGAGAAAGGCGAAAGGCAGTAAAAAATATATAATCCGGCCTGAACAAGGCATCCTGAATCGCTGTGGATGACACTCTTTCCGAGACAGCTATTTACGAAACGTTCCTTACAGATTATACTTCACAAGGCCGTCCGGCAAAACCTGTGAACATTTAAACCCGTGAACCGTTACCCCCTATTGTCTAAATGGGGCGAAACCTAATGGATGACGCGCTGGCAATACAAGAAGGCTTCATCACGTTTCGGGGGTATAAGGTCTGGTATGGTATCGCAGGCAAGGGTGAAGCGCCCGGGAAGGCGCCGTTCCTCTGTCTTCACGGGGGGCCGGGGGGAACCCATGACCATCTGGAACCGTCAGGGACGGTGGCGGGCACCGGACGTCGCGTCATTTTCCATGACCCGTTGGGCGTCGGCAACTCGGATCACCCAAGCAATCCCGCCATGTGGACCTTGCACCTGTTTCTGGAGGAACTGGCGTCTTACGCCGGGAGCCGGGTCTTGACCATGTTCATCCTCAAAAGGTGCTGGGGGAGATAGGAGCGTCTCATGGATAATCACGGAAAGGCCATGGTCTTGGCCGCCTTTGCAGCAGATTCGTTGGCCCTGGGCGCCCACTGGATCTACGACACAGCGTCGATTTCAAAGAGGTTCGGACGGATCGAGGCCTTGCTGAAACCCGGACCCGATTCCTATCACCCCACCAAGGAGAAGGGGGCGTTCACCCATTACGGGGATCAGACCCTGGTCTTACTGGAATCCCTTGCTGCGAAACATGGATTTGACCTTTCCGACTTCTCCACACGGTGGCGCGCCCTTTTTGAGAATTACAACGGGTATGTAGATACCGCGACACGGATCACCCTTTCAATGTATGCTTCGGGAAACGGCCATGAAGATCCGGGCTCCCCTTCCGACGATCTTGCCGGGGCCTCACGCATCGCCCCTCTGGTCTACGCCTGCCGAAATGACCTCGACACGCTCCTACGATGTGCAAAAGCCCAGACCCGAATGACCCACAGCGATCCCCTTACGGTCGAGAGCGCTGCGTTCTTTGCAAGGGTTGCATACCTGGTTCTGCACGGGACGTCCCCGGCTGAGGCAATGAAACAAGTCGCGCAGGAACACTTCAGCGCCTCACCCATATCCGATTGGGTGGCTGCGGGCCTGGCCTCGAAAGGGAGAGACAGTGTCCCATCCATCGCGGCATTCGGGCAGACCTGTCACACCCCTGAGGCCTTTCCCGGGGCGGTGCATCTCATCGGACGCTACGAAAGCGACCTGAAGGAGGCCCTGATCCAATCGGTCATGGCAGGGGGCGACAGCGCAGCCAGAGGGATGATCGTGGGGATGGTGCTGGGGGCCTGGCTGGGGCCGGAGGCCCTGCCCCAACCGTGGCTTGATGCCCTTCAGGAGAAGGACCGGATCCTGGGATTGATGGCAGGACTATAGGTCCGGCCTTGAAAACGCAGTATATGAACGTTTACCGCTGCCTTTCCATGCGGTCCATTTTTCGATACACGTTAAGTTGCACATGGAATTTATATCCTTACAACCCAGGCAACCGGGTATTTGTACCGGGATGCCGCGGGCGTTAAAGGGATTCAAAAAGGGAGACGGAAGATGCAGCCGGAATTCCCTGTGCCGGGAAGGGAGGCCATTCACCCACCATCCATGACCAGATTTTCAGAACATGTTGTCCGGGCGTTGAAAAACGGGGGGGTAAGCCATGTTTTCGGCATTCCCAGCATTCATAATATCGGCCTCTACAATGCCCTTCGGGAAGAGCCGTCCATCCGACACGTCCTCTGTCGTCATGAATCCAGCGCCACCCATATGGCCGACGGCTATGCACGGGCCGGAAAAGGGGTGGGGGTGGTCATCACCTCCACCGGCCCCGGCGCCGCTTATATGACCGCCCCCCTCATCGAGGCCTGGGGGAGCGAATCGCCGGTCCTGGCTATCACAACCAATATTGCCGCAAAGGAGATCGGACGGGGCACGGGAACGCTCCACGAAGTGGCGGATCAGGACCTTATTTTCAAAAGCATCACCAAGGGGCGGTACTGCGTTCGGACAGGGACCGATATAACCACCATGCTTCCGGAGGCCATTCAAACCGCCCTTTCAGGACGTCCGGGCCCGGTCTACTGTGAAGTGCCGACGGATCTCTGGGATCATGAGATTTCAAGAGATGAGACGAGTGTTCCCTGCCAGGCCCGGGCGCAAGGTCCAAAACCGTGGGTGGGCGATATGGATGAGGCTGCCAGGCTCCTCTGCAAGGCCGAACGGCCTATTATTGTTGCCGGTACGGCCGCTGTGCGTGCCGGGATCCATGACGAGATCCGGGCCATTTGCGAGGCACTCCGGGCGCCGCTGGTCACCGGGGCGGAGGGAAAGGGTCTGATCCCTGAAGATCATGAGCTGGCGTTCGGCAATGCCGCCCGCCGCGGCGTCGTCCGGGAACTCCTTCTGTCAGGCACCCTCGCCCTGGCCATCGGAACCCGTCTTCGAAGGGCGGATTACCACCGACGGGGCGTGGCTCTGCCGCGACTCATCCACGTGGATTGGGACGATGTGTGGATCCACAAAAATTATCCCGCAGAACTGACGATCATAGGCGATATCCGAATCATCGCCCGCCGCCTTGCGGAAATGGTCGCATCCATCTCCCCCGACAGCCATAAAAGGGGGCAACAGGTTTCTGCCATGGGTGCGAGGATCAGTGAAGAGCGGGCAGCCGTCGCCGAAAAATGCCGGGAAATCGCCTACCTCGACGCCCTTCGCCGGGTCCTCCCCCGTGACGGCAGCCTCGTGATAGACAACACCCTGCTGGGATACTGGGCCGAATACTTCTATCGCTCCCTGATGCCCGGCGGCCTGGTGACGGCCAAGGGGTCGTCCATTATCGGCTTCAGCCTACCGGCGGCCATGGGTCTCAAAATTGCCTGCCCTGAACGAACGGTGGTCGCTCTAACCGGAGACGGCGGTTTCTTCTACGGGGCCCAGGAACTGGCCACGTGCCGGCGTCACTGCATCGGGTTTCCCGTGATCGTGGTCAATGACGGGGCCTACGGGATGATCGACCTCCTGCAGCGTCAGATCTACGGTCAGGGTGATTTCGAGACGGATCTCGTCAATCCCGATCTGGGGACTTTTGCCGCCTCCTTCGGCATTGCCGCCGACCGGGTCGATACCCCCCAGGGGCTTGAACAGGCCCTCAGGTCCGCCCTGACGTCGGGCGAGATGCGGATCATTGAACTGGCGACCTCCTTTAGAGAAAATCCGTTTGCAGCCTACTGATGAATCGGATTGGACTGTGTCTGCTCAAAACAGGGGCGCCAAGAAAAAATGAGGGTTCACCGCGCATACCTGGGAAGTTGAAAAATGGGACATCCCTGTCCTTAAATCTTAAGGACCGATGTCGATACAGGAGAGATGGAAATGGATCTAAAGGTCATGCTGACCACATTCGGAATGATATTTCTGGCTGAGCTGGGCGACAAGACGCAGTTGGCGACCTTTGCCTTTGCCGCTGAGAGCAAGACCAAACTGGCGGTGTTTATCGGATCTGCGGGGGCGCTCATCGTGACCTCCCTCCTGGCAGTGCTCTTCGGCTCGGCCATAAGCCGGCTGATCCCGCCCAACACTATAAAAATGGGCGCCGGGGGCCTCTTCGTCATATTGGGGGTGTGGATGCTGTTCTTTCCCGGGAGTAAATAGCGCCCTTTTCACTTGCCCCTGAGTCATAATTCCGATACTCTTTCGCCCAAACGCCAGGGCGCTCTGGCTAAGCCCCATTTCATTGACTCACACGGAGCCACAAAGAACAGGAAGAAAAGGGCTTTCCCCGTTTTTTTATAAAAAATCCTTTGTGTGTGTTTCGGGTCTTTGTGTGAGATATGTGTGAGGATTTTTGGTTGCGCTTATGCCGCATTGGTTATTCTTCCCGGTTTATCCGTTTGAGGCATTGATAATGATTCAAAAAATTGGAAAACTGCATGTCCTGACAGATACCCTGCTGCAATCGCGGTTCTCCCATGTTGAGCTGGCGGAGATGGCCATTGCCGGCGGCGCGGACGTCATCCAGTTCCGTCAAAAGCAGGGATCGACGCGCGAATTGATCGAGATCGCCGTGCAGATGAAGCGGGCATGCGCCGACAAGGGTGTCGCCTTTATTGTGAACGACCGGATCGATGTTGCCATTGCGGCCCAGGCCGATGGCGTACATCTGGGGCAGGACGACTTTCCCATCCCCCTGGCGAGAAAACTCTTGGGAAAAGAACGGATTATCGGGGGGTCCGCAGCGACCCTGGAGGAGGCCCGGAAATGCCTTGCAGACGGTGCCGACTATGTGGGGTTCGGACCCGTCTTTCCCACGGGTTCCAAAGATGACGCAGGCCCGGTGAGCGGGGTTGACACCCTGAGAATGATCGCTGAAACCATCCCCCTGCCGATCATCGCCATCGGCGGGATCGGTTTGGGAAACGCCCCTTCCATCATCCGTGCAGGCGCCCATGGCATCGCTGTCATATCGGCAGTCTGCTGCCAGAACGACCCTTGTCAGGCGACGAACAGCCTTTGTGAACGCTTACGCTCCGCAACTTCCGGGGGGTGCCATGTCTGAAACCTTGTCTGACATCGGCGAATTCGGATTGATCGCTCGGATCGACGCACTCCTTCAAAGGGCCGGCATGCAGGCGCCGGAAGTGTCTTTAGGGATCGGGGACGATTGCGCCGCATTTCAGCCCCGGCCAGGGGTTGACATCCTGGTGACCTGTGACGTTATGGTGGAGGGACGGCACTACCTGCCACGATTCATTTCGCACCTGGACCTGGGCCGGCGGGCCATGACCCTCAACATCAGCGATATCGGCGCCATGGGAGGGGTCCCCCGCTATGCGCTGGTCTCTCTCGGGTTGCGCACCGATACAGCGGTCGAGGATGTGGAGGCGATCTACCTTGGATTTGTCCAGGAACTCAATCCGTTCCATGCCGTCATTGTCGGCGGGAACCTCACTCGATCCGAGGGCGCCAACTTTATCGACATCACCCTGATCGGGGAAATCGCGGCAGGAACATCGGTACGCCGTTCCACGGCAAGCCCTGGAAATGCCATACTGGTCACCGGATACCCGGGTCAGGCCGCGGCAGGGCTCCAGATCCTCTTGTCGGGCCGGGCCGTTCATGACCTGAAAAACCATCCCCTGGTGCGAGCCTACAACAGGCCCTCTCACCGGGCGGCCGTGGGCCGGGCCGTTGCCCGTTCCGGTCTTGCAACCGCCATGATCGACACCAGCGACGGGCTCGTAGGGGATCTGGGTCATATCTGCGACAAAAGCGGGGTGGGCGCCCTCCTCGTCCAAGAAAACCTCCCTGTCAGCCCCGCCCTGCGGGAGGAGGCCGCGCATTTGAAAGAGGACCCCATAGACCTTGTCCTCAGGGACAGCGATGACTATGAGCTGATCATCACCTGTCCCCCCGAACACGTAAAGAAGATACACTCCGTGATCACTGCGCTGGGCCCGGTCCCGGTCAGCACGATCGGAGAAATCACCCACGCAACAGGAGACATCCAACTGAGATCAACCGGCGGCGTTACCCGCAGCCTAAGCCGGTCCGGCTGGAACCACTTCGCTCGATAAGGAGAAAGCATATGCCCGATCAAGCCCTGGGACAAAAGGCGGCAGAAAATCTCGAGGCCGTCCGCACAAAAAGGCCGTTAATCCATAACATCACCAACTTCGTGGTCATGAACTACACCGCAAATGCGCTGCTGGCCTGCGGCGCTTCGCCTGTGATGGCCCATGCGGCCGAAGAGGTGGAGGAGATGGTGTCGTTTGCCGGGGCCCTGGTGCTCAACATAGGGACCCTCAGTATGCCCTGGGTGAACGCCATGCTCATGGCCGGAAAGAAGGCCAACGAACTCAAGGTCCCTATTATTCTCGACCCGGTGGGATCCGGGGCCACCCGGCTTCGTACCGAATCCGCCAAACGACTCATCAACGAACTCTCTGTCAGCGTGATCCGGGGGAACGCATCCGAGGTCCTTTCTCTGGCCCAGGAGGGGGCCCGAACCAAAGGGGTCGATTCCATACACCGTGTCGATGAGGCCGAGACTGCGGCCCTCGCACTCGCAGGGGAACTCAACACCACCCTCGCCATTACCGGACCCGTAGATCTGATCACGGATGGAAGGCGTGTCTTAAGGGTCTCAAACGGGCATGAACTCATGGGGTTTGTGACCGGCACCGGCTGCACGGCCACGGCCCTGATCGGGGCGTTTCTGTCCGTAGACCGGGAGCCTGTCAACGCCACAGCCACCGCACTGGCATATTTCGGCCTGGCAGGTGAAAGGGCGGCCGCCCATTCAAAAGGCCCGGGCTCTTTCCAGATCGCCCTCCTCGATACCCTCTTCAACATGGATGGAGACACCCTCAGAAACGGGGCCAGGATAGAGGTGTAGATTTTTTTTGACTATCCATGGCTCTCTCACTATAGTATCGCTCCAAGGGGTTTCTTCTATGGAAAAAAGGTACGGCGCCGCACTATTTCTCGTATTCCTGATCTGCTCTCTGTTCCTCCTCCTGAAGCTTTTCTGGACCTATATGTCGGCGATCGTCCTGGCGGCCCTTATCGGAAGTGTTTTTTACCCCCTCTACAACTGGGTCAAAAAGGTGTTTCGGGAGAGGGAGTCGGCGGCGGCCCTGTGCGTCACACTCTTGCTGTTAGTGATACTGATGGTTCCGGTGGGATGGTTTGTCGGAACCTTGTCCAATGAGGCCTTTGAATTCTACAAACGAAGCAGCAGCGAACTCTACGTGGACCGGATACAGGATATCATCGAGCATGATCCGGTCTGGGCCGAGCGCTTCAGAAAATTCGGCAAAATGACAGGGCTGGTCATTACCCCGGATACGGTGGAGGAGCTGGCCGACGCACTAGGGAAAAAAGTGGGCCTGTTTCTCTACAGCCAGATCCGATCCGTGGCCTCCAACATGCTCAGCTTCCTGGTCCACTTCTTCCTGATGATGATGACCATCTTCTACCTTTTTCAGGACGGCGGCCGCCTCAAGACGTATCTCATTGATTTAATCCCGGTCCCCAGAGAACAGCTTGAAAAGGTGGCCGACAAGTTCCAGGAGATGGGAAGGGCCCTGATTGTGGGAAATGGCATGTCGGGGATCATTCAGGGAATCTTCGGAGGATTTGGATTCTACTTCTTTGGACTGGGCTCCCCGTTCCTGTGGGGGACGGTTATCACGTTTATGGCCTTTCTGCCCATTGTAGGGGCCACGGCCGTGTTTGTCCCGGCCACCGTCATCCTGCTGATCCAGGGAAATATGGGCCTCGCGGTCGGTTATTTAATATACAATGTGACATACAGCTCTATTGTGGAGTACCTCGTCAAACCCAGGATGATCGGTCAGGGCATGCAGATGAATGCGCTCCTGGTATTCATCGGCATCTTAGGGGGGATCAAGCTTTTCGGCATACTGGGAATTATCTACGGTCCACTGATTATTACCACATTCCTGACATTGGCGGAGATATACAGGCTCGAATACCAACAACGCGCAACCTGAACAGAACGTAATTTTAAATTGGAGGGTATCAAAGGAGGATAAGAGATGGACGTTCAAAAAATTCTTAGAGGAAAACGGATCTTGATCGTAGACGATGAGGAGGATATCCTCGATTTTCTGACCGAACTTCTGGAGATCTGCAAAATCGACAGGGCATCCAGCTTTGAAGAGGCGAAGAAGCTGCTTGAATCCAATTATTACCATGCCGCGGTGCTGGATATCATGGGAGTCCGGGGATATGAGCTGTTGGAAATCGCAAATAAACACGAAGTTCCGGCCCTGATGCTGACGGCCCACGCCCTCTCACAGGACAACCTGAAAAAGTCGTTTCAGAAGGGAGCCGCCTATTATGTGCCCAAGGATGAAATAGGCAAGGTGGACGTTTTCCTGGCCGACATCTTCGACGCCATCGACAAGAAGAAAAACGTGGTTGTCAAGTGGTATGAAAGGTTAAGTGGTTTCTGCGACAGGAGATTCGGCCCGAATTGGAAGGATGATGATCCTGACTTCTGGAATTCCCTCATGAAGTATTGAAGGATCCAGGAATTGGGGGATTGAGGAATTTAGGGATTCAGGGATTGAGGGATCCGGCTCGAACAGAAGTGCAAGACAACCTTGAAGCCCTGAACCTTTGAACCCGTGAAGGAGGTGGGGACATGGCAAGAAAAGGCCTTGGCATCACGATTACACAACACATCTTGGAGCGACAGCGTCAGAATCCTGAGGCCACCGGCGGCTTTACCACCCTGCTCAACGAGTTGATCGTTGCGGCAAAGGTGATCTCCAGAGAGGTGAACAAGGCGGGCCTCGCAGATATCCTGGGAGCTACCGGCCGCACCAATGTGCAGGACGAGCAGGTCCAGAAGCTCGACGTATTTGCCAACAGCGTTATCATCGAACGGTTGCAACACATGGGTCAGCTCTGCTGCATGGGTTCCGAAGAAGACGCAGACCTGATCGATATCCCATCCCGGTATCCGAAAGGGAACTACATCATTGTTTTTGATCCCTTGGATGGGTCTTCCAATATCGACGTGAATGTGAGCATCGGCACCATCTTCGGCATTTACAAGAAGAAAAGCGACGAGACCAATATCGACATGCTCATGAATGATGTCCTGCAACCGGGGGTGAACCAGGTGGCCGCCGGCTATTTCATCTACGGTTCCAGCAGCATGATGGTCTACACCACCGGCAACGGGACCGGCGTACACGGCTTTACCCTCTATCCCAGTGTGGGGGAGTTTCTCCTCTCGCACGAGAATATCCGGATCCCGGAAAGGGGAAAAATCTACAGCGTCAACGAGGGGAATGATTCCTTCTGGGATGAAAAAACCATTGCCCTGGTAAACTACTTCAAGGCCAGGGACACGGGGAGCGGCCGGCCCTACACATCCAGGTACATTGGAAGCCTGGTGGCCGATTTCCACCGCAATCTCCTCAAGGGCGGCATCTTCATGTATCCGGCAGACACCAAAGACCCCAAAAAGCCGTCCGGAAAATTGCGTCTGATGGTAGAGGCCAATCCCCTTGCCCTGGTGGTCAGAGAGGCCGGGGGGTACGCCAGCGACGGCAACGGGCCGATTCTCAACATCAACCCGATGGAATTCCACCAGAGGGTGCCCCTCTACATCGGGAGCAGGGAGGATGTTGCGTTGGCTGAGGATGTTATCAGTGGGAGAAAAAGTTTGACCTGAGGCATGGGTTCAGGCAGCAACGGAATAGAACCGTTCTTCAGGGAGTTCGATACAGGTCAGCCGGTTTCCATAAACAGCCCCGGTGTCGATGCCGATCTTGTGTTCCCTGATGAGCGGCCGGGAAAAGGGCGTGTGACCGAAAATGACCTTCTTTCCAAAATTGTAGTCCATGGAAATGAAGGGCTCCCGGATCCAGATCATATCTTCCACAGATTGACGTTCGATCTCAATGCCCGGCCGAAAACCGGCGTGAACCACATAATGCGCCTCCAGCTCCATCAACGGCCTGAGCGAACGGTAAAAGGCCATATGATCAGGCGGTACCGGAAGTCCCCCCTCCCCTGCCGGTTTTTCCGCTCGATAGTCTCTTAATGTGGACATTCCCCTGTTGGCAAGATAGAGGTCCTGATTGACGCCTGCCAAGTAATCCAGCAGCATGGCCTCGTGGTTCCCCAGCAGGCAGGTTACCTGGGGGTCCATTCGCATGAGCCCGAGGATACGGTCCACTACGCCCTTGGAACGGGGTCCCCGGTCGATACAGTCGCCGACGAAAACCAGTCGGTCCCGGCCCGGTCGCCACGGAATCTCATCGAGGAGCCGTTTCAGCATATCGAGGCATCCGTGGATGTCTCCGATAACAAATGTCTTTTCTCTCTCCATTAGCGTCCGAAGAGGATGCGGGGCCGCTCCCTGGAATCCAGGCGGTGCAGCCCGGCCGCTTTGGTTGCCGCCACAGCCTCCCGGTACTCCTGCGACGTCAGTCTCCGGTTGATCGCCGGGTCTTCTTCTGCCTGACCGCAGGGCCGGTACTGGTCCATGACATTGACATAGGTATCGATGGATATCTCTTCCGCCAGAAAACTCATAATGCCAGCGGTTCCGGCCACGCCGTTGGGCATGACCAGGTGCCTGATCAGCAGCCCCCGCACGGCAACCCCTTCCCTGTCAAGCACCAGATCTCCCACCTGCCGGTGCATCTCCCGAATGGCTGCCCTGGCAACGTCCGGGTAATCGGGCGCCTGGCAGAACCTGTCTGCCCAGGATTCCTCCCAGAACTTGAAATCGGGCATGTAGATGTCAACGATGCCGTCAAGGAGGCGCAGGGCCTCTACGCTCTCATATCCACCCGAGTTATATACGATCGGGATCGTAAGCCCATGGCCGATGGCGATCTCCAGCGCCTCCAACATCTGCGGCATCACATGGGTCGGCGTTACCAGATTGATATTGTGGCACCCCCTCCCCATCAACGCGGTCATCATCCCGGCGATCTGGTCAGGCGAGGCCTCAATCCCCTCGTTGAGGTGGCTGATCTCAAAATTCTGACAGAAACTGCACAGGAGATTGCACGAACTGAAGAATATCGTTCCGGAGCCATTCCGACCGACCAAGGGGGCCTCTTCCCCAAAATGCGCATTGTAACTGGCGACCCTTGCCCGACGCCCGGTGCGGCAATACCCTGTCTGGTCATTCAACCGGTCCACACCGCAGCTGCGGGGGCAGAGGCAACAGGCCTGCATCACATGCAGGGCCTCCTCCAAGCGATAGGCGAATTCACCCTCTCTGTAAAGCCTCACATAGGACGGCTCGCTCATGTGGAACTCATTGGATTGATGATTGTCGATGGTTGATTGATGACTGCAAAAACCTGCAACCTTTTCTCGATGCTGGATGCCGGATGACGCGCCGTGTCCTTTTCATCTGTGAGCACCCACCCAAACAAAATCCCCCTGAAAGAGAAATAGCTCCTTCAGGGGGATACGCCGACACATCAGACGTCCTACTCGCGGGATGCCCCGAATATCCTCAGGAGCATCAAGAACAGGTTGATAAAGTCGAGGTAAAGGGAGAGGGCGCCCAGGATGGCTCCCTTCCGGACCACTGAGCCGTCCACGCCGGCCGGTTGGGTCAGGGCCATATTTTTCAGCTTCTGGGTGTCGTAGGCCGTCAACCCCACAAAGACGATGACCCCGATATAGCTGATGATCATGCTCATGGCGCTGCTCCTGATAAACATATTCACCAGGGAAGCGATGATGATCCCTATCAGCCCCATGGTCAGAAACCCGCTCCACGACGTCAGGTCCTTCTTGGTGGTCCATCCATAGATGCTGCACGCGACAAAGGTGCCGGCGCAGATGAAAAAGGTGCTGACAATGGACGTTTGGGTGTAGGCAAGAAAGATGAAAGAGAGGGTCACGCCGTTCAGGGCCGAATAAATCACAAAGAGTGAGGTGGCCGTACCTGCGCTCATCCGGTTCACCGCCCCGGCCAGGGCAAACACCATGCCTAATTCAGCCAAAATGAGGACAAAAAAGATGAGGGGATTACCGAATATGAGACGCATCATCGTTTCATTGCTCGAGACATAGAGGGCCACAACCCCTGTGAGGCAAAGCCCCACCGCCATCCAGTTGTAGACGCTCCTGACAAAGTCATTCACCAATACTTCGGTACGAGATCGTTCAACGGAAGTCTGTGCCATTTTTGCCTCCTGTCGCTTATGCCTGCCTGGGCAGGAAATTTTCTTGATTATATCACTACGTTTCAATTATAACCGCTTTGAAAAAAACTTCAAGACGATAAATGTTTGCCCGGCAATTCTCATTATGGAAAAACTACCCTGTGGAGCGGCCTGGCCGCGAAACGGGAAAATTGCCCTGTGGGAGCGGCTTCCGAGCCGCGAAACGTCGCGGCAAGATGCCACTCGCACAGGATGCTGACGCCAACCCCGCTGCATAATAAGGATTGCTGATTATTAACCAACAGCCATACCCGGACACAATGGACAACAAGAAGCTTTATATTGTAATGGTCGGTCTGCCTGCCAGGGGAAAGTCGACGATCTCCGGCAAATTGAGAGAAAATCTGGTCCGAGACCACATAAAGACGCGGATCTTCAATAATGGGGACCTGAGAAGAAGATTGAGTCCTGAAGACACCTCCTATCCTGAATTCTATGACCCCCACAACCGGCACGGGGTAGCGCTCAGGGAGAAGATCGCACTGATCAATATCGAACGCGCCGTGGATTACCTGAAAGGAAGCGGTCAGGTTGCTATTCTGGACGCCACCAATGTCAGTGCCAGGAGAAGAAAAAAGACCGCCGAAATACTCGGCGACCACCCCGTTCTTTTTATTGAGTGCATCAACCAGGACGAGGAGATCCTTAAGGCCAGCATCGAACGAAAGGTGATGCTGCCGGAGTTCCATCACCTGGGAAAAGAAGCGGCCATACGCAGTTTTAGACAGCGCATTCACTATTATGAGGCCATTTACACCCCTGTTAAGAAGGAACGGAATCTTGTTCGGCTGGATTCACTTTACAACAAGATCCTTCATGAGGAAATCTCAGACGATATCCCACACTATGACCTGATCAGGGATCTTCTCGTTGCCGACACGGTCAAAAACCTCTTTCTGATCCGACATGGAGAAACCTTCTTCAACCTTCAGAACCGGATCGGCGGTAATTCCGGTCTGACGGAAAACGGGAAGGCCCAGGCCAAAGCCCTGGCCCGATATTTCAGGGGGAGGAAGCTCCCGGTGATCTTCACGAGCCGGAAAAAGCGGACCGTACAGACCGCTTTTCCGATCATGTGCGAACAGCCACAGTGCACCATCATCCCCTTGAAGGAGTTTGACGAGATCGACAGCGGCGAGTGTGAGCGGATGAGTTACGCAGAGATCCGAGACCGAATGCCCCATGTCTACTCAGCCAGAAAGCACAATAAGTATAACTACATCTACCCGCAGGGAGAGGGCTATGTCTCCATGAAGGAGCGGGTGGACAAGGGCATCAAAAAGGCCCTCTATCTGAGCAGCAACCCCCAGAACATCATGATTGTCGGCCATAGGGCCGTCAACCGGATGATCCTGTCGCACTTCCTCTACCGGCGGGAAGAGGATGTCCCTTATATTTATGTGCCCCAGAATAAATTCTACCACATCGTGGCCACGCAGACCAAAAAGCTCTTTCAGTTAAGGTCCTACGACATGGGTTGATGCTGGATACTGGATTCTTGATACTGGATGCTGGATACTTGATCCTGGATTCTTGCTACCGGTTGACAGCTGCTGGTTTGTGGCTGATGGCTCATGGCTGATGCATTTTTATCTTCTGACCACTGACTCCTGGTCTTTCCCGCTCCCCGCTCCCTGCTCTATGCTCCCTGCTACTCTTCAACTTTAGCCCACTTCCCCAGCCCTTACCCGTAAAGGAGCGAGCAGATCGCCACGGCGGCCGCAATCCCCACCAGGTCGGCGGTCAGGGCCGCGGCCAGGGCATGACGGATGCGGCGAACCTGAACCGCCCCGAAATAAACGGCCAGCACATAGAAAGTGGTTTCCGTGGATCCCTGGAGCGTCGAGACAAGATAGCCGATATAGCTGTCAGGGCCGATCTGGGGATTATTGATGATAGAGGCCATGATTCCATAGGCCCCGGACCCTGACAGGGGTCTCAACAGGGCCATGGGAAGGGCCTCGGCCGGCATTCCCAATTGGGCGGTACACCCGCCGATCAGGTTGACCATGGCCTCCATGGCCCCGCTGGCCCGAAACATCCCGACGGCCACCAGGATGGCCACCAGGTAGGGAATGATCTTGACCGCCACCTGAAACCCCTCTTTTGCCCCCTCCACAAAGACCTCATAGATGCGCACCCGTCTCACAACGCCGAACGTGAGGAACCCCAACATTAGACCGGGGATGATCCAGGGTGAGATGGAACGGCCGAAAAAGATGGTTGCCGGGATCAGCGCCAGGAGGCCGGCCATGGCAACAGCGCTCACCCAGGTTGGATAGGCGCCCGTGTCTTCCGTGACCTCATTCTCAGGATCTGCCGGCCTTCCATCCCCGATATCGCCCTCAAGGGGACGGGTTCTCCTGAACATGGGGATCCGGCTGTACATCTTTGCCGCACATATGGCCGCAAGGGTGGAGAACAGGGTAGCAAAAAGGGTCGTGGGGAGGATGCCGGCCGGATCCACGGACCCTGCGGCCGCCCGGAGCGCGATGACCCCTGTGGGGAGTAGGGTCACATTGGAGGTGTTGACGGCCAGGAACAGCGCCATGGAATCGGTGGCGGTTCCGTGATGGGGATTGAGCTTGTCCAGGTCTTCCATGGCCCGGATCCCGAAGGGCGTGGCCGCATTTCCCAACCCCATGGCATTGGCGGACATATTCAATATCATGGCCCCCATGGCCGGGTGCTCGGCCGGAACATCGGGAAAAAGTCGAACCATGATGGGCCGGATCAGCCGGGCCAGGATGGTGAGCAAGCCCCCTGCCTCGGCGACCTTCATAAGTCCCAAAAACAGGGTCATCACCCCGATGAGTCCCAGGGCCAGTTCAACCGAACCGGCGGCCGATTCGATCATGGACTGTGACAACGCCTCCATGGGAGACAAATCCCCGTCCCCGGCAAGCCACGCCAACTCCCGCCACCCCGCGGATAGAAAGGCCCCCAGAACAATGACAAAAAAGACGACGTTCATCTTCCGATTCCTCGCCCCTAACATTTCAAAACTAAAAAACAAAATGCCTCGCGCAAAAACGCTGAGACGCTTATATCTGATCGTTGTTTCAGGCACTACTCCAAAGAATGGGGCCTAACTCCTCACGCCTTGCGCCTCATGGTGACCCTATCTGTTGAACACGCAGGCGTCAAGAAATTATAAAAAAATGCTTGACACCCTGGAGAGATCTATATATCATATATGAAAATTATCATTTCATATATGAAATCTGAAACCGCACATACAAAATCCCCGGCCCTTGAAAGGGGGTTAAAAGTCCTCGATCTGTTGGCGCAGGAAGGATCCGAACTGGGCCTCAAATCCATCGCTCAGGCCCTGGATATCCCTGTTCCCTCCCTCTGGCGGATACTTGGGGTTCTCAGGGAAAACGGGTATGTCCTGTTCGACCCTGACAAGAAAACCTACCGGCTCGGTTTCAAGTTTCTCTATCTGGGCAATATCGTCCTGAACCGGATGGGTTTCCGCTCCCAGGCCAGGGGGTATCTCAAGCGCCTGGTGGAACTGACCGGCGAAACCGCCGAACTCTCAGCACGCGTCAAGGACCAGCTTATTCTCGTTGACCAGGTGGAGGGGCCTGATGCGGTAAGGCTCTTTTCGAGGATCGGAAGCGCCTATCCCTATTTCCACGCCACGGCCCCAGGCAAGGTCTATCTGGCCCATATTGCCAGAGACAAGCTGCAAAGCGTTATGGCCCGCATGGGTCTCCCTAAGATCACGGAACATACCATCACCCGTCTTGGTGTGTTGGAAAAGGAACTCAGATCGGTCCTTGCGAACGGTTTTGCCTCCGACATAGAGGAGATGCGGGCCGGCGTCTGCCGGGTTGCATCCCCGGTGTACGATAAAACAGGCAAGGTGGTTGCCTGCCTCGGGATAGCAGCCCCCTCTTTCCGCATCCAAAAGCGGGATTATCATAGAATCGGCAATATTATAAATGGGCTATCGAACGAACTTAGCGAGGAGCTTAAAGAACAGAACCCTGCAGACTGGCTGCCGTTTGGCGGATTTCCATGAGACACAGTAGGAGGATTCCATGTTTGAACGTTCTGAAGAACAGGATATCCTGTTAAAAAACCTCAAACGGGTTGTCGACGAAAAGGTGGCGCCTGCCGCGGCGGAAACCGATCGGACCGGCGCCTTCAACTGGGAAATCGTCTCCCTTTTCTGGGACCTGGGACTCCTGAAGATCATGCTCCCCTCGGAATACGACGGATGGCCCGGCAACCCCACTCATACCCTCTGCCTCTCCATAGAGGAGATCGCCAAGGCCTGCGCGTCGTCGGCCCTTCTCCTGATCATTCAGGCCGTGGGCAGCTATCCGTTGATCTTTTCGGGAAACGAGGCCCAGAAGAAGAAATATTGTCCTATGATATCGGACGAGAGACGACTGATCGGCTATCTGGTCACAGAACCGGGGGCCGGTTCGGATGTTCAGGCGATCCGCTGCGCTGCAAGGCGATCGGGCAACGATTATATCCTCAACGGACGGAAGGTCTTCGCCACCAACGGTTCGGTCGCCGGGATCTATTCAGTGCTTGCCAAGACAGGAGACAAGGAACTCTCCTTCTTTATTGTGGAGAGGGATCGAAAGGGGATTTACATCGGCAGAATCGAAGAAAAGTGCGGCTTTCGCGGCAGCAACACTGCGGAGGTCATTCTGGAAGACGTGGTCGTGCCTCGAGACCATCTTTTGGGAGCGGCGGGCGATGGATTCAAAACCGCCATGGGAGACTTCGACATGTCCCGGCCGGCCGTGGCCGCCCTGTCATTGGGGTTGGCCGAGGGAGCACTGAACTATACCATCGAATATGCCAGGGAGCGTCACACCTTTGGAAAACCCCTTATCCAGCATCAGGCCATCCAGTTTCTGTTGGCCGACGCCGCCACCCTGATTGAGGCCAGCCGGGGACTTATGGAAAGGGCGGCCATCGCCTTTGACTCGAGGCAAAGAAATACAAAACTTGCATCCATGGCCAAGTTCTTCTGCAGCGATGCGGCCATGAAGATCACCACGGACATGGTCCAGGTCCTCGGGGGATATGGCTATATCCGGGATTATCCTATCGAACGGATGTTCCGCGATGCCAAGCTGACCCAGATCTTCGAGGGGGCCAACCAGATCCAGCGGATGATCATCGGAAGGGAGATCAGCAAGAGGTAAAGGAGGACACACGTTATGGATTTTTCGTTAACCAAGGAGCAGAAGGACATTAAAAAGGCAGCCGCTGAGTTCGCACGGGGCGAGTTTCAGCCCGATCTGATTTTAGAATGTGAGTCCAGCCACCGATTTCCTCGAGAGGTCTACAAAAAGGCCGGGGAACTCGGCTTTATCGGCCTCGATTACCCGGAAGAGGTAGGGGGCGGCGATCTGGGGGTCATGGAAAATGTCCTGGTGATCGAGGAGTTCTGCAAGGCGGATTCGGGCATGGGCATGGCCCTCCATCTGGCCTATCTCCCTGCAAAGATCATCAAGATCTTCGGGAGCCCCGGCCAGCAGGAAAAATTCCTGTCCCCGCTGGTCAAGGGCGACTGGGTCTCGGCCGTGTCGTTCACCGAGCCTGACCACGGAAGCGACCTGACCCGCATGGAAACCACTCTCCGGGAGGAAGCGGACGGCTTTGTCCTGAACGGGACCAAGGTCTTCACCACCAATGGCGGCTATGCGGACTTCTTCATTGTCCTGGCCCAGGAAGACCCGGATGCGCCCCACGGCAAGGGGATGACGACCATCCTGGTGGAGAGGGACCCTTCCTCCTGGCTTGGCGGCAAACTGGAGATCAATGAACTCACCGGCAAGATGGGCCTCCACATGACTTCCAGCAGCGAGCTGGTGTTTCATGATCTGAAAATTGCCAGGGAGAACATCCTGGGAGAACGGGGTCGAGGGCTCCTGAATGTCCTCGACTTCCTGGACGAGAGCCGGATCGAAATCGGGGCCCAGGCCCTGGGAAACTGTGAAGGGGCCTTCCTGAAGGCCCTGAACCACGCCAGGGAAAGAAAGCAGTTCAACCGTTCCATCATCGACTTTCAGGGGATCGGGCACAAGGTTGCGCGGATGTGGAGCCGGATCCAGTCTCTCAAATGGCTCAACTACTATGGGGCCTGGCTCTGCGACCACGGGCCGGAAAAGCTCGCCGGGGCCGTGCCCCTGTTGACCTCTGTGGTCAAACACCACGTGCCCGAAACCGCAAAGGCCATTATCGACGACGCCATCACCGTATTCGGGGGGTATGGCTATTTCCTGGATCAAGAGGTGGAAAGGCGGTATCGGGACAATCGCATCATCGAGATGTATGAAGGGACCGTGGAGATTCAGTTGAACAACATCGTCCGCATCCTGAAAAAAATGCCCCCCGGCTTCATCGATACGGAACTTCTCTGAGAGGCGTCGGCAATCAGATCCTCCCGGCCATAAAGCGCACGCAAACCCCTGTTGCTTTTGCATCCTATGCTCTTTTTTTAAACACAGGTTGTCAACAACGAAAAGATCGGGTATGTTGCCTCGAATACAACCGTGTTCGGCTGTCTTCAGGCCCAGATATATTCTGGGCAGGATGCATTTTCCAGAAGCTCGACAGAAGCGGGTTACTGCAAAAAGAGTCAGGGTTTGACAATGACAAACACACCGGACAAAGAACGACCCGTCTGCGAACTGGAATTTGACAGGCCGGATCAGGAGACCCTCGTCATCAGAATGGCCGGAAGCTGGACCCTCAAAAACAAATGCCCTTCTGCAGACCGTGTCCTCAAAGAGATGGCGGCCGGCCCCCGTGTCGCACGCATCGCCTTTGACGCAGCGGCCCTCACGGATTGGGACAGCGGATTTCTTATTTTTTTGACACGGGTGATCGACGCATGCTCGAAGAACGGCGGCCCGGCAACCGAGACGGAAGGTCTGCCGGAGGGGGCCCGGAAGCTCCTGACCCTTGCTGCAACCGTTCCTGAAAAAAGGGGAACAGGGAAAGGCGCCGGCAAAGCGTCTCTTCTTACACGCATCGGCGATGAGACCGTTGATTTTTTTCGTTCATCGCGCGAGATATTGGATTTCATCGGAGAGGCCTCCATCGCCTTTTCCAGGTTTGTCACAGGAAAGGCACGCTTTCGAGTCTCCGATCTGATCATGATTCTTCAGGACTGCGGCATAGAGGCCCTCCCTATCGTTTCGCTGATCAGTCTACTGGTAGGCCTTATCCTCGCCTTTGTGGGGGCCGTCCAGCTGATGCTCTTTGGAGCTCAGATCTATGTGGCGGATCTGGTGGGCATTGCCATGGTCCGAGTCATGGGGGCGGTCATGACCGGCATTATCATGGCCGGACGTACCGGGGCCGCCTTTGCAGCCCAATTAGGCACCATGGAGGTAAACGAGGAGATTGACGCATTCAAGACCATGGGGATCTCGCCCATGGAGTTCCTGGTCCTGCCCCGGCTCATAGGTCTTACGCTGATGATGCCGCTCCTCTGCCTGTATGCGGACCTCATGGGCATCCTGGGCGGTCTGATTGTGGGCGTGGGGATGCTGGATCTCTCTGCGGTCGAGTACTATAACCAGACAAAGGCTGCAGTCAGTCTCAATAATCTCTGGATAGGACTCTTCCAGAGCATGGTCTTCGGGGTGCTGGTGGCCGTAGCCGGTTGCCTCAGAGGGATGCAGTGCGGCCGGAGCGCCTCTGCAGTCGGCGATGCGGCCACCTCGGCGGTGGTGACCGGCATCGTCAGCATCATCGTGGCGACAGCCGTCATCACGGTGATGTGCAATGTGCTGGGGATTTAGGGATGGAAAAATTGAGGAATTCAGGAATTGGGAGATTCAGGAATGCCGGAATTAGAGAAAAAAAGCCTTTGTGTCTCTGTGTCTCTGTGTGAGACATTCCTAATTTCGGCTTTGCCACTTTAGACCGTATGTATCTGCAGGGGCCCCCACGAAAAGGGAACCCCCGAATTCCATGGAAAGACGAAAGATATGAACCGACAGGCAAGCAAAACCCTTATCGGCGCCTTTGTCGTGGGAGCGGTCGTCCTGATCGCGGCCGGCGTCATGATCTTTGGAGGCGGCAAGTTTCTCAAACACACAAGCCGGTTTACACTCTTTTTCAAAGGGTCGCTTCAAGGACTTAATGTGGGCAATGCGGTCCTGTTTCAGGGGGTCAAGATCGGATCGGTCAAAAGCATCACCATAGAGGCGGATTCAAAAAACCTCTCGGTTTCAATTCCCGTGATTATAGAGATCGACCCTGCCCTGGTAAAATTGGTCCATGAAAAGCGGAGGCTGGATATCCGAATCTCCCTGCCGCAGCTCATCGAGCGCGGGTTCAGGGGGCAACTGACCATGGGGAGCCTGGTAACCGGCCAACTCATGATCGGACTTGGATTTTACCCCGATACCCCTGTCCAACTCTCCGGAATAGAGACCGAATATCCGGAAATCCCCACCATCCCCTCTCCCATTGAACGGATCACCGATGTGATGCAGCGGCTCCCTGTGGAGGACATCATCAACAAACTCCTGTCTACATTCCAGGCTATCGAGACTCTCGTCAAATCGCCGGACATCCCGGACACCTTCCATGCCCTGAAGCAGACGGTTGAAGACGCTCGAAAACTGGTCAACAACCTGGACAGCCGCATTGAACCGCTGACCGTGAGCATCGATCAAACGGTCGCGGCATACAAAAAGCTTGCGCAGGATGTGGACGCCCAGGTGGAACCCCTGGCCTCTCGCATGGACACGACGCTGGAGGATGCCCGTAAGCTGGTCCAAAACGTCGACGGCCGTTCAAAAGACCTGGCAGGCAGCATGCAGACGACCCTTGAAAAGGCGCAGGAAGCCCTCGAGCATGGGAGAAAGACGCTCGACGCTGCAAAAGAAACCATCGGCAAAGACTCGCCCCTGACGTACCAGTTGGATCAGACACTGAAAGAGATTTCCACCATGGCACGTTCCATCCGTTCTCTGGCAGATTATCTGGAGCGCCACCCGGACGCCCTTCTTTACGGCAAGGGCACTCCTAAAAGGAGATGACATCATGTTGCATACCTTTCACAAAATGACGGCCATAGCTATCGCTCTCCTGCTGATGGTGCTCACGGCATGTGCGAGCAGCGAACCTGTGCGGTTTTACATTCTGTCCTCTCTAGACGGCGCAGGCCGGGAGGCCCAGAGAGCGGCCGCCAAGCCGCGTGCGACCATAGGGATCGGGCCCGTAGTATTTCCGGCCTATTTGGACCGGCAGCAGATCGTGACCCGAGTCAGCGAAAACGAACTCCATCTTGCCGGATTCGACGAATGGGCCGAGCCTGTGAAAGACAACTTCACCCGTGTCCTGGTTGAAAACCTGTCGCATCTCCTCCCTGCCGATTCCTTCACTGTTTTTCCGTTCAGGGGTCCTGAGACGGTCGATTGGGAGGTGGCGGTGGAGGTGATTCGCCTGGATGGCGTCCTCGGCGGGGATGCCCTACTCCTGGCCCGCTGGACCATCCATGAAAAAGAGGGCAACCGGGTGCTTTTGACAAAGAAATCCCGTTTCTCGCAACCTACGGCCGGCCCCGGATACGGGGCCCTTGCAGCGGCCTTTAGCCGGGCCGTCGAGGCCTTCAGCCGGGAGATGGCCGGCGCGATCCAGGTCCTTTCCCTCAACAGGCCCGACCCCTGAAGATTCAGACATTCGGGGAAGGAAAGACCCTATGCCCTCACAGGCCCCTATCATTGCCAAAGACCTGACAATCGCCTATGGCGATTCGGTCATCCAGCGCGATCTCACCTTTACGGTGCAGAGCGGCGAGATTTTCGTGATCATGGGAGGAAGTGGGTGCGGCAAGACCACGGTCATGCGTGCCTTGACCGGGCTGAAGGAGCCATCAAAAGGAGAGGTTTTCTTGGACGGCATCAGTTTCTGGGAATCCGGGCAGGCAACCAGGGATCAGCTTGCGCGCAACATCGGGGTCGTATTTCAGGGGGGCGCCCTGTGGAGTTCCATGACCCTGGGTGAAAACGTGAGCCTCCCCCTCTACGAATTTACGGACCTGCATTCCCGTGAAATCAGACAGCTTGTCTCGCTGAAGCTGTCCCTCGTGGGACTTGCCGGATTCGAGGACTATTACCCGTCTCAAATCAGCGGGGGCATGCGGAAACGGGCCGGCGTGGCCCGTGCCCTGGCCTTGGACCCCAAACTCCTTTTCTTCGACGAGCCTTCTGCCGGGCTCGACCCGGTCACCTCGTCCCTCCTGGACGAACTCATTTTAGAGCTTCGAGACAGCCTCGGGACCACCATGGTCCTGGTGACCCATGAACTCCCCAGCATCTTTTCCGTGGCCGACAACTGCATCTTCCTGGATGCGGAGACCCGCACCATGATTGCCGGCGGCGATCCCAAACGCCTCAAAATCGAATCCCAGGACCCCAAAGTCCAGGCCTTCCTGACCCGGGGCGGCAAAAACCTGACCGGGTAACGTGAAACGCGAGCGATTCCAACGCGGAACGGCTATCATCAAAAAAACGCCTCACAAGTCCAAAATCGTAACATCTCAAAAAGTTCGGGTACGTGTGAAAAAATGCGGGACATTTGTTTCCATGTGTGCTATGTCCACAATGCATGAGACTACCCAACATACAGATGCCGAAGATTCCCGAAGACGCAAAATCCCCCTTCCTGGTGGAACTGATCGGAATTGTCGAGCACCCATCTGTTACCATCCAACAACAGGCAGAGAGCCGTTAACATTATTCGGTTGTTGGGAATTGCGCTTTCAGCACGCTGATCATTGTGGGACTTAGCTGTTTGAACAGTTCCGCATTGTACGATGCGCAATACGGCACGCCAGGCACCGATCCGTAAAGGATAGACGGATCCTGAGAGTTGTCCTGGGGTCGAGATGGGTCCATGGTCTCAACCGGGATAACGTTATATGCCTTCTCAACATTATGATTATTCAGTTTTAAGTCAGTTTGGATGATTTGCTGCGTCGCAATTGAATAATAACGCGATGTCGCAGCCGGCGTTCCTTCCGCGACCGCCGGATCAACGTTGGTTGTAACGATTGAGACAGTGTAGTCGCTGTTGAGGTAGATCTCGAAGGTGCGGAGCTGCTGAGGGTGATCCCGCAACGATGAGGTTTCAACCTGCCAGAAGCCTTTTTCAGGGGCATTGGCGCGGTCAGGTGAGACGAAGGCCTTGACGGTATTCAAATGACGATGCCCGGCGATCCACATGAGAAGATTCGGAGTGTCCTGAAGCGTCGCAACCAGGTCCGTCAAGGACACGGCATTCTGTTCCGTAGCATTCGTATCTTTGTGAGACTCCCACCATTCCGTCTCGGAACCGATACTTGCAACACCGATCGGTACGTGGGCCGCGATGATCATCAACTGATCGTTATCCTGACCGTCCTTGAGTTCCTTTTGAAGCCAGGCCCACCGGTTCGCGTCAAGAAAGCCATGCCCATGAATGTCGTGAGAACCGTCGGTTTCCGATTGGGTATCGTCGAGCACGATGATCTTGAGCGGCACATTTGCCTTGGGCAAGAAGCTGTAACAGGCAAACCCGCTCGGCTGGGAGGGATCGACCAGATTAAAACCATGACCGGCCGGATCGGTTGACGTATTGAAAAATTCCTCTATCCATTCCGTCCTAAAGAGTGAGCGCCGATCGGGATCGGCGGCAACCTTTGGCGGAGCGCTGAACTTCTCGAGCACCCCTGCATGGATGATTTTGCCTGTAGACGTTACACCATCGAGTACGCCCTGGTAATACTTTGGTACTGTCTTCATGTTTTCCATGTCGAGCAAAGCCGGGAAGGTCTTGGGATCGATATGCGGGACGAGGAAATCCGCTACCGCCCAGACAGTATCGCTGATGTATGAATTCCGTATGCCAATGGACGGGTCGGCATCGACCGGAAACGAACCGATGTAGAAGTGATCGTGATTCCCCATAACCTGATACCAGGGGATCGATTTGTCGAGTCCCGCGGCCTTGAACGGCCGCTGGTAGGCGATGGTATCGGCGCCGAGATGAGCGCCGGAACTTGGAGTAATGACCTCGCCGTCAATGACGTCCATATACCACCTGAGTTCATTGTATGACGTATTGTTGCAGGTGTCGCCCAGGGAGATGCCGAAATCAAAGGCCTTTTTCTTGTGAAGGACGTTGATCGTCTGAATAGCGGCGTCAAGGACATGGGTTGTGCACATCATGACCGGCGAGTAAATAGAAGTGTTTAGGCCGTCGTATTTAGGGTCCTCTTGCTGAAGATAAATCAACTGGTTTGGCGCTTCCTTGTCGGTGATATGGATATCGGATATGGTAAAAAAATTCGCCAAGGATTGAATCCTGGTGAGCGTCGCAGCTTTTGCGGAAAAACCATCCGGCATAAGTTTATAGCGCGGCTTTATCGGGAGCCCCTCGGCGCTGAACTGCCAATCACCGTACCCATATTTGCGGTACTCCTGAATCAGATGAAGCTCAGTCAGATACAGCCCTGTCCCGGAGTTGGGGCCGGCAGGCTGCTTTGGTATGGGAAATGAGAGCACCCGATCAGTCGTGGCAACCACATGGGAATCAATCGGGTATTCGGCGATATGACTGCCGATCTGATTGCCGCCGCCGCATCCTGTATTCAGCGCTCCGAGATAGATACACGCGACGGTTCCAAGGGAATATTTCACAAACTCCCGCCGGGTCAGACCCCGGACAAGTCTTAGATCGTCGCCGGCACGGACCATTCCTAAGTCGTCGCCGGTCAGAATTTTATTGCCCTTTTTTGAATCGAAGTCAGACATAGTATTCTCCTTATAATCGGTCATTTTTCTTTATTCACCAGCAGGGGAACTCATGCATTTTCCGTGCCTGAGTGGGAGTCAAAATGGCCCGTTTGTTGCGGTCAGACGCCGTCCATCTGCATATGGGTTTACATTGGGGGGGCTGTGAAGGTGATCGCGAAGGTCGAAACCGGCTGGTTCGGGTGGAGATATTCCGCTGCCGGATCATCCGGATATGGGGGGACTTCTCAGGGGCTCTGCCTGCCAATCCAGAGAGAAATGTCTCTGGGGGATGGTTTCAGATCTTGCCGGGAGAGGTGAAACAGAGGGCTGGAACGGGATCCTGACCCCGCCATAATTTGCCTGGGGGCGTCAAAAAATTGAACCCAGATGCGGCAATGGGATTTCGCCTTATATTGTTCATCTTCGCCTCTTGAAGATAGCTGAACACCACAAGGCCCGAGCTGTTTTATTAGCAAAGTGGAAAAAAGGGGGTAAGCCGAATTTCTTCAGGCTCGAAGATAACGAATGGACGGCGGTCCCCATTCCAGGGAGAGAGGTCCTGAAGTAGGTAACTGGGCTTGAGCAAGTACCCATTTCTTGATAATTGCTGCATGTTCATCCGGCTCACGTTCAGCATCTGAGACTCCAGTAGGGAACCGTGTTGGTTCACGATTTGTTTTTGAAAATTCCGGATAGTTGTGTTGACGGTTTTCGCTCCCAACAGGTCGAAAAGGCGCCTGTCAGGAGGTGGGTATGAGGTATTTGAGGGGATAGTCCGGGCTGACGCGGTTCTTGGCTGATGGCCCATGCAAAATCTGAGATTGAGGATCTATTCAAATTGAAAGGGATCATACGGCAGGGGACGAAAATGTCAAGGGAAATCAATGCAATTGTGTTGGGTAGGGGGAGGGGATCTGCCGGTTAGTGTCCCGGCTGCGGTGGTCACAGGCCGTCGGGATGGGGTCATTTCGGTCCTCTGTCACGGGCTCTATGGGGGCGTCAGCAGGTCTATCAATTCCTGCCGTGAAAAGGTCTTGAGAAGATCTGGGTCGCTCTCCTTGACCACGCTGTCCATCAGGTTCCGTTTCTTCTGGATGATGGCGGCGATCTTCTTCTCTTCGAGGGTCTTCTCGGTGATCAGCCGGGGTCTTTGATCAGCCTCCTATGGCCAGGGCGTCAACGGCGTCGTCTTGTAGTCGCCGGGAATCCTCATGAGATCCGGCGACACAGGGGATATGTCGATGCGCCGCAAGGTCATCGTGCCGCGATTTTTGCGCGACAGGTCGACAAACTCAACCGGGATTCCTTTCACCTCTGGGGTGGTGATACTGGGGAGGGCGAGGCCGAGTTGACGGGCCAGTCCCTGGCTTTTGGCGGCGAGATGGTCATAGAAGCCAAAAAGGGCGTCAAAAGTGGCGGCATCCTGGATGGACATCTTCATGGCGGCAGGATCGGCCAGGCAGACCTCGGCGATGGGCGTGGCCCCCTGCATGATCCGCATGTTGCGGCAACGGATCCCTGCCACCTTCTTCTTCCCGATCGATTCCCATCGGGTTGGCATGGCTGGCTCAGAGGCCTTGGCGATCCTGTCCAGGGAGATCTTGTCGCCGACCAACGCCTGCAGCCTCTGGCGCTGGTCGGACGAAAGATTGGCAATCTGTTTTCCGAGGCCCTGAAGCACGGGTTCCAGGCGATGGGCCTGCTGGTTGATTTGGTCTATCTGCGCTTCATCCACTGTCGTCAACGTGCGCTTGCGATGATCGATGATGACCACGCTCTCCGGGGAATGGCGGTACAGAAGATCCAACCCCTTATCGCCCCCCGCGGCCTTGACCATGATCTCCTCGTTTTTGATGGCAATGGACTGAGTTGAAATTCCCGAAACCCGGATTTCCTTGACCTGATATTCCAGCAACGTGTCGGCATGACTGATGAATGGAAACAGCAGCCAGGCGCAGATCACAAGGTAAAAGGCTTTCCCGCCGCCTATTTTCATCTTTGGCGGGGTCAGAAAGCTAAGGATGATATTTTGATATGTCGTCTGCATAATGCCCACCATCGTGTAAAGATACGATGCATATTTACACCATGGAAGGATGCTCGTCAATGATTCAGCCTATTTCTTCGCCCGGGAGGATCTGGGAATTTACGTTGAAGAGCCTGCAACGAGCATTTCCGGACTCAGGCCCTAATCTCAACCGGGAATGTATCTATCTGAAAAACCATAGCGGTTTTTTTTGAGACTGTGTCTCATGTTAACGAAACACGGTAAGGTATCACATCTTGTATAGTGAATAAAAGGCTTGGTCTGTAACCCCCTTTTGTCCAATAAAGCGAAAATCAACAATGGTTGCAGAATCAATCTGTTCAAGCTTTCGCGCGGCAATTTTCCACAAATCCTGAGGGCAGATTTTTCGGGCCGCTTTGCTGTTCTTGCCATCGAAAATATCTTCGGTGCCCTGGTTTTTGAACGAATTTATCATGTGTTAATGATAGCACGGTATCCATGCTATTTCAATCCATTTCACAATATGCCGGACCTCTCCTCATACCTTTCCCGAAACACATGGTAAGTCTGTTTATAATCCGCCGGCCATGTTCAACGCAACTGACAGGGATCACCAAGGTGCTGTTCCGGCCAACCAGGATGGTCGTATTGACGATCCGGTTCGGTTTGGCCCCCACCAGTTCCTCACCGTCCAGGATGAGGACCAGCTTGACGGATTTGTTCACCACCTTCAGTTCCGGCACCGACCCTCCCCCGCTCACCTCCACCACCTCGATCAGGCCTCCGCTCAGGGCCTCATCCAGGAGGAGATATTCCACGGCCGCGCTGTATGCGGACAGGAGAGGATAGAGGGCCAGATTCTTGTGAACCTGTTCCCGGCCGACCTTAAGATTTTCCAGAAAATATCCAATGATTTTGTCATAATTCGTGTCCTCCTTTTAAGATATCTCTCGCCCCAGTACGATGCAACGCACCTACGGGGCAGGCAGAGCGCACAGGGACCACAGTGTGTTTTATTTACATTGAATACATTGTTGACAAAACAGGCAAAATGGCGTACCCTCTTTTCTAATTTTGTTAAGGAGGTGGTTGCCATGGCTAAACACATCAGTGCCCGGGAGGCTCGGAACAGTTTTGCCGACATTATGGGAAGCGTCCGATATGGGGGCGAGGAGGTCATTGTAGAGCGCTCAGGCCGCCCCATGGCTGCCCTGATCCCAATCGATACATATGAGAGATTGATAGCAGAGCGCCGGACCCGCTTTGAGGTGATAGACAAGATCCGGGCCAGCCTTCCCGATGCTCCTCATGCGGAGATTCAAAAGGATGTGGATCAAGCCATCGATACGGTGAGGACTGCCGGTGCTAAAGGTCGTTCTTGATACCAACGTCTTTGTAAGCAGTCTCCTGACCAAAACCGGCAGACCTGCAGTGGTCATCGATGCCTGGCGAGCCGGCCAGTACCTTCTTGTCACATCCAACTCGATCATTTCCGAAATCAAGCGGGTGTTAAACTCGCCTGATATTCGGGAAAAATACAGCCTCGGTCGTAACCAAATCGAAAAACTCATCTTAATGCTGAAAAACGATGCCATCGTTGTCCCTGGTTTATCACCTGTTAAAGGCGCCATTCCCGAAGACCCCACCGATGAAATGTTCCTTGCAGCCGCCCTGGATGCAACAGCAGACCTCATCGTCAGTGGGGACCGGCACCTTCTTCAATTGGGAGAATATAGCGGTATCCCCATCTCCACTGTTCGACAATTCCTGGAACTTCTGGAAAAGAAATAATTTCTCAGTGGTCTGCGCGGCCTGCTGCTCCCCCTTCAAGATGTCTCTCGCAGAGGCCACAGGAATCACAGAGTGTGTTGTTTACATTGCCACCGCAATGGGATGTTTCCTGTCGCCGCCCTGGTCACAGAGACCCCCTTTAAAGATATCTCGCCACCAGAACAGCGAGTCACTGAGCATTATCCTGTTTCCCAAACCTCTGTGGTCCCTGTGCGCCCTGTGAGATGCCAGCACGATAAACTATGCGTTTGTCAGATACGGTCACAAACTCGGAACTTTTTTTAAAAAAATGCACTTTTTTTGATATTTCCTTGGAAAAGAGATTGCTATTTTTGTTGATAAAGTGATCGTTTTTATGCTTTATTGTTTCAGATTATATCTCACAGAGCACCGGCTCCCTATCGAAACGCAAAACAACTATTTTGTTGAAATTCCGGCATCAGCCAGGTAGAAGAACCGGATCGTATCAGAGACCCAGGACGGCAAAGGCCCTGCATCCGAACCAGCCAACAATGAAGGAGAAAAACATGATCCGTCTGAAAGATACCCTTTCCCATCTGACCTACACCCGGGCCTGCAAACTGTTGGGAACCAACGGCGCCAGGCTCATTCGGGACGGCGGCGCGTATGAAATCGATCTGACAGAGCAGGTGACGCTCACAACAGACCTGTTTCAGCTCCACGTAGATAAGTTTGTCGTTACCATACAACTGGACCCCTCAAGACCGGACCGTCTGGCGTATGCCTGCAATGGCTGTGAAACGGCCTGCGAGCATCTGGGCGCGGCATTTTCCCTGATACTCGAAGAAAAGCTCGCTCTGGGCCTGGCAGCGGCCCCGCCCGACAAAACCCCGATCGACGGCCTCAGCGATGAGGAACTGGTAAAGCAGGCCATTGAAGAGAGGGCCGAACGGGCCAAGGCCGAAAAGATGCAGGTGAAGTCCTTTGACCCGGATCGCCTGTGGACAGACTATGCCGTGACCAACCGGGCTTCGGGCAGGACCTACCGCGTGGCCCTGCGGGGATGGGAGCGCGGAGAATCGTTTTGCACCTGCCCCGATTTCAGAAAGAACACACTGGGGACATGCAAGCATATTCTCCACGTTATCGACAAGATGAAAACCCGCTTCAGCAAGGCTGTTCGGGAGACCCCATTCAAGATCGGGGACATCTCTGTTTATCTGCGGTACGGCCAAGCACTGGAGCTCCGCCTCTTGATCCCTGAGGACCTCGAAAAGGAGGCCATGTCCATACTCAAGCCCCTTAAGAACAGACCCGTGAAGGATGTCAAAGGTCTGCTGAAGCGCATCCGGGCCGTGGAGAGGCTCGGCCTGGAGATTACCGTCTATCCCGATGCCGAGGAATATATCAACACGCTCCTGTATCAGGATCGGGTCTCCGGAAAAATGGAAGCCATACGGAAAGACCCAAACAATCACCCCCTGAGAAAGACACTCCTGAAAACCGAACTCCTTCCCTATCAGCTTGACGGCATCGCATTCGCCGTCGGTGCAGGCCGGGCCATTCTCGCGGACGACATGGGACTGGGAAAGACCATCCAGGGGATCGGCGCGGCTGAACTGCTGGCCCAGGATGCGGATATCTCCAAGGTTCTGATCATCTGTCCAGCCTCCCTGAAATCCCAATGGCGTCTGGAAATCAAAAAGTTCAGCGACCGCACCTGCCGGCTTGTACTGGGCAGCGCCCAGGAAAGGGCCGAACAGTACGACGGGCCTGCCTTCTTTACGATCTGCAATTATGAGCAGGTCTTGAGAGACATCCTTTCCATTGAGCGGGTCAAGTGGGACCTCATCATCTTAGACGAGGGGCAGCGGATCAAGAACTGGGCCGCCAAGACCAGCATGGTGGTCAAATCCCTCAAATCCACCTTTGCCCTGGTCCTGACCGGGACGCCGATCGAGAACCGGTTGGATGAATTGTTTTCCATTATCGAGTTCATCGATGACCGCCGCCTCGGGCCGGCCTTCCGCTTTTTTAATCGATACCGGGTTACCAATGAAAAGGGGAGATTGCTCGGATACAAAAACCTGAATGATCTCAGGGAAAGGCTACAGCCGATCCTGCTCCGCCGGACAAGGAATACGGTTATGAAAGATCTGCCGCCCCGAACCACGGAGATCCTCCGCATCCCTCCCACGGACGAGCAGATCAAAATTCACAATGGACACAAGAGGATCATCAGTTCCATTATCTCGAAGAGGTATATCTCCGAGATGGACCTGCTCCGACTTCAAAAGGCCCTTCTCATGTGCCGGATGGCGGCCGACAGCACCTTTTTGGTGGATAAGCACCCCCCCGGCTACTCCAGCAAACTAAAGGAATTGGAGGTCCTCCTGGATCAGTTGATGGGGGAAGACGATCGAAAGGTCGTCCTCTTTTCCGAATGGACCACCATGCTGAATCTCATCCAGCCGTTGCTGGAAAAACGCAACCTCAACTATGTCCGTCTGGACGGGTCCGTTCCCCAGAAAAAACGCCAGGCCCTAATGCACCAGTTCCGGAGAGACCCGGACTGCAGACTCTTTATCACCACCAATGCAGGGTCCACAGGCCTCAATCTCCAGGCGGCCAATACGGTCATCAATGTGGATCTCCCCTGGAATCCGGCCATTCTGGAGCAACGGATCGGTCGGGCCCACCGAATGGGTCAGAAACGGCCGGTGCAGATATTTCTCCTGGTTACGGAAGGGACCCTGGAAGAAAACCTGCTCGGCACCCTATCGGCAAAGCAGGCCCTCTTCCTGGCCGCCCTTGACCCCGAGTCAGAGGCAACGGCCGTAGATCTTCAGACCGGTGTAGAGGAACTCAAGAACCGTCTCGAAATACTCTTGGGACAAAAACCGGATGCCGCAATCGATGAAAGCCTCAAGGAAGATGTTGAAAAAGAGGCCGAACTCCTGGCGCGGCGTGAAAAAATCTCCGCAGCCGGGGGACAGCTTTTGGGCGCGGCCTTCTCGTTCATAGGCGAGATATTCTCCGGAAAGGACGAGACTGAACAAAGCATTCAGATGGCCGAGGCCTTCAAGCGGAGACTGGCCGAGTGCCTGGAAAGGGGGGAAGACGGCAGCCTGAAGATGACCGTCACGCTTCCGGACGAATCGGCCCTCGATACCCTGTCCCGCTCACTGGCTCAGATCCTTGCGTGAAACAGGTGTTCGTTGGGTTTTTGCTGACCTCTGACGTCTGACCTCCGACCTCTGTTCTTTGTTGCTCGTTGCCGGTGGGTCGCTTTTGATGTTCGTTGGGTTTGTTGGGTTTATTGAGTCCGTTGGGTTTTTGCCGACCTCTGACCTCCGACCTCTGGTCTTTGTTGCTCGCGATAGCGGTGGCGAGGCGGGAATGGGGCGCGTGCAACTTTCTTCTTGACACCGACCCTGTGAACGGCTATTTTTAATGTTTAATTCATTAATGAATAACAAAGGAGATACAACTCATGTCTTCCAACAGCAAGCAGACCAAGGCCATCCGTGCCCGCAAGGCAAAGCCGAACAAGAAGAATATCAAGAAAAATCTGGTGCGCATTCAACAGAATGCCGCCACCCTGAGAGAACTGGCTTCCGAATCAGAATCCTGATCCCCTCTGCCATTATTCCCATCGCACCCTGACCCTTCCTGTCACCCAGAATGCCGTTACCGCACTCTTTTTCCCGTGTCCACGCTCGCACCGGCGGTACGCCGTCCGAGGCATATACGGGCACGGGGAATCTGTTTTCCATGGTCCTGAACAGAAAAAAAGCGCTTGACACGGTTGATTGTGTACAGTACACAATCCCGTGATACAAACACCCATCGCATTTTTCTATCCACCTTCGTTTGATGGGTATTCACGCCCGCAAGGAGGAACCCAATGGATCTATTCAAGAATATTACCGTCCTATCCCTTGAACAAGCGACCGTACTCCCCTATTTGACCTACCGATTGGCCCATGACGGGATGCAGGTAATCCGATTGGAGCACCCTGTTTACGGCGATCCCAACCGGATGATCGGCGAAAATGTCCTGGGCGAAGAGAGGATGAACGCCTATTTCCTATGTATCAATGCCGGCAAAAAGGCCCTGACGCTGAACCTCGCCGATCCGGAAGGCGGAAAGATCTTCCACCGCCTGATTAATGAATTGAACGTGGATATCTTTGCAACCAACCAGCTCCCCAGAAATTATACAAAGTTAGGAATCGATTACGACACCCTGAAGCGTGTGAAACCCGACATCATCTGGCTCGGCGTCACCGGTTTCGGCCCGGACAGCAACGAGGCGGCCTATGATCCCATTCTGCAGGCGCGATCGGGTCTGATGGAGTTGACCGGCGAGGCCGACGGCGACCCACAGGTGCTGGGCATCCCACTCCCGGACATGGGGACCAGCGAGCATTCCTACGGGCTCCTCATGAAGGCCCTGTTCAAACGCCAGGCCATTGGCGAAGGCTCCTGTATCCACATGTCCATGTTCGA
>JAWOIH010000459.1:0-11312 GCA_046484725.1 Candidatus Desulfacyla sp. | reverse complement strand
CTTCGGCCGTCCCCTCAGTATCGCAACATGATCCAGGACTGGGCTGTTCCGCCAGGGAAAGACAAGGAGTACTGGAAGATCTACCAAGACCAGATCCTGGATGTGAAGAGATAGAGACGGTAAGCATCTCTTCTTCCATATGCGGCCCCCGTTTATTTCGGGACATGGCCGGAGAGAAGGCTGCCCATGTTAAATGAGTGAATCCACGCAAGGAGGATGCCATGAAGGAAATGGAAATGCTTTTGAAAACGGTCAGCGATGGTTTAAGGATACTTGCGCAAGGGGCGAAAATTATTGCCGACAAGCTGGAGACCTTTGCAGAGGAGAACAAAGGCGATGCCGCCCGATCCCCGGGAAGACGTGTCCCGGTTCGTGAGACTCCGGACGAGCCGCCCGCCGGGAAGAAGCCCCGGAAGGCCGCACAACGACCGGTTGCGAAAGGGAAAAGGGTTGTGCCGGCGTCCGATCGGGTATATGAGGCCATGAGCCGTATGAACGGGCCTGCGGAGATCGATCTGCTGGCGGAAAAGACCGGCTTTAACAAGAAGCAGGTCCATAACGCCCTCTACAAGCTCAAGAAACAGGGCAAGGTGGAAAACGTGAGCAAGGGCGTCTACCGGACAGTGGCATAGCGAAGGCATTCATGGACACGGGTCTGTCGGAAAAACATCATGTGGTGCGGCGCTCTGCCCGAAGGTTCTGTGAGGCCGAACTGAGGCCGATTGCAAAGGAGATCGACCAGGAGGCCCGTTTCCCGTGGGAAACGGCAGAAAAGATGGGGCGGCTCGGGTATTTCGGAATACAGGCGCCCCGGGAACTGGGGGGCGCGGACCTGGATTCCATCAGCTATGCCATCGTGATCGAGGAGATTTCACGGGTCTGCGCGGCCCTCGGGCTGTGCGTGACGGTCCACAACAGCGTGGCGGTTTACCCCATCCTGGCATTTGGATCAGAGGAACAAAGGCAAAAATGGGTGCCGCCCCTTGCCCGGGGGGAAAAGATCGGGGCCTTCTGTCTTACCGAGCCCAATGCCGGATCGGATGCGGCCGGGATCGAGTCGACCGCTGTCCGCGACGGGTCGGGCTATCTCTTGAATGCCAACAAGGTCTTTGTCACCAATGGGGGCATTGCCGATACCTGCCTCATGTTTGTTCGAACCAACCCTGGGGCCGGCCGCAAGGAGATCAGCGTGGTGGTGGCCGAGCGGGGCACGCCGGGGTTTGTGGTGGGGGACCTGGAAGACCTCTGCGGCATGCGGGCCAACCCGGTCAGCTCCATCCGGCTGAACGACTGCAGGGTTCCCTTGACACATCTCCTTGGAAAAGAGGGCCAGGGGCTCAGAATCGGTCTTGCCGCCCTGGATACGGGAAGGATGGGGATTGCGGCCCAGGCTACCGGGATTGCCAAGGGCGCCTTGGAGGAGACCCTCCGCTATGCCAAGCAGCGCCGCCAGTTCAGGGTCCCCATTGAAAGGCACCAGGCCGTCCAGATGATGATGGCGGATATGGCCACCTTGGTGGATGCCTCCAGACTCATGACGTACCGTGCCGCAGCCTTTCGGGATATGGGACGGGGGTCCTTTTCCCAGGCATCGGCCATGGCAAAGCTCTATGCCTCTGAGGCCTCCAGCAAGGTGACCGACATGGCGGTCCAGATCCACGGGGGGTATGGCTATTCCAAGTCGTATCCGGTGGAGCGCTATTACCGGGATGCCAGGGTGACAAGGATTTACGAAGGGACCTCCGAGGTGCACCGGATGGTCATCGCCAGGGGTCTGATGGGGTGATTGGCGAATCGCGAAAAATATTTAGACGCCTTCCACTGACATGACCCGATAGTGGAATCATCCAAATGAATGGTTGTCTTCCAATCACTTAGGCATTTTAGGCACTTTCTCTCATGAACATCATCGTATGCATAAAGACTGTCAGCATGACCGCGGGCTCTGAAGGCGCACTTCGCTCCTACGATTCGCTGGAGGTGAATCCATTTGACAGGCCTGTCATAGAGACGGCCCTTTCCTTGAGAGAGGCCCGGGGAGGCACGGTGACCGCGCTCTCCATGGGGCCCGAGTCGACCCTGTCCACCCTTGCCGAGGCACTGGCCATGGGCGTGGATCGGGGCGTCTTGGCCTGTGACCCGGCCTTTGCCGGATCGGACACCCTTGCGACCTCCACCGTACTGGCTGCCGCCATAGGCAAACTGAGCCCTTTTGATCTGGTCCTGTTCGGGATGCGGACAGCCGACAGCGACACCGGACAGGTAGGACCCCAGACCGCGGTTTTCCTCAATATCCCCCTGGTGGGCCTGGTTCATTCCATCGAGACTGTGGACGGCGGTCTCCAGGTCGAACGGATTGCGGATCATTTTACGGAACGGTTTGAAATCGCTTTTCCGGCGGCACTCACCATCCATCCGGGGAGCATTCAGCCGAGGGAGATCGACCTGGCAAGAATCGGTCCGGCCTTTGAAGAAGAGAAGATCACGTTCTGGAATTTGGGGGACCTGGGTTTGTCTCCGGAAGAGGTGGGCGATGCCGGTTCCCCCACGCGAGTTCGTTCCATTTCAAGGGTAACCCACCAGAAAACCTGTGAATTTTTAAAAGGGAGTCCCCTGGAACAGGCAGATGAACTGGTGAGGCGATTGACTGAGGGAGGATTGCTTGGGTAGGACCTGGATGCTGGTCGTAGCGAAGCGGAGATCCCGCTGAAAAGCGGGACTGGATACTGGATGGTGGATGATGGATGGTGGATGATGGCTGATGGGGATGACTGGACGATTGGATGATTAGGACGGTTGGGACAATGGCTTTTCTGGCTTCTCGCTTCTGGTGCTCGAAACTGGTTTATGCTTTTCGTTTTTCAATTTTAGGCATTTTAGACACTTCAAACTTTAGGCACTTTCTCAACCATTGAATATGGCTAAAAACCTCACCAAAGACATCTGGGTCTTTGCAGACCTGAGAGATGAACGGCTCTTCGGATTCAGCCTTAATGTGCTGGCCAAGGCCCGGGAGTTGTGCGTGCCCATCGGGGGAAAGGCCGTTATGGTCTCCCTGTGTCCGCCCGAAGGTAGCCCCGTAGATTCCCGCTTGTCCGGGTCGTACGTTCCAATGGACCATGCACAAAGCCAAGGGATCGACCACGGTGCAGATCGGGTTTATTGTCTCGAAAACAAGGCCTTCAGCGTGCCGGAGGCCGATGTCTATTCAAGGGCTCTGGCGGGTCTGGTAGGGGAGCGTCTCCCCATGCTCGTGCTCTTTCCCCTGACCGATTTTGGAAGAGAACTGGCCGCCCGTACCGCCCGGATTCGGAACGGGGGATTGATTGCCGACTGCGCGGATCTCCGGATGGATGAAGCGGGGATCGTAGGGGCGTGTCCAGCGTGGGGCGGTCAGATCCTGGCTGAGATCACCTTTTCAGACCCGGGCGTTACGGGGTTTGCCACGGTTCAGCCCCATGTATGCCCGCCGGTCCATGTGGCCGGCGATCCGGGTGTGGTTGAACGGATCCAGGTGGAGGCGTCTCATGACCAGAGGGGGCTTATGCTTCTCTCCTCTTCGCCCGAACCCACAGAGCGTCTTAAGCTGGAAACCGCCAAGACCGTGGTGGTGGGCGGGGCCGGAATGGGGAGCATGGAGGGATTCGGGCTGGTCAGAGAACTGGCCGCGGCCCTTGGCGGCGAGGTGGCGGCCACCCGGCCCCCGGTGCTGGAGCACTGGGTAGAGGAAGAACGGATGATCGGGCAGACCGGGAAGACGGTGAGGCCGGATCTCCTTTTTTCCATTGCCACATCAGGGGCGGTCCAGTACACCGCAGGCATTACCGAGGCCAAAACCGTGGTTGCCGTCAATCGCGACCCGGATGCGCCCATCTTCCAGGTGGCGGACCTGGGGATTGTGGCGGATGCCAGGACCTTTGTGCCGCTCCTTACTGCCCGGGCCAAGAAGACGGTGATGCGTCAGCTGGCCGATGCCCTCACCTTTGATAAGGGCGTCCAGGCCAAGGTTTCCGGATTCGGAGAGAAAATCGGAAAGCTGCGGGAGGCCCAGGGATGGTCCATGGAAAACCTGGCCGAGGCGACCGGTCAGACCCCGGATTTCATCGCCCAGGTGGAATCGGGCGAGATCTCCCCGCCCGTGAGTTTTCTGTTGCGTCTTTCAGGGGCCCTGGGCGTGGATCCGGGGACGTTTCTTCACAAGGAAGAACAGGCCGCTATTCAGGACCAGCGCGTTCAGGCATTCATCAAACGCACCCGCAGTTATTCCTACCAGACCCTGACGCCCGGGGCCGAGAAAAGCCATCTGCGGGCCTTTATGGTGACCATCGCGTCCCATCATGACCACAAGCCGGTGGAATACCGGCACGAGGGCGAGGAGTTCATCTACGTCATGGCAGGGGACCTGGAGCTGACATTAGGGGGGAAGATCCATGTGCTCAAAAGAGAGGAGTGCATTCATTTCAATTCGGACATCCCCCACAAGCTCAAGAGCCTGTCCAACGAACCGACCCGGTGTCTGGTCATGCTGTACACGGTGTAGGATTGAGGGATCCAGGAATTGAGGAATTGAGGGATTTAGTGCCTTATTTCCTGGTTTTCTGTCACAAAAAGCAAGAAAATCCTTTTCATATGTGTGTCTCTGTGACTCTGTGTGAGACATTTTTTGGTTGTGGTTGTACTGCGTTAGGGATTAAGGGATTGAGAATTGGCGTGATAACTGAAAAGGGAAAGAGGAACTCCTCATGATAGTCATTCTTTTTCTGGTCTTGCTCACCGTGTTTCTGTTCTTTCCCCTGGCCACGTACATCCTCTTCTGGTACGAGACGGCCAATTCGGCGTACAGGGATGAACTGGCCCGGATATCCAACGGGAAGACCGGCAGTTGGATCCTGAGGGGGCTTGCGTCGAGCTTGCTGAGCCATATGGTGGCCATCGGCTGCTATCCGCTTGTCTTGATTCGGAATCTGTGGCGCCCGGCCCCCGGCGCCGGTTCATCCTCGCCACCGTTGATCCTGATCCATGGCCTCTACCACAATGCCAGCGCCTGGATACGGTTTAGAGGGGCCCTGAGACGGGCGGGATACGACAGGATATATGCCTTCACTTACAACAGCCTCCGCCCCGACTTTCAGGAAATCTGCCGGCAACTGGAGCAATGGATCATGGAGATCGGCCGCGCATTTCCGGGAGAGTCTGTCATCCTGGTGGGGCACAGTATGGGCGGGCTCCTGGCAAAGGCCTATGCTGCACGGGATAACGCCTCTCAGGGACCTCAGGTGAAGGCCCTCGTTACATTGGGGACGCCCTACGGGGGAAGCAAGGCGGTCGTCTTCGGGATCGGACATCTGGCCAGGAGCCTGGCCTGCGGCAGTCCGTTGATCCATGAACTGGAAGGGAGACAGGTCCCTCCCGAGGTGTCCTGTATTGCCCTTCACTCACCGGTGGACAATATGGTGCTTCCTGCGGAATCCCTTACCCCCCCGTCCGGATGGCGAGACGAGCTGACCGATCCCATCTGCCATGTGGCCATGCTCTACCACGGGCCCACGATCAAACGGGTCCTGAACCAGATGAAGCGTGGGGGCGTTCCCATTGATGCCTGAAACGGGCAATCGGCCAACGCGCTGCCCCCGCTTTGGGCTGGTTTTCCCAAAAACCCAAAATCCGGTCCCCGCCTGACGGGAAAACTCATGTGCTGTTGAAGCGAATGTAGGTTGGGTGGAGCGGAGCGAAACCCAACGACACGTTATGGTACAACGGGAGGACTCTTCGATGAACCCACATCTCCGTTTCTCCAAATCATCTGCATACGAAAAGGAGTATCCGGGCCTTGCCTTCGGTCTTACCCTGATCACCGGGTGCCGGAATTTTTTGAACCCTCCCGGCTTTGATCAGCACAAGCGACAGCTGCTTCGCAAAATGCGGCGGCGCGAGACGTTGAAAGAGATCACTGGCCGCATCGAGACCTATGATCGGTTTTTCAAAGGGTTCGGGTTTGAATGTCCCCTGCCCGGGCATCTCAAGAGGACGGTCAACAGCGGATTCCCCAGGTATAACCTCATGGTGGACGCCCATTTCATGGCCGAGATGTGCGCGGGTATACTGGTTGCGGTGACCGACGTTGACCGTTTTGAAGGGGGCCTGACCCTGGATGTGGCAGCGTCGGGCGAGACATGCCGGGGGATGGGGAGCCAGACCTTTGAGACCATGGAGGGCGAGATCGTACTGAGAGACCAAAAGGAGATCGTCTGCGTCCTGTGCCAGGGAGCAGACGAAAAGACCCGGGTCACGGACGATACCCGAAATGTCCTCTTCTACGCCTATGCCGTGCCAGGCATTGATGGAGAGCATCTGAAGACCGGCCTGACCATCGCGGCCGAGGCCATGTCCCAGTTCGGGCAGGGGACGGTCCAGAGGGTGGAAGTCTCTTAAGGACCAGAGTGGCCTGACAATCGCGGTATAAGCCCTGATTCGGTTAAGTCTTGCACTGATGACAATCTAACGTATCATCTCAACAATCAGGGGACAAGCACCTTATGGTGCATCTGGAATGATGGAACATTGGAATGCTGGGATGTTGAGGAGGGAAGCTGAATCACGCACACAACCGCCTATTTAGTGCCTGAACGAAAACCCCGTTCAGGCACAATTGAATATTGAAGAATTGAAAATTGATGGAATAAATTTGAGCTTAACAAAACGGATTCTCACAATTGACTGTTTCTTGATTTCCCGAGTTTCCGTTCAGACACTATTTAGGTTGGACCTCGTTTCTCCCAACTCATTATTCCATTAAGTAGTATTGATCTAATTTAATGTATTTTAAGTATAGTCGTATTGTGCGTACCCGAACTTATTGAGAAGTTACCCTGGTCAGCAATTCTCATTTTGCGATTGATGATGCCACATATCCCGTTCGCAGTGTCGCCGTCGGGCGATTTTTCAGGGCCTAACGGCCCCACTACAAACGGATCGTATCGCTGCGAAAAGCAAAATGAGAATTGCTGATGGAATGACTGAAAGAAAATGCATTCGTGAGAGAGGAAGAGATGCGTTCTTGTTTTTATACAACCTTCCGTGTGGCTCTGGCGTGTATGGCGACGGTTCTCATTGCCTCCTGCGGAAAGGTTTTTCCAGTGTCCGGCCCGGAGCGGCGTCCTCAAATTACCGCGGAGAAACGCTCGTTCTGGCAGAGATCGCTCAGGCAGGACTATGGGAATTATCTCCCCCCAGAGGAGGAGACGGCGCAGGTGTTCGATGCCATTCTTGACGATGCTGCCAAACGGGAAGCTTACTCCAGAATCGTCGCAGTCCTGGAAGAGGAAGCAATTATCCATAGGAGTGAGAGGATCTTGAACCCTGTGCGGTATGCCCTGCATGAGCCGTTTTCCTTGCCGCGAATAGGACGCGATCTGACCGGCTGGTCTTACCGGCTGGCCTTCCGGAGGGGCGAAGCGGATGTGACCCCGGATCGGATCGTGCAAGCATTTGCCTTAGAAATAGACAGGCTCTTTGGGGAAAACCATCATGCGGTGAAAGAAGAGGACGACCTCATCTTTGAGAAACCGGATATTCGGCTCGATGATGTGGAAGAGGGCATACTCCTGGTCGCCATGGCGGCAATGGCCCGGTTAAAGGAAGGATATGCCGGGATCAGCGACGAAGAGATGAAATTCCTGCTTGGAAACGCCTTTGCTATGCTGGCTGAATTCGTTGTTCACAACAATGTTGCGGAAGACAGAAAGTCAGAAGATGGGAAATTTGATCTGCTGGCCATTGCCGGGAAGCTGCAGTACAAATCCCTGGCCGCGGCTATAGGCATGCTGGCGACACTGGCCGACCCTGAAATGATCCAACGATACAGGCTTCTAGACGGTTCAGGGAAACCGGCCCAGGTCCTGGGTATTGATCCCAGGTTCCGTGGAGATTTTGTCTATGCGCGGCAGACACCTGTGGGGCTTATATTGATTGGCGGCAGAGGAAAAAATATATATGGGGGTGATGCCGCGGTAATAATTGACCTCGGCGGGGATGACGTATACACAGGAAATGCAGGCGCCCCCATATATGAAATCGAGAACAGCGTCATCGCCGAGGTGGTCTCTCCTCTGGGCGTGGTGGTGGACCTGGGAGGAAACGACCGGTATATCAGTACCCGATCTGTCTCCATGGGCGCCGGGTTCTTGGGCGTAGGTCTTCTGGTGGATCTGGAGGGGGACGACATCTACGTAGGGCATATGCTCACCCAGGGCGCCGGCTTGATGGGAATAGGCTGTCTGATGGATATGAAAGGAAACGACACCTATACGTCCCAATATATCGGCCAGGGAGCAGGAATCTTCGGTGCTGGCCTTCTTTTCGATGCTGGAGGCGATGATCTGTTTACCGCTGCCAAATACGCGCAGGGGCTGGGAGGCCCTGGCGGGGTGGGAGAGCTGGTCGACCTGGCGGGTAATGACCAGTATGTGCTCGGCGGCCAATTCGGATCGGGATATGGGACCCGAAAAATCTTTCAAGGGTACGGCCAGGGCCTTGGGTGGGGATGGCGCGGGCATGCCGGAGGCGGGATCGGCATTCTTCATGACCTGCAAGGAAATGATGTTTATGAGGCGGGCAATTTCGCTCAGGGTACGGGTTATTACTTTGGCCTGGGTCTGCTCCGGGACGATTCAGGCAACGACCGATACTGGGGAAGCAGATATTGCCAGGGCTCTGCCGCCCATCAGGCCGTCGGCATCAGCATGGATTACGAGGGAAATGACGTATACTCCGGACAAGTCGCAGCAAACCAAGGCGCCGCCTGGGACGTATCGGTTGCCGGCTGTTATGATTACGGCGGGGATGACATGTATAAGGGTTCCGATTTGTCGCTGGGAGCGGCGGAACAAAACGGCATCGGCTTATTCTATGACAAGGAAGGGAAAGATATCTACAGGACCCCGGTGAAAAGGACACTCGGCTTCGGCGGCAGGGCGACCTATGCCGATGGACGCGGTTCGGCCAATTTGGGTATTTTTGTAGACAGGGGAGGCGCTGTCGATGGTTATCCTCAAGGGATCCGGAAAAACAACGTGTTTTCCATGGATGGAAACATAAGTATATTCTTGGACGAATGATTCCTCGGCGGATCCATTCCTTCTATCTGACACTGAAACCTCGGGAACTGCCATTTGAGAACAAACAGTGACGTCGAAACACCCATGGCCGGCTGTCCGGTGGCTGATATTGATCGCCTATTATCTCGCGGTGTCCCTCCTGCACATCAGGTTTTCCCTGTTTCTTCTCGATCAGCCGTTGCCAGGTGTTTTCGGGAATACCCGGCCTATCAGTCTGGTCGATCCCCTGCTCATCCTCTTGCTGGCCGTTCTGATGCTGGCTGTTGTGTATCAGATGGTGAAATATCCGTGGCGGTGGGGGATCGTCTTTTTCTGGGGGATCTGGATCTTTTCTGCTGTGACGGTGGACCGGTTTCTGCTGTTCAAGAGTGTTGAGTACATTCATTATCCGCAATATGCGATCCTGGCAGCCCTGCTCATCTGGTGTCTCGATCCGGAATTTAAAAAGGTGTATGTCGGCCGCGTGCTCTTCTGGGCCACGGTTTTGGGAATGTTTGATGAGCTGTACCAGTATGTGCACCTTGCCAGGACCTACGGGGATTATCTCGACTTCAACGATTTTTTCCTGAATCTTCAAGGCGCTGCGGCAGGGGTGATGCTGGTGTACGGGTTTGGCGGGAGATCTGCCAAGGAGAGGGAGGAGCAGAAGGGGAAAAAACTGTTTTCAGCGAAACGTGTTCTTCAGGGGATCGGCGCGAGCATTGAGTTCCGTTTTATTCTGGCCGTTCTGGTGATCTTAGTGTTGCTGGGAGTCAGCGGCAGGGTGCGACTTTCTCCGGAAACAGTCGTACCTCCCGGCGGTATAGCCTCCTTGGATGGCAGAAAGGTTTTTTATCTGGAGCGCAAACCCGGAATAATGGGGGGGTGGAATGGCGGAGCCCACAGGCCGCTATATTATGTGCTGACTCCGGTGGAGGGCGGCCTGCTGCTCCTCGGCACATGGCTCGTCTTCACTTGCTTCGGTGTGATCAGGAGGCGCTATCAGGGTTGCGGCCTTGGATATCCTGGAGAGGACGGAAAATCAGCTTAATATACGATGAGAAGAAATCACAACGGCATAAAGAGCAACCCCGTACCGAACCAGCAGTAAAGGCGGCGCTGAGTGCCCTCCGTTTAAAGACAGGGGGCAGCTCGGGATGGAAACGGATGGGATGGTTTTACATACGGGCGTATCCCGGCTCGAAAGAAAGAGAATGAATCATGCGTATAATAGATCTGCGATCCGACACCATTACCCGTCCCACGCCGGCCATGCGACGGGCCATGGCCGAGGCGGAGGTGGGGGATGACGTGTTCGGGGAAGACCCGACCGTCAACCGGTTGGAGGAGATGGCTGCACAACGGCTCGGCAAGGAAGCAAGCCTCTTTGTGGTGAGCGGGACCATGGGAAATCTGGTTTGCCTGCTGACCCACTGCGATCGGGGCCATGAGGTCCTTTTGGGAGATCGGTCCCACACCTTTTATTACGAGCAGGGGGGGAGCGCGGCCCTGGGCGGGGTTCATCCCCGGACCCTTCCCAATGAACCGGACGGGACCCTGGATCTTGGGCACATCGAAGGGGCCATCCGGCCGGACAATATCCATTTCCCGAGAACGCGGCTCATTGTGCTCGAAAATACCCACAACCGGTGCAGCGGAAGCCCGCTGACCCCTGAATATATGAGGGCCGTGGGGGAGATCGCCCGTCGCCATGATCTCAAGATCCACGTGGACGGGGCGCGGATATTCAACGCAGCCGTGGCCCTGGGCGTGGATGCGTCGGATCTGGTATCGGAGGCGGACTCCGTGACGTTCTGCCTGAGCAAGGGCCTGGCCGCGCCGGTCGGGTCTGTGGTGTGCGGAAGCCGCGACTTCATCAGAGAGGCCCGGCGGGCCCGAAAGGTGGTGGGGGGCGGGATGCGCCAGGCCGGCGTGATTGCGGCCGCGGGCATTGTGGCCCTGACCGAGATGGTTGACCGTTTGTCTGAAGATCACGAAAATGCCCGCCGGCTGGCGGAAGGGCTGGTGGATGCAGGAGGGCTTTCAGTCGATCCGGGGAGCGTCCGGACCGCCATGTGCGGCGGTGTGTACTACAGCCACCAGGGGCAGGACATCCGTGTCTACTTTCCCAATCCCAAGGCCCAGCTGCCGGTGCGCATCCGTGGCGGCGGCATCGAACTGCTGCCCTGGGGCCGGCGTAAGGACCAGAAGGGCGCA
>JAWOIH010000298.1:0-2773 GCA_046484725.1 Candidatus Desulfacyla sp. | reverse complement strand
AGAAAGATGAGGCCATCCTGACCCTCACCGGTGTTACAGAGGAAACGTTGGGGCTTACGGTCCCTGCAGAGGAGGTTGGCCTCCGCAACGGCCAATGCCATGACCTTCTCTCCGGCAGAAAATATCAGGCTGCGGGAGATGCCTTGCATCTTACGCTTCCGCCTTACGGGAGGATCTGGCTTAAAGCTGAGAGTTGAAGGAAAATGAAGAATGAAAACGAAACGTTCCACGCATTTCCCCTTGACAGACAAGGGCACGGGGAGGACGGCAAAAGAAAAGGTATGTCTTTCCGAAGGGATGCTCCTTTTGTTTTTCGCCCTCTCAGCTCGCGTAGAGGATTTCACATGAGGTTCAGAATATGGCCGCTCAGGATTGAATTCCCGATGGAAAGGGATTGCATCAAGTCACAAAACAAGACGTGGCCTCATTTTTAGACACAATCAAGAGTAGACCCCCTTTCAATTCGGTTCGCTACCTATGGAGGACGCTATGAGAGATGATCGTAAGACAAACATGGAGTTAGACCATGACGCCGAGGAGTTGCGATCGCAACATGCCGATCTGAAAAAACCCGTAACCGGGAATATATCGGCTGAGCTTGCGGCCGAGGAGGCCCGTCGCTACGCCGAAAGTATTGTGGAGACGGTTCGAGAGCCCCTTTTGGTTCTGGATGCGGACCTGAAGATCATCTCGGCAAACCGCCACTTTTACACCACATTTAACGTCATTCCCTCTGAAACGCTCGGATGTTTCATCTATGACCTTGGAAACAAACAATGGGACATCCCGCTGCTTCGGGAACTGCTTGAAGAAATCCTTCCTGAAAAACTGGCATTCGACGACTTTGAGGTTGCCCATGATTTCCAGGACATCGGCCATAAAGTCATGTTGCTCAACGCTCGTCAGATATATCGGAAAGACATCGATGCCGGGATGATCCTTCTCGCCATTGAGGACATCACCGAGCGCAAGCGACTGGAAGCGTTATTAACCGAGTCTGAAGAGCGCTACAGGCGTCTTTTTGAGACTGCGAACGATGGGATCGTGCTTCTCGAACACGGCGAAGGCAAGATTACCCATGCCAATCCGGCCTTCGAGAAGATGCTGGGATATACCCGAGACGAGACCATCGGGAAAAAGCTTCAGGACATTGGTATTTCACTCGATCTAAGTGATTTCCAGATGACAATGCAGAATTTGAACAAGAACGGCATAATTATGTACGAAGATGTTCCGGCGAAAACCAAGGCCGGAGAGCACATCGATACGGACATCTATCTCGTCGACAGGGCAAGGTTGGTGCAATGTAATATTCGGGACATTGCCACGCGTAAACTGGTTGAGAAAAAACTACGAGAAAGCGAGGAGAAGTATCGTTTGGTGGTGGATAACATTGCGGATGTGATAACCGTTATGGACTTCAATTTACGTTTCACCTACGTCAGCCCTTCCATCATTCGCCTCCGGGGATACACGGTTGAAGAGGCTATGGCGCAGACCATGGAACAGATTATGACGCCCGAATCCCTGCAGATCATTACCAGGGCCCTTGAAGAAGACATGCAATTGGAGGCCGGCGGTGCGGCAGACCCCCGCAGAACCCGAGTCCTGGAATTGGAGGAATACAGAAAGGACGGTTCCACTGTTTGGATCGAGAACAGCGTGTCCTATATTCGGGACACGGCACTAAAACCCGTGGGCATCATCTCATTGAGCCGCGACATCACCGATCGCAAGCGGGCCGAGGCAGAGCACGAGAAGCTTCAGGCCGAGTTGATGCAGGCCCAAAAGATGGAGTCGGTCGGTCGTCTGGCCGGGGGTGTGGCCCACGATTTCAACAACAAGTTGACCGTGATTTTGGGATACGCCCAAATGGCCATGGAGGGCCTGGGCAAGACAGGGCCGTTGTACGGAAATCTCCAGGAAATCATGAAGGCAGGGAAGCAGTCCGTCGAGATCGTTCGGCAGCTCCTGGCCTTTGCCCGGAAGCAGATCATCGCGCCTGAGGTGCTGGATCTCAATGAAACCATGGAAGGGATGCTCAAGATGCTGAGACGTCTCATCGGCGAGGATATCCATCTGGCCTGGGAGCCGGCAACAGACCTGTGGCCGGTCAAGATGGACCCGTCCCAGATCGATCAAATTCTGGCCAACCTGTGCGTCAATGCGCGGGATGCCATCCAGGGTGCGGGGAAGGTCGCCATTGAAACACGAAACACGGTCCTGAATGAGGCCGACTGTGCACAACATCCGGGGGCCGTGCCTGGCGAGTATGTGATGCTGGCGGTGAACGACAACGGCTGCGGCATGGATAGAGAAACCCTGGAAAACATCTTCGAGCCCTTTTTCACCACCAAGGAGGCGGGCAAGGGGACCGGCCTGGGGCTGGCCACAGTGTATGGGATTGTCAAGCAGAACAACGGGTCCATTTACGTGGAAAGCGAGCCTGGGAAAAGGACCGCCTTCAGGATCTACCTGCCCCGGCACGGCGAGGAAGTCGAAGAAAAAGTGGAAGCGGTCGAAGCGGAAATACCTCAGGGTCGCGGCGAGACCATCCTGATCGTGGAGGATGATGCGCCGGTGCTGCGACTGGCCCAAAGGATCCTGGAAAATCTGGGCTATGCGATCTTGACATCAGCGAGTCCGGCAGCGGCGCTCACCACGGCCCGGGAACACCAGGGCGAGATCCACCTGCTCATGACTGATGTGGTCCTGCCTGAAATGAGCGGAAAAGAGCTGGCCGGGGGAATATCGAAGATCCGGCCGGGCATCC
>JAWOIH010000167.1:0-6040 GCA_046484725.1 Candidatus Desulfacyla sp. | reverse complement strand
TCGCTCGAACAGGAGCAAATGAATGGGGTAATGGCCGCGATGGCTACGAATAACAAGCAAATGGGGATGACTATGCCGCAGGACCGAATTCTTTTCCATTTCATCATGCTACACTCCTGTCGTCAAAATTACCTTATGAACAGCGTTAAACTTATGCCAAAGGACGTGGCTCGTCAAGAAGATAACGGGCATAGTTTAAGACAGGGTATTTGTTGCGCAAGCCGGGATCAGAGAATCGCGTGGATGTCAGGGCACTCCTTCCTTGCCTCTCTGTTTTCCTCAGCCCTTGACGGCACGCGGGAAAAGCGGGTATAAGCCGTAAAAAGGCAATACTGACTCACGACAATCTAAATCGCCTTTCGAGCAACGTCACAATTTCAAAAACCTACCGTCTGAGGAAACCGCATGAGCAAGCGGTGTGAACGACGTTTGTCTGATGGCGACATCGGATGGTGCCATGACGTAAACCCTGATCCCATGCGAACCCTGAAATCGATCCTCTTTGTTGCCTGTCTGATCTTGGCAATTGCCGCCCTGTGTGATCCTGGTGCGCCGGTTTTCGCTGTTGAGGAAATATACGGTGAGGTCGGATCCGTCTACCCGCCGACTCATGCGATTCGCGGCGCGCGGGCGCCCCGGTATATTTCCCTCCAGATGAAACCATCTGAAACGCTGATTGCCGGGGAGACCGGGCGCTTCGAACTGGAGGCCCGGCTGAAGGGGCCGGAGGGGACCCCGAAAGAGACCATCACATGGAACCGGCAGGCCCCGGTCCCGCTGGTGGTATGGATCGCGGCCCCGGATAAGAGCGGCATCGCATTTATCGACAGGGCTAATCCGGAGCGGCCCCGGCGTCATATCCTGGTAAGATTCGACTTGCCGCCGAAAGACGAGTCCCAGCCGCTCACGGCACTGGTCGAATATACGATAAGTTCCAGGACCAAGGCCGGGGAACACGATTTTTGGATGGATATCTACGGTGAGCTGACCGGAGTTGGCGGAAAGCCTATCCAGGACATGGGAGCGGTTCGCTGGCCGTTCACTGTGGATACCCATATCTGGACCAAATTGTTGATGCTCGCGCTGATCGGGGCCGCTGTCTTTCTCTTTGTTGTGGAGTGGGTGCGCGTGGATGTGGTCGCCATAGCCATGATGGTGCTCCTCCCGGAGCTGGGCCTCCTGGATTCCCACGATACGTTCAAGGGCCTCAGCAGCAACGCGGTGGTGGCCATTATCGGGGTGATGATCATCAGCCATGGCCTGAACCGGGCGGGCCTGGTCAGCCGGATGATTCAGCCGCTCCTGAAAACCATCGGCAAGAGTTCCCGTCGGTTGACCGTGATCTTTTCAAGTCTCATCGCCGCCATATCGAGCGTGATGCAGAACACGGGAGCGGCCGTGCTCTTTCTCCCGGCCGTTCGTCTGGTGGCCACCTATCGGCTCAAGATCCCCATTTCCCGTGTGCTCATGCCCATTGGCATGGCCGCTATTTTGGGCGGTACACTGACCATGATCGGGACGAGCCCCTTGATCCTTCTCAATGACATCCTGCCTGTGGGCATGGCGAAATTCAGCTTTCTGGAATTGACCCCCATCGGTCTTGCCCTGGCGGCCGGGGGGATTGCCTATCTTTCCACGGTGGGCATGCGCATGCTGGCGGTGCGTGGCGAAACCCCTTCCGAGGACCCGCATGGAAAGTCCGAAACCAACGAAGAAGGGCTCCTCAGTGTCTATCGGCTGATCCAGGGGCCTTTTGAGATCCATGTGCCGCCGGATTACCAGCCTGGGGATCGTCCCCAGACACTGGTAGAAATTCACCGGCGATTTCTGGTGACCATCGTGGCGTTGGCCAAGGGCGATGGTTTATACGAGGTTGCTCCGCCTCCGGAGAGGAGCATTCAGGCCGGTTCCATCCTCTGCGCATACGGGCCTCTGAAGGCGGTGAGGCGATTCGTGGGGGATTACGGCCTGGTGCTCAAGAAGCAGCCGGTCCATTTCAGGGACACCCTGTGCAATCCTTCGGTAGCGGGGATTGTGGAAGGCGTGGTCTCACCCCGTTCGAGCCTTATCGGCAAGACCATCCGGCAGGTCGGTTTTGGCCAGACATTCGGCCTGAATCCCCTGGCCGTTCATCAATCCGGAAGGACCCATTACCAAAGCATGGCGGATCGACCACTTAAGGCCGGCGATGCCGTGCTCATGCATGGGACATGGGCACGCTTGATGTCGTTGAAGGAACGACATCAGGACTTGATCATGATCTCGCCGTTCGAAGAGGACTTTCAAAAGCCTGAAAAGGCCGGTCGCGCCCTCGTCTGCTTCTCGACGGCCCTGGCAATGATGCTTCTGTCGAGTTTTTACTTTCAGAGCCAGCCGTACAATCCGATCCCCCTGTCGGTATGTCTCATGGCAGGGGCAGTGGGTATGATCCTCACCCGGGTCATCAGCATCAGCGAGGCCTACCGGGCCGTAGACTGGCGCACCGTCTTTTTGCTGGGGGGGCTCATCCCTTTGGGAATGGCCATGGACCAAACGGGGACCGCCGCCTGGATCGCGAAAGGGATCGTTGCCGGACTCGGACCCATCATGTCTCCCATGCTGCTCTTGATCCTTCTAGCGATACTGAGCTGCGGCTTCACCATGGTGATCTCCAATGTAGGGGCCTGCACCCTGCTGGTGCCCCTGGGGATTTCCATTGCCAGCCAGATCGGCATCGAGCCGCGGGTGGCGGCCATTGTGGTGGGCCTGGGGGTTTCCAATTCCTTTATCTTGCCCACGCACCAGGTGAATGCGCTTTACATGAGTGCCGGCGGATACCGGACCCAGGATTACCTCCGGATCGGCGGCGGACTGGCCCTGATCTATATGGCGGTTCTGGTGGGAATGACCTATTTCTTTTACCTGTAGATGGAATGACAGCGCTGTCTGTTTTTTCAAACAAAACGATCATCGGAAATTCGTCGCATCTTTATGAAAGATCAGAGATGATGATTGGATTGGTATTGAATCAGTGTAAATTAAGGAGCGGATTCATCGGGATTCAAGGGGGGATGATGATGAAATGGTTGATTCTGGGGGGAATGATTGTGAGTATCTTGTTTTCGGCTCCCGGGTGCAGTGATGACGATAGCAGCCGGCCGGCCGCGACCGGCCGCGTGGGCTGGGCTATCGGGTATCGAGGGGAAACGGCTGCCATCCTGCATACGGCTGACGGGGGCAATACCTGGGAGGAACAGGGAGACCCGGCTCTTTGGGAAGGAATGACCGGAAATGACATCAGCGCGGTGGATGAATGGACTGCGTGGGCCGCGGTGGGGAACATTGATAAAGGCGCAATTCTTCACACCAGCGACGGGGGTCTCAACTGGGATGTCCAACGGCTTCCTGAGGGGGTGACCGATGTCGTCAAGGGCATCAAGGGGCTGTCCAGCAGCGCTGCATGGGCTGTCACGCTGACGGGCATTGTGATGCAAACCAGGGATGGGGGCAAGACATGGAGGGTGATTCCCCATGAAGGCATTTCCATGAAACAGATCAATCGCATGGATGTCAAAGGCGATGACATATGGATTGCGGATTGGGGGAGCGGCGAGAATGGCATGATTCACTCGCCGGATTTCGGTGAGACCTGGCGGCGGGAAACGCTTACAAACCCGGATCCCAGCGCCTCGGGATTCGGACCTATGGCCGTCAGTATTGTCAACTCTCAGGTGGCATGGGCAACGGTGAGGCCTGATGCCAATATCTACCGGACGGTGGATGGTGGGAATGCCTGGGAACTGGACGCGCCAGAGGTCTCCGGACGCAATGACCTGGATGATATCTGCGCTCCCCATGCGAATATGGCCTGGGCTGTTCAGAACATCAGCGGTGAGAGCAGGGGCGCCATTATCCGCGTTCAGCTGAAAGACGGAAAGGTCATCAGCGGCATCATGGACCCGACAGGCCAATACGTTTACGAGGGCGTGACTTGTTTGGACGAAAAAACCGTATGGGTGGTGGGCCTCAAGGCACGCGGTGCTTCCCTGGACCTGCCGGAAGGGGTCATCCTTCACACCTCGGACGGTGGTTCAAACTGGACCAGCCAGCCCATGCCGGTCAAGGATGTGGGCTTCTGGAAGGTCTCTTTCGTTGGGGCGCACCGTTAGCCTTTCTGTGTCAAAAGCAGAAGAATCTTTTGGTCTCTGTGCCTTGCCGTCTTGTTGTGGGAACGATTGAATGGCGGCCCTTAAGCGGCCTTGTGACCTTTGTTGCGCAACACAGGATCAGGGGATCGGGTAAACCGGGCGATCAAGAGCAACAGGGGCCTCCCAGCGGATCACCGGGTTCATGGTGGTGCGTATGGACCATGGCTTCAGGTCGATGACGCGGGGCAGGGGAGAACGGGGATCGGAAAAGGGCATGAGGGCTGTGCCCCGGTCGCGGCATTCCCATCGGGCCTGTTCCCAAAGAAATCGGGCGGCTGCCTCCTTTCCGGTTCTAAACCAGAAGCGGCTCACCAGGATCTCTCGAAGGATCCCATCGGCAGGAATCACATGAAGCAGTCTATTCGCGAGGTGTAAAAACGAGGGCATATGGACAATCTGGTAGGTCCGCAATTGGCATGTCTCCTCCAGCGCCAGACCGGCCAGTAATCGGCCGTGCGGGTCTTTCGCTGTCAGGCAGTGATTGAGAGTGAGCCCCTGCGGCCTTTGGGAAAGCCAGGCGGTAAGGCTGTCTGCGGTTTCCGGTTGAAACAGATTGTATCCCTCATAGAAGCCGTTCAGGCCCTGGGCAAACGCCTTTGCATGGTCGCTTGTCAGCGGCTGAACTGTTACCCCTGCCGTCTTCGCGGGTCTTCTCCTCCGGACCGTCACAGGGGCCACCGTGACAGGCTGAAGGACTTGGTTCGACCATTTTCCGGCCCAGCGGCTGGACGCCGTATTCCCTGCCTGGATGTCGGCCACCAGCAGGACCCTGTGACCCAGACGCGCTGTCGCGTATTCAATAGCCTTGTTGGACAGCTTTGCCGCAATCCCCTGTCCGCGCCACTCGGGATGAACCATAAAGGTGTTCAGAAGGGCATAGGGGACCATTTCCCCGTCCAGCCGGCAGCGACCCAGGCTGACCCAGCCCATGCCGACGAGCCCTTCAAGATGAGGAGACTCGGCCGCTATGCCCACCATCGCCGGGCGCAGGCTTTCCACGCTGTGAAAGGCGTTTTCCCGGAACACTGACCGCACCGAGACACTGCCCCCATCAGGACACCGGCGCGCCAGGGCGTTGATGGCCGGCCCATCGGAGAAGGTCATCTCCCGAAGGGTGAATCTTGTTGGCGTCTTGAATCTCATTCTTTTCTTAACGGGGAATTTCCCGCCAACGTTGCTTGCAGATGACCGCAACGGGGGCGACCCATACGGTTTCAGTATCATATCGCTTACAGGTCAAAAAATGATTGTCAGGTACAAGAACGTCGCCGATCCCGATCCGGACCATTGCTGGCATACATGGGAAAAAGATATTACAGTGCCGAATCCGCCTTGGGGGACCCCATAAACAACAGACGGTTATGGGTTTGGGGGTTTGGGGACACTGGCAAAAAAGTAAGATGGTTAGTCGAGCAATCGGTATCCGTTCTCATGCGCAATCGCCTCCCCCCTTTCCACAGAGAAACCCACTGCTGGTGGACTCAGTTTCAGCCGCCTCGCCAGTTCTCGAAGGGACATGCCTAACTCGCTGACAGCCCCATAGCCCGTCAGCAGCCTTCTCATTACCGAGGCAAGGGGCGAGATTCCCGTTCGAAATAGAAAATGTGCATGTTGGGCATAAACACCCATGCGTAACAGGCTGTTTGGGTCTCGGGCAGGAGTTTAGCCAGGCGTTCCAGCATATCCTCCCGATCTCTATCGTTCATGAATATCTTTCGACGCGCTATCCCCCGGATCATGATGTGGTGCAAGACACCGGGCGCGTCCAGGCGAGATTGTCTTGGCATGCCGATTCATTAACACACAACTCAACATTCCGTCAACTTACTTTTTTACCAGCGTCCCGCTTTACG
>JAWOIH010000128.1:0-19705 GCA_046484725.1 Candidatus Desulfacyla sp. | reverse complement strand
CTTGGCCCCCTCGGTCTCCTTCCCCGGAATCACCTTGCAGCGAAAGATCCCTTTTTGCCCATAGAGGGTCCGCATCCGTTCCCGGGCCGTCTGGTCTTCGTTGACCCACTCGGCGATGATGTCCCTGGATCCGGCCAGGGCCTCCTCTGCGGTGGCCACCCCCTTTTCCGGGTCGATATACCCGGCCGCGGCCGCCACCGGGTCGGTCTCGTCCGATTGTTCGAAGATAAGGGTTGCCAGGGGCTCCAGCCCCTTCTCCCTGGCCACCGTGGCCCGGGTTCGGCGTTTGGGCCTGTAGGGGAGGTAGATGTCCTCCAGCGTGGTGAGGGTCTCGGCCGAGGCGATCCGCTTCTCCAGATCTTCCGTGAGGAGTTCCCGCTCCCTGAGCGATTTCAGGATGGCGTCCCGCCGGTTGTCCATGGCCTCCATCTGGGCCATGGTGTCGCGGATCGACGTGATGGCCACCTCGTCGAGGGAGCCGGTGGCCTCTTTCCGGTAACGGGCGATAAAGGGGACCGTATCCCCTCCATCGAGGAGACGGGCCGCTGCCTCCACATTCGAGAGGGGCAGGCTCAGTTGATCCGCTATCTTGATGATATGTTCAGAATTCATAGATGCTCCTCATGCGGCATGGCCGCAACCCATCCCGCGGGACTCACACCCCGGTGAAACAAGGGCAAAAAATGGTTTCACGGGGCAGGCGGAGACACGAAGGCAAAGGGTTTTCCTTTTTACAGGCTGTTAACCCGTAAGGCGCCTGACTTCTCGGCAAGTTGCGGAGAAATCGCAACCATAGGGTCTGATGATAGGTTTACTGATTCGCCCATGGCGCCGGACCCGAAGAGGGGCATCCGGCCTTGCAGGGATGTCACCCCTCCGTGCTGAGGCGCTTGCGATTTATTCCGCTTGACACGCTTTCCCCGTCGGGTTGGTCGGGTCTCCCTCTTCCACCATCCGGTTCATGACCGCTCTTTCAGGGTCGCCGGGGAGATTTCCCTTTACCTCCGCTTCAATGACCACCGTGCCGTCCGAATGGGTGAAGGTCACCTCTGCCTCGCCAAACCCCCGGTCATTCATCTTTCTGATGGTCAGCTCACAGGTAATGGTATCTCCCGGATATACGGGCCTTTTGAATTTGAAATTCATCTCCGTGGCCAGCCAGCCCAGCTGCCCCCCGATCTCGGTCAACAGGCTCCCCACCAGCAATCCGTGGCAGATCCTTCCCCTGAAGTTCTTGATCGCTGCAAATCGCTTGTCGAAATGAACCGGATTGTAGTCCCGGGTTGTTTCTGCAAAGTCAATGACATCCTGTTCCGTGAAGGTCCGGGCCACACGGAACCGATCCCCGACCTGGATGCCCTTTACAGCCCTCACCCGCATGGATGTCATGGTTTATCCCCTTTCTACCACGTCTTGATGCATTCGTAAAAAGTCAAGGCTTCCGATTTTCCGTCATTCCTGCGAAGGCACGAACCCAGTTCTTTCAAGCGGTGCAGGATCTTTTACGAGACCATCAAGTCTTGTGATGTATAACGGATGCAACCCCGGATTTCAACGGAAATCAGGCCCGAAAAAACAATCCTCATTGCTCTTTTGGCCAGGGTCAATCCCTGCGTGACCGCCTTTCACCCTCCCGGCTCCGGATCTCATCCTTAAAAAGGTCCCCCACTCCCATAATCTACGGTCGGCCCAAGTCCTTCAAGATGTTCCCGGGACCCTATTGTCGGTATGTTTGAGGGAATGTCAGCGGGCCTGGGAGAAACCCTGGCCCGGCCCCTCTACCCCACTACGTGTCAGATGGGTTTACGAGTCAGCATTTCCCGGCCACCCCGCTTTGAGTTCGGCTTGACAGATTGGTTTTTGTTGCGTACAATTGTACCTATGAAAATAATCGCCGATACAAATACATTTATCGCCGTTGCCTTAAACGAGCCGGAAAAGGGGAAAATAATCCAACTCACTGAAGGTCATGAATTGATTGCGCCTGATGTCTTGCCGTTTGAAATCGGGAATGCCTTGACGGCAATGATGAAAAAGAACACCCTGAAAAAAGACGAGGTTGAATCGGCGTGGGAGGTTGTTCAACAAATACCGGTGGATCTGAGGCATACCGATATAAAATCAGCATTGAGTATTGCGATTAAATTTAACCTTTATGCATACGATGCGTATTTTTTAGAGTGCGCTCAAAACCTCCATGGCCCACTGCTTACGCTTGATCTGGGAATGCAAAGGGTAGCGCGGGAGATGGGTATCGCGATTTTGGAGTAAATTATCATGAAAGTCTATACATATTCTGAAGCAAGACAGCGTCTTGCGGATGTTCTTAATATTGCAAGAAGTGAAGAGGTCATCATCAAAAGGAGAGGCGGCGAAACCTTTTCCATAATTTTCAGGAAAAGTAAAAAATCGCCATTTGATGTTCCAGGAATCAAAACAAAGGCAACAACAAAAGATATCCTTGCAGCGGTTAGAGAATCCAGAGAACGGATTGCCGAACATTGAGATGGCCGGCCCAAGTCCATCAAGGTGTTCCCGTGACCCTGTTGTCGGCATGTGGGAGGGAATGTCGGCGGGCCTGGGGGAAACCCCGGCCCGGTTGTGAGGAATTCGGACGATGAATGATAATTCAGATATATGCTGGAATGTAATGTCGCTTGGCCCTTGCCTTAGACCCCTGGGAAAAACACCCCTTTTGCCCTCAAAAAATCCATTATAGGCCCGTTTCAGAGGCTCATTTCGAAACTATTCCAAACAATCTCATCTATTTGTCGTGGCCCGACCCCGCTACGCCGCTACGACTGGGACAGCCTCTTTGTGAATACCTTGAAGTCTCGATTTCGAGGCTTGGAAGCCTCTCCCACAAAGTGATTTATAGATGTTTAAAGAGGCATCCCTTATCCCTGCCACTTTATCCCACGCACCTTTATTGCCGGCGTTTATGCAATGCCCGGCAGAACCGGATTCTGTTTTCAAGCCCCAATGCCCCGGCTCGCCTTGATGGCCTCCCCCAGTGCCCTGCCGTTCTTCGGGATTTCGGGAAAGCCCGGCCGGCTGACCATGGCGATCGCATCCGACGGGCAGCCGGTCGCACAGACGGCGCAACCGAAACAGCGGTCGCGATCCACCTGCGGGGGTCCTTCTTCTCCCAGAGAGAGGGCTTCCCCCGGGCAGCGCTCCAGGCATGTCCCGCAGGCCACGCAGCGCTCGGCCTCGAAACGGGGTTCGAAGCCGGAATAAAAAAACAAGGCGGGTTTGGGCTTGGCCAGTGCCTGTTTTACCGTCACGCAGTGCCAGCGGTCGCAATTACAGATAAAGCCCACGTCTTCCGTGGTGTTCATGCTCATGTGAATCAGACCGGCCTCTTCCGACCGTTTCAAGACTTCCCGGGCCTCTTCCTTGGTTACTTTCCGCCCGCCTAACCGCTCGATGGCGAACTGGGCGCCCAGGCCGAACTGCATGCAGACATCCAGGGGCATCCCGTGAATGTCCTCGTCGCGCAGGACGGCCGCATGACGGCAGTAGCAGGTAGTCACCGCGATGGGCTCGTAATGGTCGATATAGGTCTCCACCTGGTCGTAGGTATGGACCTGATTCCCGGCGGCCACGGCACGGTCTACGGTGATGACCCGTGTGGGAGGAAAGGTGACCGCCGCCAAGTCGGTTTTCAGGTCGCAGGCCTTTTTATAGGCGGCGATGAGCCGGGCGAGCTTTTTGTGCCGTTCGGTCGTCAGTCCCGGCATAAATTGGAACTCCAGTATGCCGGGCATGAACCGGGCACTCTGGTAAAATTGGGTTGCGTTCATTTTGACGGCCACGCAGAGTCCCTTGTCGGCCATGGACTCCAAGGTTTTTTCCAGTTCCGCTTCCTCCCGGCCCATTTCCCGGGCCAGGTCTTTGGCCGTAAAAGGCCCCCGCGGCATGGCATTGTTGACTTCAGCCTCTGCGGGCGTGAAGAGTTCTTCCGCCATGGCGTAGAATTCCGGAATATCCATTCCCGAGTAGCCGCCCCCGCGTTTTTTCATCACCGCTAGCAACTCTTGATACACCTCGTGGTGGGTCATGATATTCTCCTTTCCAGCCCCTTCCGGTAGTTCGAAATTTGATATAAGGTGAAAGGAAACCCCTCACCGGGCCTGGTCGGCGGGGACGCCGACCCTACGACAGACCTGCTTTTGACTGGGACTTCTGAGAAATTATTTGTTTTTGTAGGGCAGGCATCCCGCCTGCCTACTCGGCATTCGGTGAGGTGATAAGAAGTTCCTTTTTCGATTTCCGACTATAGAGGATTAGGCCTTGAGGATCAAGGAATATGTGACCGCAGGATATTGTGGTCGCGACAAGGAGCCTCAACCCTTGCAGGGAGGGCATCGTCGAATTTGACGGTGCGGTCTGTTTCCGTTTTTGCCTCCGATCCTATGTATCCTATATAGAGTGAAAAACCGGACCCCTGCGTAGCCCAAACCGATCATCAAGCCAAACGCCCTGCACCCACGGCATCCGATTATACTTGCAAATCAAGAAAGTCATGACTATAATCCCGCACCTTAAAAAAATGTCTGTTAATTTTGATGAGGTTGAATATATTATTAATAATTTAAGAAAAAGATGTATATGGAAAGCCAAAAAATAAAAATCGACACCAAATATTTTATGGAAATCCGAAGGGTGATTGCCCTGCGGGGCCCCAACCTCTGGGCAAGCTTCCCAGTGCTTGAGGCATGGGTAGATCTCAAGAAATTCAATGACATCGCCTCTAATGAAATGCCCGGCTTTAACGACCGGCTCATGGCCTGGCTGCCATCGCTCATTGAACACCGGTGCAGCGTTGGGGAGCGGGGAGGTTTTTTTGAACGCCTCCGCCGCGGCACCTACCTCGCGCATATCCTGGAACACGTTGCCCTGGAGGTGCAAACGCTCGCCGGAACGCCGGTCGGTTTTGGTAAAACACGGGAAACGGATGAAACCGGGCTATACAAGGTGGTCATCGATTATGACGAAGAGACCCTGGCCAGGGAGTGTTTGCAGGTGGCCCATCGGATCTGTTTCGGTGCGGTTTACGACCGGCCGTTTGACCTTCCCGGCGAGATGGATCGACTGAGGGACCTGGCCCAGGATGTCTGCCTGGGGCCAAGCACCCGTGCCATCGTGGAGGCTGCGAAAAGGCGCAGAATCCCGGTGCGCAGAATGAACGCCGGGAGTCTGGTCTTGTTGGGACACGGAGGGCGCCAGCACCGCATACAGGCCTCGGAAACCGGCCGGACCTCGGCGATTGCCGAAGGGATTGCCCAGAATAAACAGATTACCAAGGCCCTGCTGAAGGCGGTAGGCGTTCCCGTGCCCTATGGTCGGGAGGTATGGGACGCCGAAGACGCCTGGTCTGCGGCGGAGGATATCGGCCTGCCGGTGGTAGTGAAACCGCTTGACGGGAATAAGGGCCGCGGGGTAACCGTAAACCTGAGCAACCGTGAGGATGTCATGGCTGCCTATGAGGCCGCCCGGGTCGAGAGTTCCCAGGTCTTGGTGGAGGAGTTTATCCCCGGAAACGACTATCGGTTACTCATTGTGGGGAATCAACTGGTGGCTGCCGCGCATAGGGAACCTGCCCACGTCATGGGAGACGGCGTTCATACGGTCCGGGATCTCATCGACCGGGAAAACGCGAATCCGCTGAGGGGAGACTCCCACGCCCGTCCGCTGAGCAGGATCGCCGTTGACGTCATTTCTCAAAATCTACTGTCGGAGCAAGGGGTTACGCTCCAATCCGTGCCGACGGCAGGGATGAGGGTGTTGCTTCGGAGAAATGCGAACCTGAGCACGGGCGGAACGGCCGTGGATGTGACCGATCAGGTCCATCCGGAGATCGCCCGGGCGGCGCAGGATGCTGCGCGGGCCGTGGGACTGGATGTGGCGGGGGTCGATATCGTTGCTCAGGATATCGGGAGTCCCCTTGAGGAGCAGAAGGGGGCCGTCGTGGAGGTCAATGCCGCCCCCGGTCTGAGGATGCATACCCACCCGTCCCAGGGCACGCCGAGGCCCGTGGGAGATGCCATCGTCTCGACGATGTTTGCTGAGGGAGAGACCGGAAGGATTCCCATCGCAGCCATCACCGGCGTCAACGGCAAGACCACCACCACCCGCTTCATCACCCACCTCCTCAAGGAGACGGGAGTCACTGTCGGCATGACATGCAGCGATGGGATTTACGTTGACGGACGTCGTATCGACAATGAAGACTGCAGCGGTCCCCAGAGCGCCCGCGCGATCCTCCTCAACCCGATCGTCCAGGCCGCCGTTCTGGAGACGGCCCGGGGCGGGATCCTGCGCGAGGGACTCGGTTTTGATTATTGCGACGTGGCGGTGGTGACCAATATCGGTGACGGAGATCATCTCGATCTGACGGACATCAACACGGTTGAAAAACTCGCCATGGTAAAAAGAACGGTGGTGGAGGCGGTTGCCCCCGGCGCCGGCGCCGCCGTGCTGAATGCCGCCGACCCCCTGGTCGCCGGTATGGCGTCTTACTGCCCGGGAAAGGTGGTCTTTTTTGGTCGTGACAGCGATCATCCGGTGATCACGGAACATCGAAAACGAAACGGCAAGGCGGTCATGGTCCGTGACAAGGCGATCTTCCTTGCGGAAGGCGACCATGAGGAGAGGCTGATCTCCCTGGAACAGATTCCCCTCACCCATTGCGGACGCATCGGGTTTCTCATTGAAAATGCCCTCGCAGCGATTGCCGCCGCCTGGTGCCTGAATATACCCCTGAAGGCCATCATCGCCGGCGTGCAGACCTTTGAGGCCGATCCTGAAAAGGTCCCGGGCCGGTTTAATGTTTTCAAGGTCAATGGGTCCACCGTCATTGTGGATTACGGCCACAATGTCTCATCCCTGAAGGCGATCATCGAGGCGATTGAGGAATTCCCCCACAGCCATCGCACCATCGTTTACTCCACCGCCGGCGACCGCCGGGACTGCGATATTATTCATCAAGGCAAGCTTATCGGACGCGCCTTTGATTCCGTGGTATTGTATGAGGGCCACTATCTGCGTGGCCGCAACCCGGGCGAGATCATTCATCTATTCAGACACGGCATGAGCAGTCTCAATGGCGATGGACGCACCAGCGAGGTCATCGAGATCTTCGGGGCTACCAAGGCGATCGACGTGGGTCTGCAATCCTTACGCAAGGGAGAACTCATGGTCATTCAGGCGGATGTTGTCGACGAAACCATCGAGCATATCCAAAATCACCCACGAGACTTCATCCCTTTTGTCTGGGATAACTGCGAATAGGAGAAGAGGCTTATCTTATCCGGATGCCCGGTGCATCCCACGTCTCCCCTAATGACAGCCGCAGATACCCATATCCCATCGGAATTCCAAGGAGTAATTGACTCTCTGTTGGAAGAGGAAGAAGTCCCACTGGCCTCGTTTGAACCTGACCTGGACAGCCGTCTCCACTATGTTCACCATCGGGTCATCCTCACCACCGGGCGACTCCTTGACCTTGCGCTGCCGCGCAAGGGACATCCGGCGCCGTTCCTCCCCCGTGTCAAGATCGGTCGTTTTGTCAAGGCCAAGGCAGGCGCCGGGCGCGGCGGGTCTGAAGGCATTTCTCACATGTGGCCCCTTGATACCATCGAGTCCCTGGAGATGAGGGTAGACAAGGGAGTGGGGACCCTCGGCCTGAGAGAAAAGGGCTCCGGCGATGTTATCCACGAATGGAAATTTACGATCCGCCACAAGGCCCGTGCCCTCTGGTTCCTGGATTGCTTTGCCAAAGCCATCAACACCCTTGCACTGAAAAGAGATGAAGGTGCACAGGGTCCGCAGGAAGGGTGGCCTGCCGGTGCGATCCCTGACCCGTCCATGAACGGGGCATTTGCGGCAGATCCTGCTCCTCCGGCCACCCGTTCCCTGGTGCGCTTATTCTCCTTCGCCCGCCCGTGGACCGGCATGATTGTCCTGGGCTTCTTCCTGACCGTGGGGAGCATCGCGGCCGGTCTTGTCCCCCCGTATATTACCATGCCCATCCTGGATAAGGTCCTTATCCCCTACCAGAGCGGCGAGGCCGTCGTCTTCTCCAAGATATGGTGGTACCTGTCCGCACTGGCCGGCGCTTCGGTGTTGGCATGGGTGCTGGGATGGGCGCGCACCTATGTCCTGGCCTGGGTGAGCGAGCGTGTCAGCGCGAATCTGAGAAACATCACCTATGGGCATCTGCATCGCTTGTCCCTGGAATTCTTCGGCTCCAAACGCACGGGAAATCTCATCTCACGGGTCAGCTCGGACACGGACCGTATCTGTTATTTCCTTTCGGTGTATCTCCTTGACTTTGCGTCCGATATCCTGATGATCATGATGACCGCCGGGATCCTTCTCAGTATCGACCCGTGGCTGGCGGTCGTTACACTGGTCCCGTTCCCGCTGATTACCTGGTTTACCCATCGGGTGAGCAAAGTGCTTCGTCGGGGGTTTTCTTTAGGGAGCCGGGCCTGGGCCGAGATGACCAGCGTGTTGGCGGATACCATCCCGGGCATTCGGGTCGTCAAGGCCTTCGGTCAGGAGCAACGGGAGATTGAACGGTTCGAAGAATGCAATAATCGCGTGCTCCACGCAAACGACCGGGTCAATAAAATCTGGTCCTTTTTTGGGCCGATTGTCACCCTCCTTACGGACGGGGGGCTGCTGATCGTCTGGATCTTCGGCGTCTGGCAGGTCTTTCAGCACCACATCACCGTTGGCGTGCTGACGGCATTTCTCGCCTACATCGGCAGGTTCTACGCGCGACTGGAATCCATGATCAAGATGGTTTCCGCGGTGCAGCGGGCCGCGAACAGCGCCCATCGGGTGTTCGAGATCCTGGATCGCGTACCGAGCGTTCCGGAAACCGCCCACCCGGTGGTCCCCGGACGGCTTCGAGGGGAGATCCAATTGCGTTCGGTGGGGTTTTCTTACGGGAACCGTCAGGTGCTGCACCATATCGATCTAGACATCCGGCGGGGTGAATTGATCGGTCTCGTGGGGTCTACGGGCGCAGGCAAAACGACCCTGGTGAACCTGGTGTGCCGATTTTATGATGTCTCGGAAGGCGCCATCCTGGTCGACGGCACGGACATTCGAACCTTTGCCATCGAAGGATATCGCCGCAACATCGGAATTGTCTTGCAGGAGCCATTCTTGTTTTATGGCACCATTGCCGAGAATATCGCCTATGGCCGACCTCACGCCACGCGCCGGGACATTGTCAAGGCCGCCCGGGCCGCCTGTGCCCATGAGTTTATTCTCAATCTACCCGATGGCTACGATACCTTTGTGGGAGAGCGCGGCCAGCTCCTCTCCGGCGGAGAACGCCAGCGCATCAGCATTGCAAGGGCCCTGTTGATTGATCCGGCGATCCTCATTCTTGACGAAGCGACCTCCTCGGTGGACGTGGAAACGGAAAAGCAGATTCAGATAGCCATTGAAAACCTGATCCGGGGGCGAACCACCATCGCCATCGCCCATCGGCTCAGCACGCTTCATCGCGCCGATCGGCTGGTTGTTCTTGAGCAAGGCCGGATTGTCGAGATCGGCAATCACGCTCAATTGCTTGAAAAGCAGGGCTCCTATGCCCGGCTGCATCGGATTAATCTGGAAATGGTTCATTGCCTGGGGAACTGATGGGAGGAGGGTCATTTGTCACAATCGAATAAAGGAAACCGCAGTCAGATGACGCACTCCGGCGTGGCCTCAACCTCCGATGGCAAACCAACTCCCCGGGAGGGGGCGGAAAAGGGCTTTCTTTACCGCGACGCCAAGGGTCGGCTGGCCTTTGAAATGGATGGCAAGACGTACGACGACATCAAATCGATCCGCATGTTTCCGTTTACAGACCCTGAACACTGGATTTCACTCTGCGATCAAGCGACTCATGAAATCGTCTGCATAGAAGATTTGGAGACCCTTCCTTCGGAGACCCGTCGGCTCATACAGGAAGATCTGCATGCCCGGGAATTCGTTCCGGTCATAGAAAAGGTGGTGAGCATATCGGTGGCGGCAGATCCATCGGAGTGGCATGTGAAAACCGAGCGCGGGACGACGCGGTTCACCCTCAATGACGAGGATGACATCCATCGGCTGAACGACCATCGCATCCTCATCATCGATTCCCATGGGATCAGGTATCTCATCCCCGATATCCGCCGGATGGATGTCTCCAGCCGACGCATCCTGTCCCATTACCTATAGGGCGTTGACCCAGGAATGGATGATTGAAGGTTTTCCATGGAAGAACTACTGGATAAATATGGATATTTCGCCGTTATGATCGGCACGATTCTCGAAGGGGGCACACTCCTCACCATGGCGGGGTTCCTGGCCCATCAGGGTTACCTCAAACTGATCCCCTGGGTCATTGCGGCCGTTAGGCCGCCTTGGGGTTATGTCGAAACCCTGGCGGCGAAGAACCGTTCCACGAAAGGGAGCGAATCTTCCATGACCTCGGTGCCGATGACAAGCAATTCGCCCGGGCCCTGGGATGTTAGGGCCGTTTCGATGGCGCAGAGTTCATCATCCGTGTCCACGACCTCGGAAACCCTCGAACCCGCGGACAGACCCTGGCGAATGAGCGCGTTGAGTTCGCCGTCGCGGCGGTCGCGGTTGCCTCGGTCTTCAAAGAGGATCACGCGGTCGAAACCATTCCCCAGGATCCTTCCCATTTCGACCATTTCAGCGTCGCTGCGATTGAATCCGGAAAACACCAGGGTTCGCCGCTCTAGGGGAAACGCGTCGGTCGCCTCCACCAGGGCGGCCAGGGCCGAAGGGTTGTGGGCATAGTCGATGATGATCGTGGAATCTCCATTGTGGATGACGTTGAACCGGCCGGGGGCCTGGTGCATGTCCCCCGCAAAGGTTTCCAGGCCCTCGCGAATGCGGTCGAGCGGCACGCCCAGGGACCAGGCTGCAGCGGCCGCGGCCAGCGAGTTTTCGATCTGAAAGCCGACCTTCCCGCCGTGGGTCATGGCCGCCCGCGACAACGGGGTGAGCATCTCCTCCCGGCCGCCAGTGGCCAGCATGAGGGCCGATTCGCCAATGAAGGCGGCCTTTCCTCCCTTGGCCCGATGGGCGGCTATCAGCGGATTTCCGGCAGAGCGTCCGAAATAGACGACGGCCCCCGGACAATGATCGGCCATGGCCGCCACCAGAGGGTCGTCGGCGTTCAGGACCCCCGTTCCCTCCCTGGCCACGGCCTCAATCACCGTGCGCTTCACGCGGGCCAATTGGTCGAGGGTGTCAATGCCCCGCAGGCCGAGATGGTCCCCCTGCCCGATGTTGGTGACCACCCCCACGTCGCATCGGTCAAACCCCAATCCTTCGCGCAAGATCCCTCCGCGGGCCGTTTCGAATACAGCCGCTTCGACCTGGGGATGGGTCAGTACCGAGCGGGCGCTCCGGGGTCCGCTGCAATCGCGAGCGTCAATGCGCCGCTCGCCGATGTAAATGCCGTCGGTGCAGGTCATGCCGACCCTTTTGCCGGTCCCGCGCAGGATGTGGGCGATGAGTCGTGTCGTCGTGGTCTTGCCGTTGACGCCGGTGACAGCCACCGTGGGGATGCGGCCGTTTTCGTGCGGTGGAAACAACAACGAGACAATGGCCTCTCCCACCGGCCGGGGCCGGCCCGCCGAAGGTTCCAGGTGCATCCGCAGGCCCGGACCGGCGTTGACTTCCACAATGGCGCCCTGTTGGGCCTCGAGGGGCCGCCCGATGTCGAGCGCCACGACATCGACCCCGGCAATGTCCAACCCGACCATTCGGGCGGCATCGACGGCCCGGGCCGCCACTTCCGGGTGCACGCGATCGGTCACATCGGTCGCCGTGCCGCCGGTGCTCAAATTCCCATTCCGCCGAATGAACACCACCCTGCCCTCCGCGGGAATCGAGTCGGGCGTAAGCCCTTGATCGGACAGGACCCCCAGACCGACCGTGTCCAGCCTGATGAAGCTCAGCGAAGTGGAATGGCCGTCGCTTCGGCGTGGGTCTTTATTGGCCTCATCCACCAGTTGACGGATGGACGAGACGCCGTTTCCGACCACCTGGGCCGGTTCTCGCAAGGCCGCGGCCACCAGGCGGTCGCCGATCACCAGGAGTCGATGGTCTCGGCCGGGGGCGAAGGTTTCCACGAGGATGGAGGAGCCTTCCTCACAGGCGGCCGCATACGCCTGGCGAACCTGACTTTCGGTCCGCAGGTTGGTTGCGACACCGCGGCCATGATTTCCGAACTGCGGTTTGACGACCACGGGGAGCCCCAAATGCCGGGCTGCCTCCCAGGCGTCGTCGGCATTTTCCACCCGGCGGCCTTCGGGCACGGGAACGCCGACTGCCTTGAGCAGGGCGCGCGTGAGTTGTTTGTCCTGGGCCACCGCCTCGGCAATGGCCCCTGTACGGTCGGTCTCGGCCGTAAGAATGCGGCGGCTCCTGGCGCCCTGGCCAAGCTGAACCAGACTGGCCCGGTTCAGTCGACGACAGGGAATTCCGCGGGCCTTGGCCGCCCGGACGATCGCCCCTGTGCTCGGGCCGAGTTTGACGTCGTACGCCAGGTCGCGAAGTCTCTGCAGTTCGGTTTCCGTGTCGAAGCGGCGGCCTTCCACCGCGGCCAGACAGAGTTCGCGGGCCACGCTCAGGCAGGCACGCGCTACTTCTTCCTCTTCGTATTCGATGACGACCTGGTAGACGCCTTGGGCGGATATCTGCCGCTCCCGGCCGAAGCGCACGTCGGACCCTGACAGGGACTGAAGTTCCAGGGTGACGTGTTCCAGAATATGCGCCAGGTCGGTACCGCGGCGGAGGCGTTCGAAGAAGCCTCCCCGCTCTTCGGTGCTGCACCGATGTTCCATGAGCGACGGGAGCCAGGCCATCAGCCGCTCGTTGAAACCGGGTATCCGGTGGGAGGCGCGGCCCTTCAACGCTCCAAGGTCGAGTTCCACCTCGAGAGATGGGAAACCTGCCCAACGATTGGGGCCGCGAAGGGCCCAGATTCTCCGAAACTCCATATCACCCACCCTGCCGGAAACGTTAGTTGATTCACTTGCTTGTTTCAGGAGGGACTATATCGGAACCCCCTTGTGTTGTCAAGGAAGAGGAAGCCACCCCATCATGCAATGGCAATGAGATAAGATGACGGCCCGGCGCGCGTGAGGCAGAGGGCCATGGGCCCTGTGTGAGGGAGGAGCGGATCGATCTCTCGGGAATTGCCCCTTGACAAGGGGAAAGGCCAGGATATAGTATCATATATGAATTTAGGATTACCAAATACGGTATTAAATCATGCATCAAAAAGGGTCACCCCATGCCCCGGCCGTGGATCGGGCATTGGACATCATCGAGCTGCTGGCGGTCTGTGAACGAGATCTGTCTCTTTCACAAATGATGGGGAGTCTGGCCATCCCGAGACAGTCGCTCATCCGGATATTGAACACCCTGTGCGACCGGGGGATCGTGGATAAGGCCGGCAAAAGGGGGTGTTACCGGCTGGGGATGAAGCTCCTCTATCTCGGGAACCGGCTTCAGAACAACATCCGGCTCCGGTCTGCGGCAAGGCCGTTCATGGAGGAACTGGCCGAGGCGACCCACAAGACGGTTGAGCTTTCCACCCTGGACCGGGACCAACTCATCCTGATCGAGCAGATCGAAGGGTCCGAGGGGATCCGCCTCTACACGCGCATCGGGAGCGCCTACCCCTATTTTCATGCAGTGGCCGTGGGGAAGGTCTATCTGGCGCACATGGAGGCGGCAAAGCGGCACAAGGTCCTTTCGGCCATCGGTCTCCCCCCTGTCACAGAGCACACCATTACCCGCGTGAATCGACTTGAAGAGGAGCTGTCAGGGATTATGGAAAAGGGGTACGCAGTTGAGGACCAGGAGCTGCGAAGGGGTGTTCGGCGGATCGTGGCCCCGATCTATGACCACCGGAATCGCCTGGCAGGCTGCGTCGGGGTCGCCGCCACCATCTTCAGCCTTGAAATGAACGACATAGAGGGTCTGGCCCGGGAGATACTGAAAACTGCCCGGCAGATCTCGAACCATATGGGGAATCCAGGATGAACCGATTCTTCTATCCTTCCGGCATCGCTGTCTTCGGCGTGGCCGACACGCCCAGAAACCTGGCCAAAAACATCGTCCTCCAGTCCCTGGAATTCGGTTTCAAGGGCCCTGTCTATCCGGTGGGCCGCGAGCCGGGAGCCGTGAGCGGAAAGACCATTATCACCGATCCGGAGTCCTTGCCCGAAGGGATCGACCTGGCGGTGATCCTGGTCCCTGCCCGGTTTGTGGCCGAGACACTCGATATCTGCGGTCGAAAGGGGATCCTGCGGGCCGTTATCTCCACAGGGGGCTTCAGAGAGCTGACGGATGCGGGCAATCCGGCGGAAAGAGAGATGATTCATGTCGCCAGGCGCCACGGGATCCGATTTATCGGTCCCAACTGCATCGGCGTCATATGTCCCGGATCAGGGCTCTGTACGCCGTTCAATCCCATGCAGCCCGGGCGTTTCAAAAAAGGCCCGGTGGGCATCATCGTTCAGAGCGGGGGCGTCACCACCCAGTCGGCCTACTCCTTTTCTGAAGAGTATGTGGGTTTTTCAAAGGTCATCAGCGTGGGCAACAAGCTGGATCTGGATGAAATCGATTTTGTCAGATATCTTCTTGAGGATGATGAGACCGAACAGATCCACATGTACCTCGAGAGCATCCAGGATGGGAGGGAGCTGACACGACTCGCCCGGGAATCGCCAAAACCGTTGGTGATCTTCAAATCCAATGTGAGCCACGCAGCGTCGGACATCGCCTATTCCCATACCGCGGCGCTTTCGAACAACGACGCGGTCGTGGACGGGGCCTTGAAACAGGCGGGGATCGTGCGCGTGGAGGGCCTTCACCAGATGACCGTGGCGGCCAAGGCCCTTCATCTCCCGCCGCTCAAAGGGGAGCGTCTGGCCGTCATTTCCATGTCCGGCGGATTTGCCGTCATTTTAGGGGATGCCTGTGAACGGTACGGCTTTGCCTGCCCGCCCCTCCCCCCGGACCTGATGACGAAGATCGAGGGCTTCCGCAGGGCCGGGGTGATCCGCATGTCCAACCCGATGGATTTCGGCGACGTCCACGACATCCGGGCCCTGGCATTTACCATGGAACAGTGTCTGGAACTGCCGGACATTGACGGGCTCGTCCTCTCATTCATGTACGAGCCTGAGATGGTAAAGATGTTCGCGGACGGGATCGGCACCCCTGAACAGATGCTGCATTTTGCCGGGAAGATGTCCAGGGAGCACAACAAACCGATCGCGCTCAGTTTTTTTTCCGAGCGGCGACATATCGAGGAGTTTAAGCGACTGAAAACCTTCCCTGTCTTCAATGACCCGGTGGAGAGCGTACAGGCCATGCATCTCCTGCGGAATTACTGGCGGGGGAGGGAAGATTGAGATATCGCTTCAGGTGTTTACAATTCCTCCGTGTTGGGATATATGAACCTTGCCTTTTGTACATGTTGCCCATAGTTGCGGCTTAACCAACGATCATCGTGAGATACTTTCAGGACATGGACGCGCATCAGAAACGGATAGCCCAACTGGATGCCCTCTTTCATCCCCATTCGATCGCCATCGTGGGGCTGCCTCGCGGCATGAAAACGGGAAGGCTTTTTCTCATGGCCCTCAAGGATCAGGGGTATCCCGGCCCCATCTACCCGGTTCACCCGGAGGCCCGTGAGATTGACGGGCTCAGGGCCTACCCCAGCCTCTCCGCCATCCCCGGGCCCGTGGATCTGGCCATTATCCTGGTCCCCCACTCCAGTGCCCTCCCGGTGGTCAGGGAGTGCGCAGCCAAAGGGATCAAAGGGGCCGTGCTCTTTACCGCAGGCTACAAGGAGACCGGCACCGATGAAGGAAAGGCCCTGGAAGCGGAGCTGACGGGGATCGCTCAGGGTTCGGGGATGCGGATCTTCGGGCCGAACTGTATGGGAATTTACTGCCCCGAATCCGGCCTTTCCTTTTTCCCGGAACTCTCCCGACAACCCGGAGCCGTGGGATTCATCTCCCACAGCGGCTCCCTGGGAAACATCATCTCCCGTGTCGGCCCCCAAAAGGGGATACACTTCAGCAAGGTGGTCAGCCTGGGAAACGAATGCGACCTGACCGCCGCGCATCTCCTTGAGTATCTGGCGGATGATCCGGCAACCCGCGTCATCGGGGCCTATCTGGAAGGGATCAAGGACGGACCGGCCTTTCTGGAGGCACTGAAAGGGGCCTCGGAAAAGAAACCCGTCATCCTCTGGAAGGTGGGCCTGACCGAGGAGGGTGGGAGGGCTGCCGCCTCCCATACCGGGGGGTTGGGGGGGAGCCGGGAGATATGGGCGGCCATTGTCCGACAGGGAGGGGCCGTCTCTGTAACGGGTCTCGATGTCCTCCTGGACACGCTCATGGGATTTTCCCTGCTCCCCTCGTGCAGAGGGGACCGGATCGCTATTCTCTCAGGCCCGGGCGGGCTGGCCGTGGCCGCTGCAGAGGCCTGCGGCAATACCGGGCTCAGGTTGGCGGAGCTGTCTCCGGATACCCGGTCGGCCCTGGCTGAATTCGTTCCGCCCACGGGAACGAGTCTGCGTAACCCGATAGATGTGGGGCTAACCCCCTCCCTTCAGATCGACATCTACGAACGGACCATTCAGACCCTGGCAGCGGATCCGGGGGTGGATGCGGTGGTGGCGGCGGGGCGGGGGATGACCCCGGAGCTGAATGACCGGTACGTGGCATCCATCATCCAGGCCCGGGGAGATTCGGGGAAGCCGTTCCTTGCCGTGGATATACCGGGGTTCGATCTGGATTTTTCCAGGCCCCTCTGTCAGGCCGGGGTCCCGTTCTTCCAGACCGTGGAGCGGGCCTTGACCGTTTATGCGCAGATCCATGCGTATCAGCGGGAGCGGGACCATCGAGCGAGGCAGACGGGTTGAAGGATTCATTTGACGCCAGGCGGGCAATGGTTTTTATTGGATTGACCCAACCCAACTAAAGAAGGAGGGACCTATTGGACAAGACACACCGCGTTCTGATCATCGGCACCATGGACACAAAGGGGAAAGAGACGATGTTTCTGAAGGAGTGCCTGGAGGGGGAAGGCCTGGGCGTCGTCGTCATGGATGCAGGGATACGGGGAGAGAGCCCCTTCCCTGTGGATATCAGCAGAGACCGTGTGGCAGAGGCGGCCGGGAGCATCCTCAGCGAGGTCCAGAATATCGGCCACGAGGGAAAGGCGTTGGATGTCATGATAACCGGCGCGATCCGGTGCGCCGGCCCCCTGTACGAGAAGGGGGAGATCGAGGGGGTCGTAGAGATCGGCGGCTCCATGGGGACCACCCTTGGCACGGCCGTCATGCGGACATTCCCCATCGGGTTTCCCAAGGTCATGATCTCCACCATGGCCTCCAAAAACACACGTCCCTTTGTGGGCACCAAGGATATCCTGATGCTCCATTCGGTCTGCGACCTCTCAGGTCTCAACCGGATTACCAGAAAGGTGATCCGGGAGGGGGGCCTGGCATTGGCGGGCATGGTGAAGGGAATCAAGAAGTATGTGAGTGAAACGGCTCCTCTTGTGGCCCTCTCCACCCTCGGGACGACCGAGGCATGTGCCTTGAGGGTGAGAGCGGGTTTTGAGAAAAGGGGGAACGAGGTCATTACCTTTCATACGGTGGGGTCCGGCGGCGAGGCCATGGATGAACTGATCCGGGACGAAGACGTGGAGATGGTGGTGGACCTGTCGCTCCATGAAATAGGGGATAACCTCTTCGGCGGCGATTATGACGCCGGCCCCAGGCGGGGCCTGGCGGCGCTTGAAAAGGGGATCCCAACGGTATTGGTTCCGGGCAATACGGACTTCCTGGTGACAGGCCCCCTTGCCCTGGCAAAGGAGCGCTTTCCCGGCCGGCGTCTCCATGCACACAATGCGGCCATCAGCACCGCCGCCACGGCTCCCGAAGAGATGAAGGCCATTGCCAGGCGCATATCGGAACTATGCGGTATGGCAAAAGGTCCTGTATCGGTCCTCATCCCCATGGGCGGCTTTTCCGCCTTTGATTCGCCGGGAGGTCCATTGGAGTCCCCGGAGATAAGGCGGGTGTTTTCAGAAACGCTTCAGGCCGACCTGCCCGCAGGCATCCGGTGCGTTGAATCGGAGGCACATATCAATGACCCTGAATTTGCCGCGAGCATACTGGAGGCCGTCGGCAGGTTTTAGGGTTACTTGGGTTGGTTGGGTTGGTAGAGTTTATGGGGTTCGTTGGATGGGTTGAGTTTACCGGGTTTATTCTTCCGGACAAGGCGTCCGGGGGAGGGCATAAATGGGTTGACAAATGGAAACGGATGTAGACATCGTTGGGTATTATCCGGGGGGTATCGGTCAAATTACGACCCTCCATGCGGTCTATTACAAAAAGCACTGGGGCCTGGACCATTCCTTTGAGGCGCAGGTGGCCAGGGAACTCTCTGATTTCATTTTAAATTTTAATGAAACGAGAGACGGGTTGTGGAATGCCGTGTCAGGGGAAACGCTTGCCGGGTGCATCGCCATTGCCGGGGACCGGGACCGACCGGAGGACGCCAGGCTGCGCTGGTATATTGTGGATCCCTGCCGCCAGGGGGAGGGGATCGGGAGGACGCTGATTACAAAAGCCATTGATTTCAGCAAGGGAGCGGGGTACAAACGGATCTATCTCTGGACCTTCGAGGGTCTGAATCAGGCCCAGTCGATGTATGAACAAAATGGCTTCAGGCTGACCGAGGTTCGTGATGTGGAGCAGTGGGGGGGCATGGTCAGAGAACAGATGTATGAATTGGATTTAGGAATTTAGGGATTGAGGAATTTGGGAATTCAGCAATCGGTATCTGCGAAATCTGCGAAACCTGTGGATGGGCAGCTGGTTATTTGATCATAAAGGAGAAGCAAATGGAAATGATAGCAAAGGCGTTGGCGGAAGGGCGGAACACCCTCTCAGAATACGAATCCAAACAGGTCCTGTCTGCCTATGGCATTCCGGTGACCCGCGAGGTGCTGGTGAGCGATATCCAGGGACTCGTCGGCGCGGCCGCTGACATCGGTTATCCGCTGGTTCTGAAGGGGTGTTCATCGGACATCGCCCATAAGACGGAAAAGGGCCTGATACGGGTGGACATCCGAAATGAGGCGGAGGCGAAATCAGCATTTGAGGAGATTGTGGCCAACATGAAGCCCGGGGCCGCGGTCCTGGTGCAGGAGATGGTCAAGGGCCAGAGGGAACTGGTCATCGGGCTGACCCGCGATCCCCAGTTCGGCCCGTGCGTCATGTTCGGTCTGGGGGGAATATTTACCGAGATCCTGAAGGACATCTCGTTCCGTGTGGCCCCCCTGGAAAAGCGGGACGCCCTGGAAATGATGCACGATATCAAAGGGCACAAGATCCTGGAGGCGGTGCGCGGCATGGAGGCGGCCGACCTGGACATATTCTCCGACATCCTGATCAAGGTGGGTCAGATAGGGCTCGAAAACGATGCGGTCAAGGAGATCGATATCAACCCGGTCATCATCTCGGGGAGCAAACCCGTGGCCGTGGACGCACTGGTGGTCCTGGAACAGGGCAAGAAATAGGATGCGGTGTCCGCCGGTAAAGAGATCTCCAGATCTTTTGTCAGCAGGTGAC
>JAWOIH010000112.1:0-12519 GCA_046484725.1 Candidatus Desulfacyla sp. | reverse complement strand
GCGAAAGGTACAACGAGTCCAAGGGCTATGCCGAAGTGTGCATGCGCGTCAACATCCGTGGGAAAGGAAGCCTCTATGAGGTCATCCTGCCCCTGATCCAGGACAAAACGATCATGCCGCCCGATTCGACGTATTACAAGCCCAAACTGATTCCCAAGGCGGTTACGGAAGCGGCCCCTGCCCCGAGCCGGGAAGTGGTCACGCCGCCACCCGCGGCGGTGGTCCCCCCCAGGCCCCCCGCGGTGGTGCAGGAGACGGTAAAACCGGAGGCGGTGCCGGTACCGCCCAGGCCGGAGGTGGCCAAGCCCTCTGAAATCAAGGTTGTTTTTGACGGCTTGATCGTGGATGTGCGGGAGTATCCTTTCAAACCGGCACTCGTGAACACCGTGGTAACGGAAAACGATGATGTGGTTTTCGATCCGTCCAAGATCCTGAGCCATGTCCTGGTGGAAAGGGGATGCGGCGGGTTCACCACCGATCCCAACAAGGCCAAGGCGCTTCTGGAAAGCTGGGGCAGCAAGAACCCCATGACCTTGACGGGTGTCGGGGTCCTTAAGATGACCAATGCCAGGATTACCCCGGACGACGCCTCGGCGGTTTACGTCCACGACAAACAGAGCAGTCTCCTGGCCAATGCCAGGGTGGTTTTTCTTTTAAAATAACCCTGCTGAAGCAAACGGCCGGCCCTATGGCCTGAATTCCTGTTCAGCAACGACCGGGATTCCGGCCGGGCCGGCATTCCCAGGCAACACCACGGCCCTGAAATCGGTTTCAGGCCGCATTCCGGGTGATTGCCCCGGGGACCATTCCATCCCCTGCTGGCGCCATTCTGTTAGAGGAGGCTCGCCCCATGAAGAAGATCCTCATCATTGGCGGTTCCTGCGTCCTGGCCATCGTGTTGCTGGTATTCGGCGCAGGCCTGTACATCAATGCGAATATCAAAGAGATCACCCAGAAGCACCTGGGTGCAGGCATGCAGTTTGAAGGAATCCGGTTCCGGTATTCCCCTATGCCCACCATCGTCGTAACCGGTCTCACCATTGATCATGGAGACAACACGGTTCAGATTCCGTCCCTGGAGCTGTATCCCAATCTGATGGCCCTGCTCAAAGGGGATGTCTCCCTCAGAAAGGTGGTGCTTCAGGAACCGCTCATCCACGCCGGACCGGTTGCTTCCTCACCCCCTGAGGAAGGCCGGCCGGCCTCGCCCCCCCTCACCATGGCTGCCATCCCTGCGGAACGGGTGGGAGGCGTTACAATTAATCGGGGAAGGGTAATCCTGAAAGACGGCGACGCCCTTGGGCAGCCGGTCCTATTTACGGTGGCTGTGGAAGACATCCAGAAAAGCGACCAGGCCATCTCGGTGCAGGTCAAGGATTTCGCCATCGAAGAGCTGGGGATACAGTTCGCGGGGAGTATCGCCATTTCCTCTTTTTCGCCGCTCAAGCTCACGGTTCAGGCCCCCACGGCCTCCCTGAACCCGGCAGCGGCCAAGGATTTTCTTGTGCGATTCGGATTTCTCACTCCCGAGGTCGGCAACCAGATCCCCCGGATCGCCAACATCGGCGCCAAAGGCCTTGAGCTTAACATGGACCCGGATACGGGCAAGTTCCTTCTCTCCTCCAAGGCCCTTCATTTCGATCAGAACGAACTCAAGGACCTGACCTTGGACCTGGCCAAAGGCGGCCGGTATGAACTCAAATGCGGCCAGATGCTCTTGGATATGAGTGCCATCCAGGGATGGCTAATGGAAAACCCCAAGGGCAAGGAGGCCATGGACAATCTCCTGCTCAAGGCCAAACTGAAGGCCTTGAACGCCCAGGGCCGTGTAGCCCTCTCTTCCATTGTCCTGACCGGGACCCAGGCCGAACAGGCCGACATGACCGGGTCCCTGGATCTCAAGACCGAGGGTCTCAAGGTCCATCTGGTGTCGGGGACCGGAGAGGAGCAAACCTTCACCATTAACCGGCTCGAGACCCGGGTCATCATGGACAAGGGGAAGCCTTCCTTGAAAGTGAGCAGTCTCCAGTTCAGCTCTTCTCAGGGGGGGACGGGTTTTGTCAGCACATCCATGTCCCTTCCCTTCCATCTGCAGGAATGGGAATTCAAAACCGCCCTGGATTCGCTCCAAATCTTTGACAGCCGGGTGAACGGCACGGCCGCAAAGAAGAGGGGCGGCCCACTCACCTTCGATGTGGCCCTTTCCGGCCCTTCCCTGGCGGTCCAGGCAAAGGGTCATATCAAGACGCCGCAGTCCCAGAAACTCGATTTTGAGGCCCGGCTCACCGATCTCCGAATCGCCGCGGGCAAGGCCAGGCAAAGCGGAGCGGTCAAGGAAAAGCCGCCTGTCCAGGAGGCCAGGGACTTCGATTTCAGCGCCATCAAGGGAAAGGAGCTCTCCGGTATTGCCGCGGTCAAGGCCTTTCAATATGGGGAAACACCCGAACTGCGGGATGTGAAACTGGAGGTGGCATGTCAGAATAACCGGGCCGTGGTAAAAGGATCTATCCGGTTTTGTCAGATGGACGTGCAGGTGGACGCCATTGTGGTGGCCCCCAACCAGCTCGTAGCCCAGATGCAAGGAAAGGGAGCGAACCTGGATCTCACCTCTTTCATTGCCTGTTTTTCCAAAGAATTGCCTGTATTTATGACCGGACGGATTACCGTAGTCACCAATTTGTTTGCCAAAGGGGAGAACGCCGATGCCCTTCTGAATTCGGCCGAAGGAGAGGTTGTGGTAACACTCAACCGGTTTTCGGTCCACAAACTGTCGAACCTGGATTCCCGTCTCGGTTTCTTCCTCGACATGCTGGCCGCGGCAGGAATCGGGGCGCAGAAAGGGGATTCCATTGCCTTTGACAGGGGCGTGGCCAGGGCCAATGTCCGGGATGGACGCGTGGTACTGGATCGGTTTTCCCTCAACGGGCCCCTCATGAACACATGGGGAAGCGGAGAATTCCATTTGAAGGAAAAACGGCTCCAGCTTACCGGGCAGGTCCAGACGGCCCTGGGCATCACCAAAGACGTTGACATAGACAGGATCCTGACGAAAAAGGAGACGTGATGAAAAGGACGCATGGGTTCATTGTAAGCGGCTTGGGCCTCCTTTTCGTGCTTTCGGCCCTTGCCATGATGACCTCTTGTGGAGGGGGGCAAAAGACCCGAGGGCCGCAGGCGGTCAACATTATGGAGGAGAAGGAGATCCCGGACAGGGTGGCGGTCCTGCCTGCCCTGCTCCAACCTCCAAAAGATGAGGACATGTCTCTGGAGATCAAACCCGGAAGCGAAGACGAGTCCTTTGTAACCGAGCTGGTGAGAGGGGTCATCAACAACCAGTTGAGCGGCAAGGGATATACAACGCTGCCCCTCAACCGCGTAGACCAACTCCTGTCTTCCTCGTCCCAGGAATGGAAGGCCATGACCCCGGAGGCCCTCTGCAAGCTTTTAAACGTAAACGGCGTGATCTATCCGGATATCCTGTCGGCCACCATGCTCAAGACCGTGGCCTATGACCAGTATTCTGTAGATGCGCAGATCAAAATGGTGAACCGCCAGGGCAAGGTTCTGGGGACCTGGTCGGAAGCCGCCTCCAAGCGCAAGATCGCCATTCCCACAAGTCCCATCGGCGCGGTGGCGACCATTGCGGCGGCCGCCATGGATGAACCGGCCAAACAGCACATGCGACTCGTGGTCTATGACTGGGGTTGGAAAATCTCCCAGTTCATTCAGGACAGCCCCCACATGAAGGCCCTGCCTGAGGTCCTCTCCGTCATCACCAACATCGACAGGGGGACCTTTGCCGACGGGGATCGAATCGAGGTGGAGGTGAATGCAGAGAAGGGGCTCACCTGTACCTTTGATATCGGAGACTTTAAAACCGGCATTTCCCTGACGCCCACCACCGAGGGGACATACAACGGCGCTTATCTTGTTCGGAGTGGAGACACGACCCAGTCGCAGACCCTGGCCATCCACTTGACCAAACCCAATGGCGTGGAAAGGACCTGGGTGGAAACCGGCGGGACCGTGACCATAGATGCGGTGGCGCCGCCCCCCCCCTCTCAGATTCGGGCCAAACCCGGCAAAGAAGGGGTCTCCCTGTCCTGGACCATGCCCAAGGAAGAGACGGACCTGAAGGCCTTTGCCGTGGAAAGGGGAGACAGTCCTGTGGGTGAATTCACAGAGGTGGGACAGACCGGGGAACTGGAGTTTCTGGACCCGGGTGTTGCCCAGGGAAGCACCACCTATTATCGCGTGGTCTCTCTGGACGCCATCGGCAACCGGTCCGTCCCCACCAAAACCATCAAGTCGGTCATGCCGTTTTTTGAGGAAATGCCCCTTGCCAAAGAACTGAAAGGCGCTCTGGTGCCGGGCGTCTATCTGGCAGAAGGGGAGAGCTTAATCCCGGAGGGGGAGACCTTCAAGATGGGGCCGGGCACCCGGATCAAGTTCTCGCCCGGGGCATCCCTCCTGAGCCGGGGAGTCCTGACGATCCAGGGCACCCAGGGGAAAGAGGTTATGTTCGAGGGAACGGAATGGAAGGGGATTCACGTGACCCAGGGCGGAAGGGTGGAGATTGCCCATTCCCGTTTCGAGGGATGCAACCCGTGCTTAGAGGCCCGGGGAGGCTTGATTCAGGCCCAGTCCACTACCGTCAAGGGCGCCGGCGGCACGGGGGTCGTGATCCGGGAGGAAGGCCATCTGGAAATGGAAGACCTCTGGGTAGGGGGATTTCAGACCGGCATTGTTCTGGATGGCGCACGGGGCAAGCTGGAGAAGAGCACCATTACGGAAAACGATGTGGGTCTGGTCTTTATCAAGGGGGCCGTGGAACTGGCGGACAACAACATTCATGCCAACCGGGAGCACGAGGTCACCTCCTCAGGCAGGCTGGTTCTGGCCGGCAACTACCTGGGGGCCTCGGCCCAAAAGGACCTTCGGCTCAAGGGCGATATCCTGGTCACCAGCCTTCTGGATGCCCCTTATCCCAACGGCCGCAAGGTGGTCCTGGTTTCGGACAAGGACATCACGCCGGAGGTTGTCGAGGCCCGGTTTCAGGAGTACAAGAAGAAGGGCGTGGAGGCCTTTGCACAAAGAAAATTCGGGGATGCCTACCAGGCCCTGAACAAGGCCCTTTCCCTCAAGGACAACCGGGAGGTGTATCTCTACATGGCTTACACCCAGATGATCCTGGGAGAGGAAAAAATGCTCGACAAGACCCTCGCAAAGGGCATCGAGGCCTTTCCCTACGAGGTAAAGCTTTATCAAATCTACGCCAAGCACCTGACGGCCAGGGGCAAAACCGAGGAGGCCCTGGCCATGGTGAACCGGGCGCTGAAGATGAACCCGGACGACGAAACCCTCAAGACCATGAAGGCCTCCCTGACAGGGGCGGCCGTTTCACCTGTCACGGAAAAGCGGATCGAGCAGGCGGCCAAGCAGCAGACAGCGCCTCTGCCGAAAAAGGAGGACTTTGAGGAACTGAAGGCCAGGGGCATTGATGGCTTCCAGAATCGCCAGTATCAAGAGGCCTCAGCAAACCTGGCAAAGGCCCTTTCCCTGAAAAAGGACAGGGGGGCCTACCTATATCTGGCCTACGCCCAGATGGGCCTCAAGCAGACCGTAGAGGTGGAAAAGACCCTGAACCAGGCGATCGCCGCCTTTCCCGGTGAGCCCAGGTTCTATCAGCTCTATGCGCGGCATCTTGCCGAAAAGGGAGACACCGAGGGCGCCCTCTCCATGGTGGAAAAGGGTCTGAAAGCGGCCCCGGATAATGCCAGTCTCAAGTCCCTCAAGGAAATTCTGGAGAGGGGGAGGTAGGCAGGGATCTCATGAAAATACCCACGCTTCTTTGGCTGGTTTGTGCAATCCTCCTTCCCCTGACCCAACTGTGGGCCCAGGACGAGGACCTGCAGCGGGAACAGGTCGCCCGCTATGACCTCAACCATGCCAGCTACCTGATAGAAATAGGCAAGTATATGGAGGCATTGGAAAACTACGATGCCGCCGTTGAAATGACGGGCCGTGAAAAGACCAAAATAGAGGCGCTCCTGGGCAAGGCCACCCTCCTTTCCATGTTTCTGGACGCCCCGGAGGAGTCCCTGAAGGTGTACCGGGAGCTCTATAAGAGTTTTCCCGAGGCCAGGGAGATCGCCCGATATCGCGAAGGGCTCCTTCTGTTTCACCTCGAACGAACGGATGAGGCACGGGAAGTCCTGAAGGACTACCTTCAACAGTACCCGGAGGGGAGATTCCGATTTCAGGCAGAGGCCCTTCTGGAACAGACCAAGATCGTCGTTCCCCCCACGCCGCCTACGCCACCCCCGCCCACGCCGCCTACGCCACCGCCTGCGCCACCGCCTGCGCCACCGCCGGATTTGAAGGCCCCTGAGATTAGGGTCAGGCTCTGTAAGTCTGTTGACGCATTGACCATCGAGGGCTCCCCTGCATGCATCTCCGGCATGGGATGTAAGGAGCGATTCCAGGTGACGGTTCAAAACGGCCAAATCAGGATCAACAACACGCCGATCCAGGAAAAGGAGATTGTGTTCGAAGGTGAAGACCCCCTTTTGGCCCAGTGCGGAAGCAAGAAGAAAAAGGTTCGGGGAAGACTTCTCGTCAAGGTCAAGGACGGCCGGCTGATGCTCCTCAATATCGTGGACATGGAAGCGTACCTCAAATCCGTCGTCCCTTCGGAATCCTACGCCTCCTGGCCCCTCGAAACCCTCAAGGCCCAGGCCGTGGCCGGCCGCACCTATGCCTACTACCAGATCCTTCACAGGAAAACCTGGGATTTTGACGTGGTGGATGACGAAGGGGACCAGGCCTACAAGGGGATTCAGCAGGAAACGGCCCGGACCAGTCAGGCCGTCAAGGAGACTCGGGGCATGCTCCTCCTGCACCAGGACAAACCGATCCTGGCCATGTACAGCGCCAACAGCGGGGGCCACACGGCAGATGCGGGAGCCATTTTCAACCTGAGCAAACCTTACTTGAAGGCCCAGCCCGACCCTGAAAGCCTCAAGGGCAAGATGGCACAATGGACCAAGAAACATTCCGTTTCGGAAGTGGAAGCGGGTTTGAAGAACCGGGGGGTCAAGGTAAAGGGACTCCAGAGAATCGAGGCGGCGGAACGGGGCCCTTCCGGCCGCATCATCAAGGTGCGCGTCGTTTCATCGAGCGGTTCCGTTGTCGTCAATACCCGCACCACCCTGGGCAGGGCACTGAAACTGCCGGAGATTCTCCTCGAAATCAAACGCGATAACGGTCAGTTCATCTTTGACGGCCGGGGATGGGGACACGGAGTGGGATACTCCCAGTGGGGCTCTGCCATCCAGGGGAAGACAACCTCCTATGACCGGATCCTGGCCTTCTACTATCCAAGCGCAATGCTGACAAAAAAATGGTAACAGGGAGCGGTTAAACTATATGAAGAAAATCGTGTTGGCGGTTCTGGCGGCAGGATGCGTGTACGCGGCGCTGCACTACCATTTTATTCTGACGGACAACAGTCTGAAGATCCTGAAAAAGACAGATACAAGCGTTGCCGATACATTCATTGATGCAAGGGGTGAAAAGAGGGCAAGCCTCTATCTCAACCCGGCCCTCGTCAAGGCAGGCATTCGGGATGCCTTTAAGGACGACGGCCTAACCATTTCAAAATAGGGCGCCGCTTTTGGGAAAAATGGAAATTTGAAACCAAAGACGGGTTCTTTCAACTCTCAACTCCCTACTCCAAACTCCACACTTCTTCGCCGGACACTGGTTTCTGCGGACATGTGGTTCTGGACAAATCAAGCAGGAGATTGAAAATGAGATTTCGCTGGGTTCCGATGCTCTTCCTTTCTTTGTGGGTCTTTGCACTGCCTTCGGCCCACGTCGCCGCAACCGTCACCGATAATGGGGCTTCTGCCGCCAAAATCCAGGAACTGGAGACCCTTCTCCAATCCATCAACAACACCCGGAGAATCATTTCGGCGACACAGGACCTCTTGAAAAGACCCGAGGCAGTGGGCAGGGAATCGGAATTGCAGGCCGGGCTGGCGGATCTCTCCCAGAAATTGAATGAGATGGAGATCAGCTTTGAACGATTGAGTACGGGGGTGGATCCGCAGACCTTCACGGAAGGCAAAAAGGAAGAGATGAGCTGGCACCAGGAACTGACAGAGCTTATCCGGCCCCTGGTGCGGGAGGTCAAGAAAATGACCTCCCGGCCCCGAGAACTGGAAAAATTGCGGGTGGATCGACAGGTGCATGAAGACCGGCGTCAGGTTGCTGAAAAGGCCCGAATCCGTCTGCTGGCATTAATGACACAGTCCGGCAATCCGCAGCTTACGGAATATCTGAACCGAATGGTACGCATATGGGACCAGAAAGAGCAGGCAAGCGCCACAAAAATCGCCATTATCAACCAGCAGATAGACGAAATTCTGGAAGGACAGAAGTCTTTCATGCAGTCATTGAAGGATCTGACCCGGGTCTTTTTCACGGGCAGAGGAAAAAACATCTTTCTGGCCATCCTTGCCTTCGCCCTGGTCTGGATTGGGCTCCATTATTTGCACAAGCCGATCTCAAAGCTGAGTCCTTTCCATAAAAAAGGTCGCACCTTCCTTGCTCGCGCTTTTGATCTCGTGTACGTTCTCTTCAAGGTCTTTGTGTCGTTCTTCATCTTTTTGGGCGTGTTGTACTGTATGGGCGATTGGGTCATGCTTTCTCTGGCCGTCATTTTTGCGTTGGGTGTTGCCTGGGCATTTAAGCAGTCCCTGCCGCGGGTTTGGAATGAGGCGGCCCTCATGCTCAATTTCGGGACCGTACGGGAAGGGGAGGTCGTCGTCTATAACGGTATCCTGTACGAGGTCCTTTCAATAAACATGCATACCCACCTCCGGAACAGAAACCTGGACGGCGGATCGGTTCGGTTGCACATCAAGGACCTGGTAGACTTTCGATCCCGACCCGCATTTGAGGATGAGGTATGGTTTCCCTCCAAAAGGGGCGACTGGGTGATTCTGGAAGACACGGCGTACGGAGAAGTGGTGGCGCAAACCCCGGAGATGGTGCAGATACGAATGCTGGGGGGGGCAACGAAATCCTACAGCACACAGGCGTACCTTTCCCAGTCGCCCACCAATCTCTCGCAAGGATTCCGCATCAGGGCCGCTTTCGGACTGGATTACCAGCACCAGGCCATCATTACCAAGGACGTTCCTGCAGCCATTGAAAAGGCCCTTCTGGACGGGCTGGCAACACAAGGATATGGAGACGGCATTGAAAGGATCCGGGTTGAGTTTTCGAATGCAGGTGCCTCCTCACTGGACCTTGCCGTGCTTGCAGAGTTCAAGGGTACCGAAGGTCGCAGATATATGGTCCTCCAGCGGGCCATTCAACGGATCTGCGTGGAAACGTGCAGCGAGAAAGGCTGGATAATCCCCTTCCAGCAGGTGACCGTTCACATGCCCGAAGGGCACGCTTCTTCATAGAAAAGCATTCCTTTGGCGAAGATGCCTTTCTGTGCCCCTGACCCGCCGGAGGGCAAACACCGCTCTGTAACCATTTGACTTTGCAACCGGATCCCGGATCCTGACAACCTGTAGGATTGGCGATTGTTGATTTGTGATTGGCGATTGAATGAAGGTTTAAAAACAACTGGTTGCATAATCGGAACCCCAAAACGGTTTTTTTTATGCCTATATAATGTGTAAGAGAGACAGATATGTTGGAAAGCAAGATGACTTATTGCCACGGCGGCACGCCGGGTGCCGATCTTGACCGTTTCGGCCTGCCCGTGCAGCCGATCCTCGACTTCAGCGTCAATCTCAACTTCTTCGGCCCTCCGGCCGTTGTCAGGGAAAACTGGGAGACCCTCTTTCAGGCAATAGAGGGCTATCCTCCTGTGGAGGGGGATGGCGTCGCCCGTTACTACCGGGATAAATTCAATGTCGCCCCTGAAAACTTCCTGGCCGGCAACGGTTCCACCGAGATGATTTACCTGGCGCCCAGGGTCCTCCGCCTTAAGCACGCCCTGGTGGTTACCCCTTCTTACCACGACTATGAGCGGGCGTCTATTCTGGCCGGGGCGCAAGTCTCCAGATACCCCCTTGCGCCGGGCAGGGGGTTCTCCCATTCGGATGAGAAAGCGCTTATGGAGATGCTTGAGAATGCCGATGCCCTTTGGATCGGAAGGCCCAATAACCCGACAGGGACCCTGCTTCCTAAACAGGTCCTCCTTGAACTATCGGAAAGATTCCCCCAAACACGTTTCCTCATCGACGAGGCCTTTATCCAGTTCGTAGATAACTGGGAACAAGAGAGTTTTCTCACCCATGAATTACGGCCCAACATCCTGATCATCCACTCCATCACAAAATTTTATGCCCTGGCGGGGATCCGATTGGGCGGGATTGTGGGGCACAAAGACCTGATCGAACGGCTGAGACACGCCAAGGAGCCGTGGACCGTCAACGGCATTGCAGACAAGATCGCCCCCCTTCTTCTCCACTGCGCAGCGTATGAACAGGAAACCTTTGAGGGAAATGCGGCGGAACGCGACAGGATGTTTGATCGACTCGGAACCCTGGAGGGCGTTACGCCCTTTCGGCCCAGCGCCAATTTCATCCTCTGCCAGTGGACCCGAACCGATACCCTCGACCACCTGCTCCATTACCTGCTCTCCAATGGCATGTATGTGAGGGACTGCCGGAATTTCCCCGGCCTTGAGGCCGATTTCTTTCGCGTAGGCCTCCGAATTCCCGTGGAAAACGATCAGTTGATTTCGATCATCTCGTCTTTCCCGGACCTTGTGTACAGATGAGCGCCGGGGGCTGACACCATGCTTGAGTTAAGCGCCATCATGGTTCTTGCCTATGTCCTTGATCTCTTTTTCGGCGACCCCCGTTACCCCTGTCACCCGGTCAGGATCATCGGGCTGACCATATCCCTGGTCGGGAGGCCTCTGAAGGCGCTGAGACTTGACGGAAAGGTAGGCGGCATCCTCCTGGCGTGCATAACCGTCGGTTTCACCCTCGGCGCCTACATCGCGCTGCGCCGGTTCCTGCATGGTCTCTTTCCCCTTGTCGGTCTTGGCTTTGACCTCTTTATCTGTTATTCGCTTCTGGCGTTCAAAGACCTGATCGTCCATATCAAACCCGTCATCCGTGCGCTTGAGACCAATGATCTCGCCGGGGCCAGGAAGGCCGTCTCCATGACAGTGGGCCGCGACGTCCGATATCTGGATCGGGAAGGCGTCAGCCGGGCGGCCGTGGAGACCCTGGCGGAAAATTTCGTGGACGGGTTTCTGTCGCCCCTGTTCTGGTATGTAACGGCCGGGGCGGCCGCTTCCTTTCTCGGGTGGCCCCCTTTGATGCCGGCCATCTGTCTGATGCTCCTGTTCAAGGTCGCCAGCACCCTGGACTCCATGGTCGGGTACAAGACAGGACCGTTTCCGGCCTTCGGTTGGGCCGGCGCCAGGCTTGACGACCTTCTCAACTTCATCCCGGCGCGTCTTTCGCTTGCCATACTATTTGTGGGTGCATGGACCTCCGGACTTCACCCTAAAGACGGCCTCAAGGTTGCCCTCAGGGACCGGCTCAAACATGAATCGCCCAACTCGGCCCACGCAGAGAGTTTCGCGGCAGGGTCACTGCACATTCGTCTCGGGGGGCCCACCCGGTACCCGGACGGCCTGAAGGAAAAACCCTGGTTGGGAAGGGGCTATGACGACCCCGGCCCCGATGAGATTCATAGAACCATCCACCTTCTCAACCGATCGGCCGCGACAGCCGTGCTGCTTTCCTTGTCTATGTTTCTCATCGTGCAGCAGGTGCCGTAATGAATTTGGGACCTCCCGGCGCATCAATTGCCCTTGACAGAAACCCGCAGTTTATAGGAAGGTGGGCCCATTGGGCCGCCTGCCCCAAGAATTGTCTGGAAAACTCGTTTGATGCCTCCACGGCATCACGGAGCGTCGAAAATGGGAAAAAAGATACTGGCAGTGGACAATGATCGATTCATGCTGGAATTCATGACCGACCTGCTGACGGAACAGGGTCATGAGGTGAAAACAGCTCAAGACGGGCTCTCCGCGCTGGAGATACTGAGGGACTATATCCCTGACATTGTGTTCCTGGATCTCGTCATGCCCAACATCAGCGGCGACAGGTTGTGCCGGATTATTCGAAGAATGCCGGATCTCAGGAATCCATACATTGTGGTCTTATCGGCAACCGTGGCTGAGGAACCGATCCGCTTTGTTGAGCTGGGGGCCAACGCCTGCATAGCCAAGGGACCTCTTGACGAAATGTCCGGGCGCATACTCGATGCGGTAGACGAAGCGGGCCGCTCCTCATCGCTCTCCCCGGACGAATGCGCTGTGGATCTCACGGGCATCTATCGCCGGGGGATTACCAAAGAGCTCCTCTCCGTTCAAAGACACATGGAAACCATATTGAACAACATCTCCGAGGGCGTCCTCGAGCTGAATTCTGAAGGAAAGGTCATTTTCGCCAACAATGTTGCCTTGTC
>JAWOIH010000077.1:0-3302 GCA_046484725.1 Candidatus Desulfacyla sp. | reverse complement strand
CCGGCGATCCCCCCGCCCACGGTCAGGGGGATCGCCGGTCTGGAGGACATGGCCGATGTTCTCACGGCCGGGGCCGCCAGGGTTTCCATGAACAGCGCTGCGGTGAGACGGCCCGAGCTGATTGCCGAGGCGGCAGACAAGTTCGGAAAGGATCGGGTTACCATAGCGGTGGATGCCAGGAGAAATAAGGCCATGCCCTCGGGATTTGAGCTGGTGGTCTCCGGCGGGACCCTCCCAGTGAAGCAAGACGCCATTGAATGGGCCAGGCGGTGCCAGGAACTGGGCGCAGGGGTGATTCTCCCCACCAGCATGGACGGCGACGGAACCCAGGCGGGTTATGACCTGGAATTTACCAGGGCGATTTCCGATGCGGTGGATCTGCCGGTGGTCGCTTCAGGGGGGGCCGGTACCCTGGCGCATTTTTATGAGGCGGTGGTCTCAGGTGGAGCGCAGATCCTCCTGGCGGCCTCGGTGTTTCACTTCCGAACGCTCACCATCAGGGAAGTGAAAGCGTATCTGAGGGACAAGGGACTGTCGGTCAACTTATAACCGACAGAAAAACCAGGCCAAACGGCCTGGTTCTTTATCGGCTCTGGTTTCTGCGCGGCAGGGAGGCCCTTACCCTCTTACCCTCTGCCGTTCTTACCCTCTACCCAGGAACTGTCGCCGGCTACCAATACCGCATGGCGTTCTCGAAGATCTTCTCCAGGTCTTCAGCGCCGACGGTCCGGGGGGCCAGCTTGATGACCCGGTGCTGGGGGAGCGTGCCCTCCACCAGTCTCGGGATGTCATCCACAGTGTAACCGATGGCCCCGAGGCCGTTGGGTATGCCGAGCCGTTTCATGAATACAATGATCTGATCGGCCACCACGTTGCCCGCCTCCTCTAATCGGGCGCCGGATATGTCTGCCCCCAGGGCCTCGGCCGCCTGAAGATGTCTTTCCGGACAGGCCGGGCCGGTGAAGCGGAAGGCGGCCGGTGCGTTCAGGACCACGGCCATGCCGTGGGGGACCAGAGGATGGTCCTGTGGGTAGCCCTCGGCGACATATTGTTTGACCATGCCTGAAACCGGATAAGACATCCCGTGGGGCAGGGTCACCCCGGCATTTCCGAAGCCCACGCCGGCAAAGGAGGCCGCAAGGGCCATCATGCTCCGGGCCTCCACGTCTTCCGGGTGTTCAACCTCGCGAATCAGGTAGGTGGCCACCATTCTCATGGCCTGAATGGCCCAGAGATCGCTGACCGGATTCGATCCCTGGTATGCGGGCCGCAGGATCGGATGCTCAGGTCGAGGTCTCTTGTTGAAGGGGAGGGCCGTGTAAGACTCCACGGCATGGGTGAGGACATCGAGGCCGGTGCAGGCAGCGACCAGGGGGGGGAGGGTGGCCGTGTTTTCCGGGTCGATGATGCCCAGTGTGGGTTTGAGCCGGCGATGGGCGATACCGGTCTTGGCGTGCATCTCCTCCAGATCGAAGATGGCCACGCCGGTGGTCTCGCTCCCTGTCCCGGCCGTCGTGGGGATCGCAAAGAGGGGCTTGACCGGTCCCGGCACAGGGAGTCCTTTGCCGATGGGCGGGTTGACATAGTCGAGAAAATCCTGGGGCGGATAGGTGGCATAGAGGTTGGCGACCTTGGCCGTGTCGATGGTGGAACCGCCGCCCACGGCCACGAAGGCGTCAGGGGCCTCGGATCGGGCGGCCTCGATGGCCTGCTTCATGGAGGTATCGGTCGGTTCGACGCTGACCTGGTCAAATACCGAAAATTCAATGTGCTGGTCTTTCAGGGACGTCAGAACCTTGTCCACGGCGGACGTGTTTCTGAGCCTGGGATCGGTAAGGACCATGGCCCGCTTGACGCCCAGTTCATCCAGGTCCATGCCCACTTCCCGGCTGGCGCCCAGGCCGAAGCGAAGATTGGATGTGGCCATTTCAAACGCATAATCGTATTCCATGTTACCCTCCTTCTGTGATCGGTTTGAACTCCAAGTCGCAGCAGTTCTCCTTCCATTCATCCACCTGATCCTGGTATGGATCGAGCCGGGTCACCATGTTGCAATCCATGCAAATCACCCTGGCATTCACTCACCGGCCGACGATGGTTGCCCTGCCCCGGCAGAATATACAGACGAGATGATCCATAACCAAAAAATCCTCATGCGAAGACGCCCAGGTAAAACAAAAAAAAGGTCTCACGGGGCACCCGCCGAGACATTCCCCACCCAGATTCAGATGTTTTGCCCCGGCCGCTCTATCGCCTTGCAACATACTCCAAATGATGATGCGTGTCCACCCTGCAATTGCATTCCGAAAAAGCTTGTTTGACGAAATGATAGGGGGTATCATCCAAATCTTGGGGGTGACGACCTCTTTATCATAAACGATAGCGGGATATATCACATGAGAACAGAAGAACGCAAGATACGGCCGGCGGAGTTGGCCTTTGATATCGACGGCGTCATTGCCGACACCTTCAGGGCGTTTGTCAAAGCGGCCCGTGATTCGTACGGGCTGGAGATCGAGTACGAGGCCATCACCGATTATGATTTCAGGAAGGTGATCGATATTGATGATGAAACGAGCGATGCCATCATTGAACAAATACTGGAAGACCCTTTGGGGCTCGGGATTGCCCCGGTTCAGGGGGCAGTGGATGTGCTGAGGCGTCTTTCCTGTTTCGGGCCGCTCTGTTTTGTAACGGCAAGGACCAACCGGGACGCCATCATGGCGTGGGTCCGGCACACCTTGCAGATCGAAAACGGGGGTTCTATCCAGCTCGAGGCCACAGGGACCCACGAGAATAAGCTCCCCGTCCTTTTGAAACATGGGATCCGGTATTTTGTGGAGGATCGCCTGGAGACCTGCTATCTCATTCAGCAGAGTCCGGTGACGCCGATTGTCTTTGATCAGCCCTGGAACCGCCAGGCCCATCCGTTCTTGTCCGTCGGGAGCTGGGATGAGATCCGTGACATGGTTGAATGGGAGGCAACGTAGCGCCTTCCTCTTCCCAGGCGCTGTGCCCGCAACCCAGTCAAATACGCAGGTCGTCCTTTGGTAGCGAAAGCTTGAAGCTCAAAGCTGAAAGCTGAAAGGCAGGCACTGCTGTTTGCGGATTTAGTAGCGGCCAAGGGCCTGCGTCCGGCACGTGTACCTTCAAAACCGGCTTTTCTGTTGACACGGCAAATGCGCAGCAGTAAAAAATGGATTCAGCGCCGAGAGGCATGCAATTGCCGTTAATCCCTTAAAAGAGAGGAAAAACATGGATATCACGGAACCCAAAATAATGCCCCAGGAGATCCTGGTCCT
>JAWOIH010000072.1:0-17456 GCA_046484725.1 Candidatus Desulfacyla sp. | reverse complement strand
TCCGCTTGTATCTCAGGGCCTTCAAGTCATCGGTTTCCTTGGCCTTGGCGTCTGCCTTGGCCTTTTCTTCCGCCTCCGCCTTGGCCTTGGCTGCGGCCTCGGCTTTGGTCCTGGCCTCCGCATCGGCCTTCGCCTTGGCGTCTGCCTCTGCCTGGGCCTTCGCCGCGGCATCGGCTTTGGCCTTTTCTTCCGCCTCCGCCTTGGCCTTGGCTTCGGCTTCGGCCGTGGCCGTTGAGTCGGCCTCCATTTTTGGCTCAACCGCTTTAGCGGGCGCTGTCTCCACCTTTTTAGCCTCTGGCGCCGGCGCCGCCTTTTCTTCTTTCTTGGGAGCAGGTGCGGCTTTTGCCTCGGCCTTGGGTTTGGCTGCGGCCTTTTTCTCAGCCTTGGGAGCGGCCTCTGCAGGACCGAAATCCAGATTGGGCTCGGGCGACAGCGAAATCAGGTCCGCCTCCTCCAGCGGCAGATTCTTGGAAATGCCTTGAACCTCGCTGGCGGTTCCCCCATTGCTCAGAAGCTCAATGAATGAGCGGACCAATCGAACCGATTCGGGGTGTCTCAATATCAACACCGAGGAGCCGGCGAGAAGATAGCATACCGCCCCTACACACTCCATGAGGATGGCTCTCTTTTCCGGGTCGCCCAATGTGGGCATCTGCGCAAGGGGCAGGCCGGCTTCTTTGCACTTCCAGATCTCGTTGCCCAGGTTCGTGATCATGGGAATCTGGAGTTTGTCGTCCTCCTGGGTCAAGGCGGCCATCATGATGCGCTCCATGACCGAATATGAATACTCCATGCCGTATCCGAGTCCGCCGGTTGTCGGGTCGATGACAATCTTGTTGCCTTGAACGCCTAAATTGCCCAAAAGGATATTGAGCTGTTTTGCCAGGTTCACGTCGATGGGTGAGGACGCGATCACCGTATGGCCGTAGCCGAGGGCGCTTGCACCCACCCCTTTGTGGTTGGCTTCTTCAACAGGACCCAAGCCCAGATTCTTGCCCTCGCACACCTGGGAGATCTTCTTGAGGACCTCTTCATCCTTCTGGTTGTTTGCCGTACCCCACAGGATAACCGGCACATCCACTGCGTCTGCAACCTTCTTGGTCACGGCCGCAGCCTCATCCGCGCTCCTGTCCATTCCATTCGGGTCCGTACTCTTGAGTTGCAGGATGATGATGTCGGCCCCATACTCGTCAACACATTTCTTGGCCCAGGCATCGGGTGAAGAAATGACATCTTTAAACGGGGCAACGGCCGCTGCCGGCCATTCATTGGAAGGGTCGTAATCCCATATCTCCATCGCAATTCTCGGGGGATTCGCCGTATCTCCTTCGAATAGATGGAACGGATAGGAAGTCTGCCCCCCCAACGCCACAGCGCCACTGCCGGTCCCGACCGTGGTTTGCCCTATCTTTCCAGAATAGGGCTGTTTGGGAATTTCAAAGGCCAATGTCTTTACCTCCTTCTTCCATAGTTGTCGTTAATAATCTGCGGCGGTCTGAACGCTGCCGCCAACCAAATAAACGGAAAAACCACTATATCAATCGAAAAGCCTTCACGGCTTCTTTGTGAAAAAAATAACAAAAGTAAGGCAAAAAAATGCCTCACCTGCCGAGGCTATTCGCGATAAATTAGATGAATCTCCATTCATTGTCAAGAATTTTTTACAGTAATTTTAACCGCTTTTCTCTCTCTGAGTCCTTCTATATATTGTAGATGATAGTAAATAAAATACAAGATATAGAAATATCCTGATTTTCATCCCCCATATTTGCGCCGCACCTCAAAGCCGCCAAGGGAGTCGCTTACGTCCACGCCCAAAGGCATCACACCCACGCCTGTAATGCAATGGATGCCGGTTACCGCTGAAACCTGAACACCGAAACCTCGGCAACAGGATGGATAATAAGGCAGCGATTCGTTGTGAGAGATGAACTCTCAGGATCAACGTATAAGAAAGAAACTATAAAACGGCATCGAAGATGCGATAGGCGGCGGCCACAGCCGGGTTCTCCTTACCCAGCGCACTGGTGGGTCTACCTGCCAGGTCGAATGCCTGCAGGTCCGCATTTTCGGGCACCGTCCCGACAAAATCAAGATCATATTCAGCCAGTGCCTGCTCCAGGGCCTGTGCCTGATCCTCTTTAAAACGGTTGACCAGCACCATCTTGCGGCCGATATTCAACGACAGTTTATCTGCCAATTCCACGATCCTCGAAGCAGCCTGGAGTCCTCTCCGGGTGGGATCCGAAACAACAAGAAGCGCATCGATATTATTGGTTGTCAATCGGCTCATATGTTCCATACCGGCCTCATTGTCCATAACAATAGAGGTGTAGTTTTCAATCAGTTTCTCCAGGGACTGGGTCAGGAGGGTGTTGGCAGCACAGTAGCACCCGGCGCCCTCAGGCCTCCCCATAACGATCAGGTCAAACCCGTCCGCCTCCACGACCGCCTGCTGGAGCTTCATCTCCATAAATATATCTTTTGTCATGCCGCTGGAAGCCCCTGTCTTCATCTGCTCCCTGGCGTCTCCCAGGGTTTCGTCAACCTCCAGGCCCAGGACTTCATTCAGGTTCGCGTTGGCATCTGCATCCACAGCCAAGACCGGGGTCCTCCCTTTTTCAATAAGATATTTAACCAGCATCCCGGCAATGGTTGTTTTTCCCGTTCCCCCCTTGCCCGCAAGGGCAATCGAATAGGTCATACGCTATCTCCCTCTTTCATCAAACAAATTTTAATTGATATTCCGCCGACGATTTGTTAACATAAAACGATTTGACAAAACCGATTCAGTAACACTTAAGTGTTTGCCATGACAACAGAAAATTATATATGGGACCAAATAAAAGCGGATTTTAAAAAAGGAATCCCCATGTCTGAGTTCCAGACATGGTTGTCAGGGGCATCCCTCAAGAAAATCGACGCCCATCAGGCTGTCATCGAGGTCCCCAATAAATTCATTGCGCACTGGCTGAAAGAAAACTACACGGATCAGATTCAAACCATTTTAAGAGACAAGTTGAACACCTTTCCAGAGGTCCGCTTCACCTATGCCGATCCCAAGGACCCTATAAAAACACAAACCCATGAGGCAGTCAAGGCCCACTACACTCCCTCCTTTCACGGGATCGACACCCATAGCACCTTTGCCGACTTTGTTACGGCAAACAGCAACCGCCTTGCGTGCTCTTCAGCCATGAGCGTTTGCCAAAGCCCCGCTGCCAACTACAACCCGCTCTACATATACAGTAAATTCAGCCTCGGAAAGACGCATATCTTGAATGCTATCGGCAACCTGGTCCTCCAAAACGACCCTCGTGCGAATATCATGTACCTTTCAGCCGATCAATTTCTCAGCGAGGTCTCATGCACCACCGAGGCCCAGCAAAGCGACCGTTTCTGGGAAACGGAGGAAGCCCCCGATTTTCTTCTCCTGGATGACATCCACCTGCTTGCCAATCAACGGAAACCGCAGGCCGAATTATTGGCACTGTGCAACTCGTTCCTTGAATCCGCCAGACAATTGGTCGTCACAGCGATCTATCCCCCCGGCAAAATTCGGGATCTGCTCCCCCAGCTACGCTCACGCCTCGAATGGGGCCTTATAGCAGAAATCAACCCCCCGGGTCAAAGGACTAAGATCAAAATCATTAAAAAAATAGCCGGAAAGGAACAAATATCCCTTCCCGACGATGTCGCGTTTTTTCTTGCCAATACTACGGACGATGTCAAAACCCTGATTCAGTATATCGGCAGGATCAAGGACCATTTCTCTTTTTATAAGAAACCGATAGATATCTCAACGCTTGAATCGATCATTAAAGCGGATTATCCTTCGAGGTGTATGGATATCAACCATATTCAATCCATCACGGCCAAATATTTCAATATCACTTTAGACGACCTGTTATCCGATAAGAGAGGAAGGGCCTTTTCATACCCAAGGCAGGCAGCCATCTACCTCACGAAGAAACTGACCCCCCTTTCCCTAAAGGAAATAGGACGTGCATTTGGGAATAAGCATCACTCTACGGTCATTTATGCGGAAAAGTGTATTCGAAAAGCCAAAACTAAAAACCAAGGGGTATCGAGAGATATCGATACCCTACAGAAGCTTCTGCTTTGATTGATGACGTATCGAAAGGGTCCGCCCTTGCGCCGCACCGGGCTCTCTATTATGATTAGGCCTTTACCTTACGGAGGCTCGGATTTCAAATTTTGTTCAAATCGTTTTAAAAACCCGTCGAAAACAGCCTCTTTTTTAAATATCAGTGTAGATGGCGTCTGAAAATTTTAAAGGCATTTCAAAATGGATGAATTTTTTCATATTTGATTTCAATTAAATAGCCTAATATTTGACAAATAGACATCCCTTATTAAATCTGTTGTTTTTTGTATATCTATAAATATAAAAACAACACCCATATGCCGGAGGAAAAAATGGAAATAAAAATCGCCAGATCTGAACTCCTCAAATCCGTTTCAAGGGTTCAAAGCATTATTGAGAGAAAAAGCAGCATGCCTGTTCTCTCGACCATCCTCTTTGACGCCTCGGGTTCCGCCGTTCGTCTTTCAGCGACAGATCTTGAACTTGGCTTTCAGGAAACAATTTCGGCAAATGTGATTCAGGAGGGAAGCATCACCGTTTCGGGAAGAAAGCTTTTCGAAATACTCAAGGAAAGCAATTCCGAAGCATTCACCATAAAGAGCAGGGACAACCATCGCGTCCATTTATCGGACGGCGTTGCCCGATTTGATCTCGCGTGCATAGCGGCCGACGAATTTCCGTCCTTTATCGAGCCTGAGGGCGTCGCCATGGTTCAAATAGACGGAGACACCCTGGCCGACATGATCAATAAGACCATTTATGCCATCACCATCGAAGAAGCGGGATTTAAACTGTCAGGGGTTTTTACTGAGAGGGTGTCCTATGATGGAAATCATTTTCTCAGAATGGTGGCCACAGATGGTCACAGACTCTCGATGATCGATAAACCCGTTCCCGGTATAGATACCCTGGATCTGGTCCAGGGGGTGATGATCCCCAAAAAGGGGATGTCTGAACTGAACAGGCTGGCATCCGAAGGGGGCGTTGTAGAAATCGGATTCAAACAAAAGGACTGCGTGGCCAAAAAAGAGAATGCCTTACTGGTCATGCGGCTCCTCGAAGCCAAGTTTCCGGATTATCAGGCGGTCATGCCTAAAGAGGCCGCTTTTTCCATAACGTTGAAACGGTCTTCGCTGCTGGAAGCCATGAGAAAGATGCTGATTTTGAGCAACGAGCGATATCGCGCCGTAAAGATAACTCTGGAAAATAATGTGCTGGACCTGGTCTCAGCCAACCCTGATCTCGGCGAGGCCCAGGAAAAAATGGAGATAACATACGCGGGTGAAAAGATTGAGGCCGGGTTTAACCCCAGATATTTCATAGATGTCGCCCAGGCAATGCAGAGCGACATGATCCATATGGAGTTTATGGATAATTCGAAGCCGTGTGTTATCAAGGGGGATGAAGACGCGGGCTTCATAGGGTTGATCATGCCGATGAGGGTTTGAGATGATGGAAGACAATACCACTTACCAGGCAGAAGACATTAAGGTCCTGGAAGGGCTTTCGGCCGTTAGAAAACGACCGGCCATGTACATCGGGAACACCGCTTTTGAGGGTCTGCACCATCTGGTCTATGAAGTGGTGGACAACAGTATTGACGAGGCCATGGCCGGCTATTGCGATGAGATCAAGATAAAGCTGCTGAATGACCGGAGCGTGGTCGTTGTGGATAATGGGCGAGGCATTCCGGTTGACATGCATAAGGGCGCCAATATGCCGGCCCTTGAGGTCGTTATGACAAAACTCCATGCCGGCGGAAAGTTCGACAATAAATCATACAAGGTCTCCGGCGGACTGCACGGGGTCGGTGTGTCGGTGGTGAATGCCCTTTCGGAGTATCTGGAGGTCGAGGTTTACCGGAACCACAAAATCTATTTTCAGAGGTACGAGCGGGGAGTGACGAAGAGTGAACTCGAGATCAGAGGGGAAACAGAATGGAGGGGCACCAAAATCCAATTTCTGCCGGACCCGACCATCTTTGAATCCCTGGATTTCGATTTTGAGACCCTTTCAAGGCGGATGCGGGAGCTTTCTTTTTTAACAAAGGGTCTTCGAATTAAGATTGTGGATGAACGGACCGGAAAGAAGAAGGATTTTCTGTATCAGGGAGGGATTGTCTCTTTTGTGGAATACCTCAACACCAATAAGGAGGTCCTTCATGCAAAGCCGATTTTTATTAGCGGCGAGAAAAACGGGGTAGTGACAGAGGCGGCATTTCAATACAATAATTCCTACAAAGAGAACCTGTTCACCTTTGCAAACAACATTAACACCCGGGAAGGGGGAAGCCATTTGATCGGCTTCAAATCGGCCCTGACGCGGAGCATCAACCTCTATCTTCAGAATTCACCCCTGTCCAAGAACTTCAAGGAGAAACTGACCGGGGACGATGTGAGGGAAGGACTCACCGGCGTTATCAGCGTCAAACTGCCGGATCCCCAGTTCGAGGGGCAGACCAAGACCAAACTGGGCAACAGCGACGTCAAGGGCCTGGTGGAAAACTTGGTAAATGAAGGGCTTGGTACCTTTTTTGAAGAAAATCCAGCTGTTATAAAGTCAATTTTGGCAAAGGTCATTGACGCGGCCAGGGCCCGGGAGGCGGCACGAAAGGCCAGGGAATTGGCGAGGCGGAAGGGGATTCTTTCGGATCATTCGTTACCCGGCAAGTTGGCTGATTGTCAGGAAAGGGATCCGGCGAGAAGTGAAATTTTTATTGTGGAGGGCGATTCCGCAGGGGGTTCCGCAAAACAGGGGAGAGATCGAAGAAATCAGGCCATTCTCCCGCTGAGGGGGAAGATTCTCAACGTGGAAAAGGCCCGGTTTGACAAGATGATCTCCAGCGAGGAGATCCGCATCCTGATCACGGCCCTGGGTACCGGGATCGGCGAAAAGGATTATAACCTTGACGCCATCCGGTATCATAAGATCATTATCATGACCGATGCGGATGTGGACGGGGCCCATATCCGGACCCTTCTGTTGACCTTCTTTTTCAGGCAGATGCCGGATCTTATCGAAAGGGGATACCTCTATGTGGCCCAGCCGCCTCTCTACCGTGTAGTGGACAAGAAGAAGGAATTGTACGTTAAAGATGAAGCAGAGTTCAACGATTTCCTCTTGAAACGGGTTTCTGAAAACGAGGTGGTTGCTTTTGATAATGGAAAGGAGTTATCGGGGAACCGACTTATCAGCATGCTCAATCGACTGGTGAGATTTTTTGAAAAACAGGACAAGTTGTCGAGGAGAGGCGTCAGCCCCAGATTTATCCAGTTCCTGATCCTGCACGGGGTAAGCCACAAGGGCCAATTCAAAGACAAGGACTTCATGGAGGATCTCTTTGCACGATTGGAGGAAAACGGTTTCGGGGTGAGCGACATCCGGGTGGGAGAAGAAGAGGGATTTTATCTGTTCTCAGTAATCGAGACCCAAAACGGGGGTCAGAGATTCGACATTGACTGGGAGTTCCTCTCTTCTCCGGAGCTTCGCCAGCTCATGAAGCTGCGCGATGATTTCTGTGAGCTCAAGAAGGGAAGTTACCGGTTCGGTCCGGACGGCGAAAAGAAGCGGATCGAAGATCCGGAGCAACTCCTTCGAGAGTTAATGGAAAGGGCCCAGAAGGGGCTTGGCATCCAGAGATACAAGGGTTTGGGCGAAATGAACCCGGAGCAGTTGTGGACCACCACCATGAATCCAGATATGCGGAGCCTGGTCAGGGTGAGAGTGGAGGATGCAGTTGAGGCCGACAATATATTCACCATACTGATGGGCGACAAGGTCGAGCCGAGAAGGGAATTTATCCAGAACAATGCATTAGAGGTCAGGGAATTGGATATTTAGCGCTTGACCCTGAACCCGGATGTTGGGTCAAGAGGCTCGAACGATGAAGCACGAAATGCGAAACCATCACCAAAGCACGAATATCCCAGTAACGAGAGCGTCATGTTTTTAAGACGTTCATCGGGTCATTTGGCCATGTGATATTCAAACTTGTTTCGGATTTCGCTGAAACAGGGATTTGGGTCGGCGCTATATGGCGCGCACGACACGGGCAGGGCAAGACAGGATGGGCGCCGCTCTGTGTGAAAAGGGAAAGGGATTGGAGAACTGAAACGCAATGATGCCAGAAGTTATATATGATTCTGTCAAGATCGAAGATGAGATGAAAAAATCTTATCTTGAGTATTCCATGAGCGTGATCGTGGGCAGGGCCCTCCCTGATATCAGAGACGGCCTGAAACCGGTTCACCGGCGCGTCCTCTACGCCATGTACGACTTGAAGAACTTTTTCAACAGACCCTACAAGAAATCCGCAAGGGTCGTGGGCGATGTTATCGGTAAGTACCATCCGCACGGGGACACGGCCGTGTACGATACGATTGTGCGGTTGGCCCAGGGTTTCTCCATGCGCTATCCGCTCGTGGACGGTCAGGGGAATTTCGGTTCCATTGACGGCGATCCGCCTGCGGCCATGCGATATACGGAAGTGCGAATGGCCCGGGTAACCGATGAGTTTCTTTCAGATCTTGACAAGGAAACCGTTGATTTCATACCGACCTACGACGGATCTCTTCTGGAACCTGTGGTTCTCCCGAGCCGGATACCCAATTTGCTGGTGAACGGCTCATCAGGAATCGCCGTGGGCATGGCCACCAACATTCCGCCCCACAACCTCTCTGAAATCTGCCGCGCCATTGAACGCGTCATCGACAATCCGAAAATCACCCCAAGAGAACTAATGGAGCTGGTGCCGGGTCCTGACTTTCCGACAGCGGGATTCATCTGCGGGAAAAAGGGGATTCGGGAGGCATATGAATCAGGCCGCGGCATTATCAAGATGAGGGCAAGGGCCTTTGTGGAGAAGGTCGGGCACAACCGGGAGCGGATTATCATTTCTGAAATCCCTTATCAAGTGAATAAGGGAAAGCTCTTGGAAAAACTGGCTGAACAGGTCAGAGAAAAAAAGATCGAAGGGATATCGGAAATCAGGGATGAATCGGACCGGGATGGGATGAGGATTGTTATAGAGGTGAAGCGGGACGGCGTGGCCCTGGTGATCCTCAACAGGTTGTATAAATTCACGCAACTGGAAACATCTTTCGGAATCATCTTTTTAGCCATTGTCAACGGCCGGCCCCAGATACTCTCCCTCAAAGAGATCCTGGAGCATTTTATCGGGTATCGCAGGGAAATTGTCGTTCGAAGGACGATTTACGAACTGAAGAAGGCCGAGGCCCGGGCCCATATTCTGGAGGGACTGAAAAAGGCCCTGGAGTACCTTGACGATGTCATTGAGTTGATCCGGTCCTCTTCCGACGCCAAAGAGGCCAAGACCCGCCTCATGTCCGACTTCGGGTTCTCCGAAATACAGGCACAGGCCATTTTAGACATGAGACTCCAGCGACTGACCGGGCTGGAGAGAGATAAAATCAACGCCGAATACAACGACCTGATCAAGGATATCGCTCGATTTAAGGAGATCCTCGGGAATCCGGCCATGGTCCTTCAGATCATAAAGGATGAAGTGAAGGAAGTTAAAGAACTCTATGGGGACGAGCGCAGAACCGAAATCCTCGAGGACGTGGATGACATCGACATGGAAGATCTCATTGCCGAGGAAGACATGGTCGTCACCATTAGTCACAACGGATATATCAAGAGAAATCCGATCAGCCTGTACAGGGCCCAGCGCCGCGGGGGCAAGGGGATGACCGGGGCCAGGCCGGAGGGTGAAGATTTTGTCGAGCACCTCTTTGTGGCCTCCTCTCATGATTACTTCCTGTTTTTTACCAACAAGGGGCGCGTCTACTGGAAGAAGGTCCACGAGATCCCGGAGGCCGGCCGGATGTCCAAAGGAAAGGCCATCGTCAACCTTCTGGACCTGAAGAAGGGGGAGCGCGTGGCGACCATTCTCCCGGTCAGAGACTATGAAGAAGGAAAATATGTGGTCATGGCCACCAAAGAGGGGCTGGTCAAGAAGACGGAATTGACCGCCTACAGTCATCCAAGGTCGATCGGAACGATCGGGGTTAAGATCAGAGAAGGGGATGAACTGATTGCCGTGCGGGTTTCCAGCGGGGACCAGGACATTTTTCTAACCACACGCGAAGGAAAATCAATTCGTTTTTCGGAGTCCGAGCTGAGGAGTATGGGAAGGGTGGCTACAGGGATCATCGGGATCCGGATGGCGCCCGGGAATGCGGTTGTGGGCATGGAGACCATCGGGGAAGGGGCCACCATCCTGACGGTGACGGAAAATGGCTATGGCAAACGCACGAGAACGGACGAATACCCACGGCAGGGTAAGGGGGGGATGGGCGTCCTCACCATTAAAACCAGTGAAAGAAACGGGCCGGTCGTCTATTCCTACCAGGTGAATGATCAGGATCAGTTAATGATTATCACGGAACACGGAAAAATCATACGACTGAGGGCCGGCGATATTTCAGTGATAGGGAGAAACACTCAGGGCGTCAAATTGATTGACCTGGGCGAGGGAGAGAAGGTGGTAGGGGTCGCAAAGTTTATGGAGGATGAGGCCTGAGCAGAGAGGGGAAGGAAGGGGTGGTGGAGGAAACGGACATAACCAGAATCGCCGTGATCGGGGCGGGAAGCTGGGGAACGGCCCTGGCGAATCTCCTGGCTGAAAAGGGCCTTGAGGTAGACCTCTGGGTCAGGGAGGAGGAGGTCTTCACGCAGATTCGCGACAAACGGTTCAACGAGGTCTTTCTGCCGGGCTTCCGGCTCAGCGACGGGTTGAGGCCGGTCGGCTCTCTTGAAGAGGCCCTGCGCGATAAGCAATTGGCCCTGCTGGCGATCCCGTCCCACGTCTTCAGATCGGCACTGGTCTCTCTAAGACCCTTTTTGAGGCCGGATATATCGGTGGTGATTGCCACCAAGGGTATAGAAAATGATACCCTGTTGGTCATGTCCCAGTTGGCCGGGGAGATTCTGGATAAAAGGGTAATGGAGACATGTGCCTGCCTGTCAGGCCCCAGTTTTGCCAGGGAAGTAGCCCGGCAATACCCGACGGCGGTCACCGTTGCGTGCCGAGACATGGGCCATGCAAAAAAGCTGCAGGAACTGTTTTCCAGAGATTTTTTCAGGGTCTACGCCGGTGATGATGTGATCGGGACCCAGCTGGGCGGGGCGCTCAAGAATGTCATTGCCATTGCGGCCGGGGCGTCGGACGGACTTAACTTTGGTGAGAATGCCCGGGCCGCGCTCATCACCAGGGGCCTGGCCGAGATGACCCGCCTCGGGGTCGCCATGGGGTCGAATCCGCATACCTTTGCCGGTCTGGCCGGCCTGGGGGACCTGGTGCTGACCTGCACCGGCGATCAGAGCAGGAACCGGAGCGTGGGTCTCAAGATCGCCAGGGGCATGGATTTTGAGGAGATCACCCGAAGCATGCGGATGGTCGCCGAGGGGGTTAAGACCTCACGGTCGGCCTATGAGCTGTCTCTGAAGATGGGGGTGGCCATGCCGATCACCACGGAGGTTTACCGCATCCTGTATGAGGGGAGGGACCCGAGGGATGCTGTCAGAGAACTCATGCTGAGGGACCTGAAGGCGGAAAGAGAGTTTTAGGGGAGACACCAGCGTAAGGAGCGAGAGATGGCGACGATTCAGCCCAAGGGAGAAAAGGTGCGCCAGGCAGTGAAGTGGATTGCCGAAGCCCGCTTGGAGGACGAAGACCATCCGATCGGGGAACTCATCGAGAAGGCCGCGGGGCAATTTAACCTGTCGCCCAAAGATGAGGAGTTTCTGAGGTCTTTCTATGAGGAAAAGACCGAATGAGGGATTTGCCGTGGGAGTGAGGAGGAGACCGCACTGCCCGGCCGACTCTTCTAAAGGGTTAGGAGTTCCTCTCTGTTGAGACGGCTGTGGATGGCCTTTGTTCCTCGAACATAGAGCCACACGGCGAGGCCGAGGACGAGCGTTCCCGCCACGATGGGGACCCAGAAACCGGGTTGATGGATCTGTGTGAATCCTTCCCAGATGGAGACGAGACAGACGAGGCTGATGCAGGCTGTCGCCAGACCGCCCATAAGGATAGAGGCCCACACGGCAATCGTCTTGAGGGGCCGGGATCGTTCTCTGGTCATTTTTTCATATCCTCGATGCGCCCGGCGAGGAACTCGACCTGGTGCTTGAGGTTGCGATCGGTCTTCATGCGGTGCGCCACCTGCTCCACGGAATAGAGGACCGTGGAATGGCTCCGGTTGATGGTCTTCCCGATCTCCGCCAGGGTGTCGTCCGAATAGTGACGGCACAGATAGGCATAGATGTTCCGGGGATAGGCATACACCTTCTTGCGCGACAGAGAGGTGACCATCTCAGGCTCCACACGGTAATATCTGCACACCACGTCGATGATGGTCGCCGGGGTGATGCGCCGCTCCCCGGACACCAGGGCTGCCGCCACCTCTTTGGCCAGGTCCATGTCGATCCGCGCCCCTAAAAGCTCGGCCCTTGCCTTGAGACACGTCAGTGCGCTTTCCATCTGCCGGATGTCGCGGCGGAGTCGTTCGGCCAGATAGTGGATGATCTCCTGAGACACCGTCACCTGACAGGCCGCCGCCTTTTTCGTGAGGATCTGGACCCGGGTCTCGTAATCCGGGTCGGCAATGGTCGTTACCAGCCCCGCGGTCAGACGCGAGGTCAGCTCCCTGGACATGCGGGGCACGTCCTTCGGGGGGAGGGCGCTGGTGAATATGATCCGCTTGTTGTCATTGGCCAGGGCGTCCAGGGTATATCCCAGTTCGGCCTGGATCTTTTCCTTGCCTCCCAGAAAATGGACCTCCTCCAGCAGGAGGACGTCGCAGCCCTGGCGGTATCGCTTCTTAAAGGCCTCGATCCGGCCGGCCTTGAGGGACGCGATCATCTCGTTGGTGAAATCCTCGGCCGTCATGTAGAAGATCCGGGATTCGGGATCCTTCTTAAGGATGGTATGCCCGATGGCCTGGGTGAGATGGGTCTTGCCCAGGCCGGTGTTGGCGAGCATCAGGAGCGACTGATAGTCGCAGGGGCCGCCCGATGCCATGCTCCTGGACGCGGAATAGGCAAACTCATTGGACTGACCGACGATAAAGCGGTCAAAGGTGAACTGACTCTTGAGCCAGAGGTTTCTGCGCCGGGGCATGGAAGGAAGGGGCAACTGGTCGGGGTGGACCGGCAGGGCGGCGGGAGAGGGCTCCCGCCTGCGGGGCTGGACCTTGAAGTCGATGGCCATATGGCCCATGCCCGAGGCCTCGAGTTTCTCCCGGATCAGGCTCAGGTAGTTTTCCATGACCCAGTTTCTGGAGAACCGGTTGGGGCAGCCCAGGACCATGGATGTCCCGTTCGCCTCCAGGCATGAGATGGGGTGGATCCAGAGGGAAAAGCTGTTTTTTGGAAGATAGGACCGGATTTGGTCCTTGACCTGGTCCCAGACCGCGCTCATGGCATGCTCCTCAGTGTGACGTGTGAAGTTGGAAATTTGGAGTTTGAAGTTGAATGGTGAAGCTGCGGTTTGAAATGTGCCTTGTGCCTAACGCCTGCAATCTTGGTGGAGGCTTTTACACGAAAGCGCAAAGGCCTGTCAAAGGTCAGGGCGGGGAATGAAGACTTACGCGGGGTCTCCTTTTCGACAGGGGATAACCGGTCCCGTTTACAGACAAAAAGGGAAGGGCACATGTAAGGGGGCGAGAAAAGGGAAGAAATCATTGTTCGTATAAAGGATGTAAAAACAGATAGTTAATCAACACCATTCTATTGTGGAAAAATTTATCAACACGATCGAACTCACGATAGCTTCATTTTTCGACCTTTTTTGGCGATTTTCAATTTTTCTGCCTTGATTTTTCGGATGGAAGGCGCCAAAGGGGCGATGGGAAGCTTGACAGCCCGACTCGAATATGGTTCTTGACGGATATGAAATTTATCGCAGACCTTCATACCCATTCCCGGTTCTCCAGGGCCACATCCAAGTCCCTTAACCCGGAAAACCTCTCCCTCTGGGCCCGGAAAAAGGGGATCCGGGTCGTGGGCACAGGCGATTTCACCCATCCGGGATGGTTCGCGGAACTGGCCGACAAACTCATTGACGCCCCCTGCGAAGGGCTTTACCAACTGAGGCCCGACGTCCGGAGGGCCGTCGATTCAGAGGCCCCTCCCTCCTGTCCGGGGCCGACCCAATTCCTCCTCACAGGAGAAATCAGCTGCATATACAAGAAAAACGGCCGGACCCGAAAACTCCACCACCTCATCCTCATGCCCGATATGGATACCGTCGCCAGGTTCAACCGACGTCTGGACCGGATCGGCAATATCTCCTCGGATGGAAGGCCCATACTGGGCCTTGACTCGAAAGCCCTCCTGGAGATCGCCCTGGAAACCAGCGAAAAGGCCTTTTTCATCCCCGCACACGTATGGACGCCCTGGTTCTCCCTTTTCGGTTCCAAGTCCGGGTTCGAGACCATCGAGGAGTGTTTTGAAGACCTGACCCGGCATATTCATGCCCTCGAAACCGGGCTCTCCTCCGACCCCCTGATGAACCGATGCCTCTCCGCCCTGGACCCCTATCTCCTGGTCTCCAATTCAGACGCCCATTCCCCCGGCAAACTGGGCCGGGAGGCCAACCTGTTTGACACCCATCTCGATTATCCCCATATGATCCAGGCCATGAAAACCGGCGCCGGCTTTGCCGGCACCATCGAGTTCTTTCCCGAAGAAGGGAAATACCACTTGGACGGGCACCGCAAATGCGGGGTCAGGCTCCATCCGGAAGAGACCCTCCGCCTCGACGGGATCTGTCCCGTATGCCGCCGGCCCCTCACGGTGGGCGTCCTCAACCGGATTTACGGGCTTTCGGACCGCTCGACGCCCCGGCTCTTCAAGCCCTTCCACAGCCTCATCCCCCTCCCTGAAATCCTCTCCGAGATCCTTGGCTGCGGCCCGGCAACCCAAAAGGCGACCCTGTTCTATGAAAAACTCGTGTCAACCCTCGGGCCCGAACTGGAAATCCTCATGGATATCCCCCTGAACAGACTGGAGGCCTCGGGCGGGCCTGTTCTGGCCGAGGCGGTCAGGCGCATGCGGTGCCGTCACGTGATCCGCGACGAGGGCTATGACGGCCGCTTCGGGACCATTCACCTGTTTCAGGAGTCGGAAAAGGCGGGCGCTGCCGGGCAGACCGCCCTCTTCGCAGGTCCCGCCCGGAATTCCCCTGCCGCCCCCGCCTCTGCACCGGCCCTTCCCCGGAAAAGGCCCCGGCAGCAGAGGAAAGGGAAAGGGCATCCCTCCCCATCGCCGGCGACCCCTGGCGTCGCGCCCCTCAACACCGAGCAGCAGGCCGCGGTGATGCACCCTAAAGGCCATCTTCTGATCGTGGCAGGCCCCGGCACGGGAAAGACCCTGACCCTGACCTACCGGATTACGCATCTCATCCAGGATGGGAGGGCGCGACCCGAACAGGTCCTCTGCCTCACCTTTACCCGGAAGGCGGCAGGGGAGATGAGGGACAGGATCTCCAGGCTCCTTTCGGGTCCTGAGGGAGGCCTGGTCCGCGTGGCCACATTCCATCGATTCTGTCTGGATCTCCTCAGGGAGCACGGGGCCTCGACAGGCCTCCCGTCCGATTTTGCCCTCTGCTCCGAGATCGACAGGGAACATATCGCAAGGGGCATTCTCGACCGTGAAGGTCCCGGCAAGCCCTCCCTGAACCATTTTCTCAAGAGCCTTTCCCGCTTTAGGGCCACAGAGCTGCCGGATCCCCTCGCGCCTCCTGACGAAAGGGACTGCCTCCCCTTGTGCCGTGAATACCAGCGAACCTTGAGAGAGGCCGGCATGCTCGATCTGGAAGAACTGGAGATAGAGGCACTGAGACTGCTTCGGGGCCATCCGGAGACATCCAGGGTGGATGGCAAGGCCTTTCGCTACATATGTGTGGATGAATACCAGGATACCAATCCGGTCCAGGCGGCGATCCTGAAAGAACTGGTTCAAGGGGGCAACGGGGAAATCTGCGCCATCGGGGACCCGGATCAGGCCATCTACGGATTCCGCGGGGCGGATGTCGGCAACTTCCACCGCTTTACTCAGGATTTCCCCGGCGCACAAGAGATTGTCCTCACCCGCAACTACCGGTCCACACCGTCTATCCTCAAGGGATCCGCCGCCCTCATCCAGAGGACGCAGCGTCTGATACCCCGGTCCACGGGAGGAGACCCCATTGCCCTGGCCCACTGCCGAACCGAATCCGAAGAAGCGGAGATGATCGTGGAACAGGTGGAGCGGCTGATGGGGGGCACCTCCCACTTCTCCATGGACAGCGGCCGGGTGGCCTCGCACGAGGGAGAAGAAGGCGTCCTGGGGTTTGGAGACATCAGCGTCCTCTACCGTCTCAACGCCCAGGGGGACGCCCTCGCAGAGGCCCTGGACCGGTCGGGAATCCCCTTTATCCGGTCCGGCGAGGCGCCTCTCACGGCCAGATATCCCGTGAATATCCTCTGGCGCTACCTCCAGACCCTCTGTTATCCGGATGCCCCTTATTACGCCCATGCCTGGGACCGGCTCAAACCCAAGGGGGTCCGTGTCTTCGGAAAAGAGGGCCCCGAACCCCCTGCCGGGAACGGCCGGGTTGCGGACGTTCTGAACCATGCCCTGGCACTGCTCGGGCCTGCGGTTGATTCGGAGGAGGCCGACAGGGCCCTGTCCCGCCTCAAGGACCTGGCCATTCGCTGTGAAGGGGACCTGAAGGCCTTTCTGGATCTCCTTTCCATTGAACGGGGCATGGATCATGGGCTTTTGGCCGGCGACCGGATCGCACTCATGTCCCTTCATGCGGCCAAGGGTCTCGAATGGGAGGTGGTCTTTATCACCGGGTGCGAGGATCGGCTCCTCCCCTGCCTCCTTTTCGGGGACCGGGACCTGGCAGAGGAAACCCGCCTCTTTTATGTGGGCATGACCCGGGCCCGCTCGCGCCTCATCCTCTCCTATGCGAATCGCCGCTCCCTCAATGGGCGCCCTTTCGAGTTGAACCCATCCCCCTTGCTTGACCGCATCCCTCCAGACGTGCGCCGGCCCCTGGATCGCCGGGAGTGGCAGCCCAAAAAACGACCGGCCCGGCAGTTGATGCTGTTTTAGGCTGGATGCTGGATAGTGGATGCTCGTTCGGGGATGGAATCCCTGCGCCTGACGCCTCATGCCTCGGGCCTCGTGCCTCGTGCAGGACCGGTTCCTGGATACCCGTATTTCAATTTTCAATTGTCAATTGCCGATCCGATAGACCGGCTGGTTGAAATACCCTAACTCCAGGTTCGGGAATTGCGCCCTCAGGATCTGGGCCATCCTCCTCATGCCCATG
>JAWOIH010000054.1:0-3221 GCA_046484725.1 Candidatus Desulfacyla sp. | reverse complement strand
TGACACCAGGCTCCCCAGTCCCGAGCTGTCGACAAAATCGACGCCGGCCATGTCAATCACCAGGCTGACCCGGTTTTCCCTGCTGAGTAACCCGACCTTTTCTTTGAAATCCTTGGCCGACGAGGCATCCAACCGCCCATCCAGTTTCAACACCGCCACATCATTGATCGTCTCCTGCCCTATTTTCATTTCTTCCTTCCCTCCTTATTAAAAATGCACAACAAATAGTCCCAACTTGTGGAGCCGCTCCTCCTCAATCACCCGGACGTTGAACCGTTCACACGAGCAACCCGTAAGGAGCTACGCCCCCTTTTCGGGAAGTCGCTTCCTGAGGGTCAGACAATTTTCCTCCTTTTCTGACCGGTAGACCACGCTGTCCATGATTTCCTTTATGATGCCCAGGCCCCTTCCGCCCTCGGCAAGACTCTCAATGTCGTAGTTATCCCCTTCGGGACATTGAATCGCTGCCTTGTCCAGGATGTGCGGTTCCATCGGGGGGCCCATATCGCAGATGTCCAGCACGATATCTTCCTGCGTAAAAGTCAGCACGACCTTTACCTCATGTCCGCCCTTTCCGCCGTAGCAATGTCGGATGCTGTTGGTGATGGCCTCCACCACGCAGAGTTCTATATTGAACGCCTCCATGGTAGAAAAAGAGGCGGCCAGGCATAACCGGTTCACCGACATCCCGATAAGCCGCGCATTTTCCATGTTACTCTCAATAATAAACGTAATGCGCTTATGATCCATAACGACCCCTCTCTCAGTGTAACGCCTCCTTGAATTCGAGACCTAACAAGGTTACGTCATCTCGCGGCGGATTGTGATCGCCGTAGTTCATGATGGCGTCGATCACCCCGTCAACGACTTCGACAATCGGTCGATCTCTCAGTTGCCGTAATACCTCATGAAACCGTTCCTGACCGTAGAATTGCCCCTGCTTGTCCTGATACTCCAAAATCCCATCCGTATACACCACCAATTTATCTCCGGGCCCCACCCTTTTCTCCCCTTCTTCAAAAGGGAGAACACCCCCCAGCCCGATAATAGTGCCCCCCTTTTCCAGCAACTCAAGTGTCCCGTCCCTGCGGACGAGAATCGGAGGAGGATGGGCCGCATTGCTGTAGCGGATGAAACCCTCTTTTTCATCGAGGGTCAAGTAGCTGATGGTAAAATACTTGTCGAACCGTTCTATGGGATATTCCCGATCCAGAAGATTGAGGACCTTCGCAGGCCGACGTATCTCATAATAAGGAGGCGGCGTGACCCTCTTCTTGAGGAGCAACCCCCTGTTCGGATGGAGCATCTGGGAAACCGACACCGTCACCAGGGCGGAGGGAACCCCGTGGCCGCTGACATCCAGCATGTAGATGGCCCAGTGGGTCTCATCCAATCGAATCACATTAAAGATATCGCCTCCGATGCTGTCGCAGGGCATGAACCGCCACGCAACCGCCACGTTTTCCATATCCGGAGTTTCTTGCGGAAGGAGGCTCTGCTGGATGCCGGCCGCAGCCTCCAGGTCCTCATTCAGCCGCATCTGCTTCCGTGTCAGCTCCTGGTTGGCCTTCATGATCTCTTTTGTAAGCCGTGCGATCTTCAAGTGGGTCCTGACACGCGCCAGGACCTCTCCCCTGTCAAAGGGTTTGGTCACATAGTCGGCCCCGCCCAGGTCAAGACCCCTTATCTTGTCCTCCACCTGGGTCTTGGCAGAGAGAAATATAATGGGGATAGGAGCGCTCCGTTCATCTCTCTTGAGTTCCTCGCACACCTGATACCCATCCTTTTTGGGCATCATGATATCCAGCAAAATCAGGTCGGGCAATTCCCTCAATATCACATCCATCGCTTCTTGCCCGTCTTCAGCCTCCAGGAGCTCATAACCTTCCTTTTTCAAAATTCCTGCCAGGAGCCTTCGATTCACCAGATTGTCATCGACAATGCAGATTTTTTCGGACATGCAGTTTCTCCTTGGCCTTAAAGTAAGATGTTCCGCTCCTTCAGAGCATTCCTGAAGGCCTCTGTGGCGTATCCCAGTTCAGTTGCCACAGCTTCTCCCCCGGACAGATCCTGTTCCCTGGACATCTTCTCAAGCTGCAACAGGATTTTTTCCATCGTCTTCGCCCCGATGCTTGTCGCAGCGTCTCTCAGAGCCCGGGCCGTCTCCTCAACCCGAATGGCATCCTGTGCGCCGAGCGCCTCCCGAATCTGATCCACCTTGCGAGGAATGTCATCCAGAAAAAGTGCGGCAATTTCCCTCAAAAGGTCCATGTCTCCGCCGACCGTCTCTATGGCCCTTGAAAAATCGAATTCCTCTTGTTCCGCTGAAGGCTTGCTGTTGGACAGGGCGCCTTCCCCTTCTGCAGACACGCGAAACGGGAGAATCAGGTGAAAGGCGGTCCCAGGACCTCTCGATTGATAGTCGGCGATGGAGGTTCGACGATTTATCTTAGTCAGGGACGGGGCGTCTTCCTTCAATCGACAGTCCGCGGGGCTCTCAACCCGGATGCGCCCCCCCATGAGTTCCACAAGCCGCTTGGCCAGGGCGAGTCCCAAACCGGCCCCACCATATCTCCGGGTCGAGGAACCGTCCGCCTGGCTGAATCCGTCGAAAATGGTTTCCATCTTGTCAGGAGGGATCCCCACGCCCGTATCCGAAACCACAAAACCGAGAATAACCGATCCGGACCTGGACTCTTCGACCCTTACACCGATGGAGGCCTCGCCCACATCGGTGAACTTGACGGCATTCCCAGCCAGATTCTCCAGGATCTGATGCAATCGGAGAGGATCTCCCATCAGGTTGTTCGGCACGTTAGGCGCAATGTCGAGGGAAAAAGCCAAGTCCTTCTCGCTCGCCTCGAGGGCCAGGCTGTCCATCACGTCGTTCAAGACGGACCTGAGATCAAAGACCTGTTGCGCAATCGATAATTCCCTTGCCCCGGACCTGGAAAAATCGAGAATGCCCCTTAGAATATTTGAAAGGGAATCAGCGGATTTCTGCACCATCTCCAGATACTCCCGCTGTTGAGGTTCTAATCGGGTATCCAGGACCAAATCGGTCATCCCGATGATCCCGTTTAGGGGAGTGCGGATCTCGTGATTGATATTGGCCAGGAACTCGCTCTTGGCAATGTTGCCTGCCTCGGCGCGGATCGCCTCGCGCAGGTTGGACTCGGAGTCGATCAGGAACTGTGAGCTGGTGACGATGCGGTCGCCCC
>JAWOIH010000447.1:0-3727 GCA_046484725.1 Candidatus Desulfacyla sp. | reverse complement strand
CCGTTGTTTTGTTTGACAATGCCATAAACGGTTGAAAGGCCAAGGCCGGTCCCTTTGCCGATATTCTTGGTGGTGAAAAAGGGTTCAAACAGATTGTTCAGGGCTTCTTTATCCATACCGCAGCCATCGTCACTCACTGCCAGCATTACAAAATCACCGGGAATAAAGGCTTCATGATCTGCACAATATGTCGGGTCAAAGGTCTTCATCCCGGTTTCAATGGTGAGCTTACCGACCCCTGCGATGGCATCCCTGGCATTCACACACAGATTGACAAGGGTCTGGTCGATCTGTGACGGGTCCATTTTCACGGGCCACAGATGGGCGGACGGCTTCCAGACCAGGTTGATGTCTTCACCAATGAGCCGGCGCAGCATATTGAGCATACTCTCCACAGTATCGTTCAGATCCAGCTGTTTGGGAGAAATGATCTCCTTTCTGGCAAAAGCCAGCAGCTGCTTTGTGATATCAGCCGAACGCTTCGCTGCGTTTTGAATTTCTTTCAGGTCAGGATAAAGATCGTGATTTTCTTCTGTCTTTTCAAGGGCAAATTCTACATGTCCCAGGATTACCCCAAGCATATTGTTAAAGTCATGGGCCACGCCTCCGGCGAGACGGCCCACTGATTCCATCTTCAGTGCCTGGGTCAAATGGGCCTGTAATTTTTCCTTTTCCGCCTCGGCCTGTTTGCGCCCGGTGATGTCCTTAAAACACCAGACCCTGCCCGTAATCTGACTGCCCTGCCACTGTGGCCGGGAATAGCGTTCAAACACACGGCCATCGGCTAAGGCTATTTCATTGAAGCTGCTCGCTTCAGGCTCATCGTACAACTGTCTGACTTTAGACAAAAAGGCTACCGGATCTACCAGTTGTGAAATTACATGTTCCAAAAGCATTTTATCGCTTGAAGATTCCAACTCAGGAGGGATTTTCCAAAGATCTAAAAAAGCCCTGTTATGCCTGATAATTTCGCCTTCCCTATTTACGACCAGAAGACCCTCCTCCAGTGAGTTCATAGTAACATCAATCAATGAAAGGCTTTTCTTCAAATCTTCCTCCGCCTGCTTGCGCATCAGGGCCGATCCGACATGCGTGGCGATGCCTTCCAGCATTTCAATCGTTTCGAGGGTAAAACGGCCTTTGCGCTTGTCTTTGAGCTGGATCAGCCCCACAATCCGGTCGCTGGTCCGAACCGGGATCAAGGCCACGGAGGCATAGCCCTGATGGATGCAGTTGTTCCGCGGATGCATCCGGGGGTCCTGATCGGACGGCAGGTCGAGCAAGGGGAAGGAGTCGTTGGTCCAACAGCTTCCCCCTTGGGTGAAGAGCAGGCTGGAAGGGTCGGTCTTGTCGGATATGACCAGGCCGCAGGTGCATTCCAGGCGGACATTGCCGTCCTTGTCTCGGCACACGCCGCCATCATTGCCGCGTTCGAGCAGGGTGTTTTCGGTCAGCAGAAAATTCCTGGAGAAACCGTCCTGGACAAAATACGGAAAATCCTCGCCCTCTTGCAGGCGCAGGTCCACGGCATCGACTCCTGCCCGAGTCTTCAATGCAGCGAGGACGCGCTGGATGGACTCCTGCAGGTCGCACGGCTCGTTGAGAATCTGGAAGATCTCCAGCCCCATCTCGCGATAGATTTCCGCCTGCTTGCGCTCGGTGATGTCTTTATAATTACCCAGAATGCCCTGGAGATCAGGATCATCCAGCAGATTGCTTCCGGTGAATTCTATCCACTTATAGGTCCCATCTTTGCAACGATATCGGCATTCTATTGTTCCGACGGCATCAGGCGTGTGCATCATCTTTTCAAAAAACTTCTGTGTGGATTTTATGTCATCGGGATGTACATTATCCCAGGTGTTTTCCCCGACAACTTCTTCGGGTTTCCAGCCAAATAATTTTTCGATATTCGGGCTTTTATATCTATTGATCCCTTCCTGATCGATGATGACAATAACATCCCCGATATTGGCCAGCATTTTGCCGTGCATAACTTCTTGTTTTCTGACTGCATCCTCGGCCCGCTGGCGCTCGGTGATGTCGCGGATAATCGAGAAAAGTAATTTTTGATGTTGAATTGTTATAGGCGCAGAATGGACTTCTACGTCACGAACCAGCCCGCCTGAAAGCAAATGCCGGAACTCGAAGATGTTGATCTGTTTATTCAATGCATACTGCATCTGTTCGGTAATCTGTTCCGGCGATAACATATTCAATTGCTGGATTTTCATCTGAAGTATTTTTTCCAGAGGGTATCCGTAATATTGAACAGCAGCTTGATTGGCCTTAATAATCTGGCCTGTGTCGGGGTCAATAAGCAACATCACAGCGCTGTGATCCTTGAACATTCCCCGAAACAGAGACTCACTTTCGATCAGTTGCTCCTCCGCCTGTTTGCGATTGGTGATGTCCAGGGCGGTAAACGTGACCCCTCTTGAATGGTCCTGCAGGTTCACTGGTGTAGAACTGAGAAGGACATCCATGATGGTGCCGTCTTTTTTCTGCCATCGGGTTTCCATCATGCCCGTGCCGTGGTCAGCTATCTGGGCATATTTTCCCCGGCCCACAAATTCAAAATCTTCATCACTGGGATACAGTATCCGGGAACTCTGTCCGATCATCTCTGTATCATCGTATCCTGTCATCTCGCACAGACGGTTGTTGACCTTGGTCAGCACCCGGTTGACAACCGACCCAATACCGACGGGTGCACTCCTGAAGATACTGCTGATCTGATTTTCGCTCTGCCGCAAGGCCTCCATGGCTTGCTTTGTCTCAACCATAGAACCGATAAGTTTGGCTGTGCTGTTGAGACGTTTTTTCGCCATCTCAATAATATAGGGAGGGCGGGATTCATACGCAGTGGCCTCACGGAGAAGGTCGTCGTAGTTGAGATGGTAGACATCAGCCAGCATCTTAAGTTTTTCAGGATCTTTCGGCGGATCTCCGTACCCGAAGTTGATCGCCCCAATGACATTTCCGCCGGCAAAAATAGGCACGGCGTAAATTCGAATACCTCCATTGCACTCAATGTCCACCTGCTCAAGATTGGTAATAGCCTTTTGGGAGCAGTCCGTCCGGCAGGATTCATGGCACAACCACCGGCCGGAGTTGAACGCTTCAACATTGTCAGGGGTATCGCAAAGTTTACGCGAGGCGCCGTCCATCATTCGGCAATAGCCCGAAGCAAAAATTCCGAAGGCATAGTCGCCATTTCCCTCGTAGATCGCAGAGGAAGTCCCGAGCAATTCCAGGTAGTCGGTGGCAAAACTTTTCAGACGTTCGTGACCTATGGATTTCAGGATAATGCCATCACGATTCAATTCCGTCAGGTCGCCATATCCCTGGTCGTGGTCTTCACCCTGGTCCGCATCATCCGGGGCCGACTTTTTAGAGAGCATCCATTCGATCTGTTTCAGACTTGCCTCGGCCCGTTTGCCCTCGGTGATGTCTCTCGAAATACCATGTATCCCAACGGGTTTTCCATGTTCATCCCGAATAAAGGACAGGGAGGTCTCCATACACCGAAGAGACCCATCCTTATGGTAGTAGTCAATCTCAAGGTAAGTATATCTTTTGGGATCTCTTTCCCCGTCGAACTCTACTTCTTGGGCCAACCTTTCTGCTGCCATTTGTAATGTCTCAGGCGGCATTTGTTCCTGAAGGGACTGCTTCAATCGCTCCTTGACAGTAAAACCCAATACCTTCTCTATGGAGGGACTCA
>JAWOIH010000388.1:0-4323 GCA_046484725.1 Candidatus Desulfacyla sp. | reverse complement strand
GTCTTCCAGAATGGCCTCGGCCTCTTTCACCCTGGCCAGGGCAATGGGGACCTCTTCAGGCCTGGGCAACTGCTTCAGCCGGTTGAGCGCGGCCTCGGCCTCCATGACCGCGGCATGACGCACAGCCAGTTCAGCTTGGTGTTTCCGGTCGTCCAAAGCAAAGATCGGATCGCCGGTCTTGACCTGGTCCCCCACCTTTACAAACAACCGGCTCACGATCCCAGGGATGTGGGTCCCCATGGCGATGTTGCGTGTGCTGGCCTCGATGATCCCAGAGCCCGAGATCTTGTTTGAGAAGGACGGCTGGGGAGGTTCCGCAACGGGTTTTGCCGGCGGCATCTGTTTGGCGCTCTGGACGGCAGTCCAGACGGCAAAGAGGACCCCGGCAACCGCCAGCAGGGGGAGAACGTATTTCCGAATCATGGGGACCTCCTATTCATGGGCCACCTGCGATTCAATCATCGTGATCTGACCATCGTCCATCCGGGCGATCCGGTCGGCAAAATTGAAGATCCGGTTATCATGGGTGACAATAATCAGGGCACGATCCGGGGTAAGCGCCTTATCACGCAGGACCTCCATGACCATGCGTCCGGTGTCCGCATCGAGGGCGCTGGTGGGTTCATCACACACGATCAGCCGCGGGCCGTGGGCCAGGGCCCGGGCAATGGCGACCCGCTGCTGTTGTCCACCGGAAAGCTGGGCAGGCAGCGCATGGCGCCTGTCGCCGAGTCCGACCTGTTCGAGAAGTCGGCCGGCCGCCTCATGGGCCTGTGACCGGGCTGCGCCGTTGATCAGAAGGGGTACAGAGACATTTTCAACCGCGGTCAGGGTGGGCAGCAGGTTGTAGGCCTGAAACACGAAACCGATGTTGGATCCCCGGTAAAGCGTCTTCCGCCGCTGACCCATACCGCGGAGGTCCTGGTTGAATACCAGGCACTCCCCCTCATCATGATCCAGGATCCCGGCCATGACCGAAATGAGCGTGGTCTTCCCGCACCCGGAAGGGCCTACCAGCATGAGGAGTTCCCCCGCGCGCACCTCCAGATCCACCCCCCTGAGGGCAATCACCTCTGTCGGTCCCGTCACATAGGACTTGGTGACGCCCCGGCAATACACTGCTACCCCGTTGTCGTTCATGCGGCCCCTATGACTTGAAGACGATGGCCGGCTCCAACCGCATCACCTTGCGGATGCTGATCAGGGCCGAGCAAACGATGATCACGGCAATGGCGCCCGCCGAGACCAGGAGGAGATCTCTGGTCAGGCGAAAGGAGAGTTCGGTCCCCCGCAACAGGTATCCGAAAAGGGACGCCCCGCCAACACCCATTCCATAACCGATGGCGCCGACCACCAGGGCCTGGAGAATAATCATGCGCAGAAGCACGGCGTTGGTGGCGCCCATGGCCTTGAGGGTACCGAAGTACCGGAGATTTTCCAGGGTGAAGTTATAGAACGTCTGTCCGGCGATGGCCGTCCCGATGAGAAAGCCCAGTGCCACGGCAATGCCGAAGTTGATCGGTATTCCGGTGTTGTTCATGAAGAAATCATAGGTCAGGTCCTTGAATTGCCGGGCCGTGTAGGCCGCCAGGCCGGTCCGCTCCCGGATCCGGTTGCACAGACCCTGGAGATCCACGCCTTCCTCGGCCTTCACCAGCACAAAGGAAAGGAGCTTGCGCTCCCTGGGGGCAAAGGTGGTGGCCCGGTTGTATGTGGTGAAGATCACCGGCTGGGACTGAAAGGTCCTGGAAACGCGGCAGATCCCCACCACCACGGCGCGATGGTCGTTGATCTCCAGCGTGTCCCCTACCCGGAGAGGGATCGGATCGCCCCCCGGTTCCTTGGGGGGCCCTGCAAGCCGGGTCGTGGCGCCTACGTCATTAACGATAATCGAGTCCTGGCGGCGCAGGTCGCTCAGGTTTCCCTCCAGCATGACAGGCGGTCCGCCTATCAGAGTGGCATCATCCAATCCCAGGACATTGCAGATCTGAAAGTTGCCGCTTTCGAGCCGTGCTTTAAGAAGGCCCTTGTACAGGGGAACGGCCCACGCCACCCCCGGGATGCCCCGGACCCGGTAAAGCTCCGTGTCCTGAAGCGGTTTCACATCGTCGATAAAGAGGACCTTGGGGTCCATCACCCAGATATCGGGCTGGGAGAGATCCGTAATCGTCCCGTAGGTGCGGGTCATGAGCCCGGTGAAAATGGCGGACTGCTGGGTGATTAGAAGCGAGGCGAAGGAAAGCCCCATGATGATGCCCAGGTACTTTCCTTTGTCGCCGATGAGCATTTTCAAGGCGATGGCATACATATGAAAGGTCCCATGTCCTACAATGCATCAGTTGGATCAAGGATTGAAGCCGCCGAGCATGGGGGAAGCTTCTCGCAAACGCACAGACGACCCTGACATAGCCCTGCCAATGAGCCTGGTCAGAGCATCAACTTACATTTCAGAATCTTACGACCCAAACATATGGGGGTTTGGGTAATTTACCGGGCATATCCTTTGGGTCCACCCGGTCTTCATTTTGAATTAAAAGCCGGCATTCAGGGAAACCGCCCCGGACCTTATGGCTTGGTGATACCCAGTTTACGCATGCGGGCACGCAACGTGCTGCGGTTGAGCCCAAGGATCTCGGCCGCCCCGTTGCTTCCGCTGACCTTCCATTGAGTCTGATCGAGAGTTCGCAAGATGTGTTCTCGTTCAACCGCTTCCAGGGTCTTGGGTGCGGCAGGTAAATCTTTTTGGCGGGTCTTCAGTTCATCCACCAGGCGCAGTTTGGGTCCGGAGGAGTCAATCACCGCCCGCTCCAGGACGTTTTCCAGTTCCCGGACATTTCCGGGCCAGTGATACTCCTGCAAGGCATCCATGACCGACGAGGGAATGACCTTAATGACCTTCCCCATTCGCTTGGAGATCTTCTTGATGTAAAAGTCCACCAGAAACGGGATGTCGTCCAGGCGATCCCGGAGGGGGGGCATGGTAATAGGGAAAATGTTTAGACGGTACCAGAGATCGGCACGGAATCGGCCATTTTTGACTTCCTCTTCGAGATTGCGGTTGGTAGCGGCGATGATGCGCACATCGACCTTGATGGTATGGGAACTGCCCAACCTTTCAAACTCGCCATTCTCTATCACCCTCAGCAACTTGGGTTGCAATTCCAGGGGTAACTCGCCAATCTCATCGAGAAAAAGGGTGGCCCCGTCGGCGACCTCAAATCGGCCCAGATGTCTGGAAGTCGCGCCTGTGAAGGCGCCCTTTTCATGACCAAACAGCTCGCTTTCGATAAGATTGGAAGGGAGTGTGGCGCAATTCACCTTCACCAGGGCTCGCTCTTTGCGCGAACTCAATCCGTGAATGGCCCGCGCGACCAGTTCTTTGCCGGTTCCGGTCTCGCCGAGAACCAGGACGATGGTATCGCTCCGGGCGATCTGCTCCACCTTATAGAGCACGTAATTGAGCGCATCACTCTGCCCTATAATGTTCTCATGGTTATATTGCAGCCTGATCTCTTCCTGTAAATACGCCCTTTCCGCTTCAAGCTGGTCCTTTAGCTTCCTTATTTCGAGAAGCGCGGTTTCGGCGGATTCTCTCCCCTTTTCCGCCTCTTCCCTGGCCATGTTGATCTCGGCCGTTCGCTTTTCAACCAGTTCCTCGAGGTGTCGTCTATAATGTTCACGCTCGGTCACATCCTCGATGGCCAGGAGGATCAGCCGGGTTTGTTTAAAATCCCGGTAGATCCGCCGGGCGTTGAGATGCATGATCTTTCGGCCGATCTTTTCAAAATCATGCTCCACTTCAAAGTCTTCGAATTCGGAGTTTTGGGGAAGGATATCCTCAAGCAACTCTCTAAGCCTTGGGATGTCCCATTGCCGGCCGCCAATGTCATATACCAATACCCCCTCTGTTTCCTCCGGGTTAACCTGGAAGGTCCGGTAAAAGGAATGATTGGCCTTCACGACCTTCAAATCAGCATCCAGCACGACCAGGGGTTCGCGGACCGAACCCAAGACGCCATCAAAAATTTCTAAGAAGGCCCGCAACTTCCCTGTATCGTATCCGAAGGCCTTCACGGCTTGTTCGAGGTTTTTAACAGATTGCTTGTTATCCATTGGAAAAACCCAATAATCAGTTCTATCACGAACGCTGCAAAACCGAATATAACATATTTATACCATAGGATAAAAGGGAAAGAAAGATGTTTTCTGCTCAAGAGCCTCTTTGACGGATGATTAGTCGGAAGTTCCAGAAAGGAAAAATTATAAGGGCTTATTTTCACTGTTAATTTCGAAAAATTGACTGCTCCTCACTGGACACATTAG
>JAWOIH010000378.1:0-3197 GCA_046484725.1 Candidatus Desulfacyla sp. | reverse complement strand
ATCGACCGTTCGATATCCGTGCAGAGCATTACGAATCTAGAGACGCTTAATGCGCTCACCTGGGAGGGTGTTTAATGGAAGAGATGCAAGGCCAGGTCGCGGTGGTTACGGGCATCAAGGCCAGGGACGACATGGACCAGTTTTTCGCACAGGTGGATCGGCCCCGGGGCATCCATCTGTGCGGCAACCCGGATTGGGACTTTTTGCTGAGAATGGACCTCGATGTCCTCTCCCTGGATGTCTATACCAACGGGGAGATCTTTTCATCCTATGCAGGGGCCATTCAAAAATTTCTCGACCGCGGGGGCGTCATCGTCTGGGGGATGGTGCCCACGGGCTTTGAGGCCTTTGCCCAGGAGGAAATCCCCTCTTTGGTACAGCGGCTGGAAGACATCTGGCAGATCCTGTGGGCCAAAGGGATCGATCGGGAGATGCTCATCTCCCAAAGCATGCTGTCTCCGGCCACCTGCTGCCTGATCAACCCGGACAAGGAAAAGACCGTAGAGCGGGCATTCGCTGCCGTGAATCAGATGGCGGATGTTTTGAAAACGAAATATCTGTAATCTAACGCGGATGACCGCAACTAAGCTCTCAGCGCACTGTCCCGTCATTCCGGCATGCCCTTAGCCGGAATCCAGTCCGGCGTATTTCTGGATTCCGGCCAGAATCGTGCCGGAATGACGGAAGACACAACTCGCAGATGAAGGATGGCGAGATTCTCTTGTTTTTTTATGTCAGAAGACCTGGGAATAATCTCCGCAATACATTTTTTTCGATTTGGCGCTCTTGGTTGCGCCGGCGCAACGACAAAAAACATTTCTTAAACGATAACTGACACACCATGCAACTCGATTCCAAAATGACGGTCAGCGAATTGATGACGGCTTATCCAACGGCCATAGCGGTTTTTATCAAACGAAAAATGCTCTGCGTCGGATGTCCCACGGAAACGTTCCATACCATAGAGGATGCCGCCCGCATTCATGGGATTACTTTGGAACATTTACTGAAAGACCTGAGGAAGGCCGTCGACACCCAAGAAAAATCGTGCGAGGTTTAGAAACGCCCTTTCACCATCCGCAACGCCTTATGGCTTGCAACGATAACCTATTTAGAACACGACGTTTACAGGAGCCGACATAATGAGTTCAGCCAACCTTCCAGAGTATGATCCTGTCGATATCTCGGACGACGATGTCATGGCTGCCATGAAAGCCATGCAGGGGTATATCGACATCACCCCTGCCGATTTCAGGGAGGTGTACCGGGCAGCATATGCCCTAGCCAGGGAGCGTATGATGAAGGCACTCAAGGCCGGCGACATCATGACCACTCCGGCCTATGTGGTCCACACCGATACTGATTTAATCGCCACCGCCACGCTCCTGGCCGAAAAGGGCATTTCAGGTGCGCCGGTGACGGGTCCGGACGGGGGTGTCGTCGGCGTGATTTCCGAAAGGGATTTCTTGCGGAAAATGGGTGCGGATCAGGAAGGATCGTTCATGCAGGTCATCGCCCATTGTCTGAAAGACAAGGGGTGCCTGGCTGCTCCCATGGTGAACCGTACCGCAGGCGATGTGATGACGGCCCCAGCTGTCACGGCCACGGCCGGCATGCCCATCGGCCGCATTTCATCGCTGATGGCCGAGAAAAACATCAATCGCGTCCCGATAGTGGACTCAGCCGGCAAACCGATCGGCATCGTGACGCGTTCGAATCTCGTCAACGCCTTCTGCATGCTTGGATAATGGGGGCTCAAATGGTCTATTTCGGGAAGATGAAGGGACACACGCAGAGTCCGCCCCGGGTCGGGGCGGCTGAGATCCTCTGGTCCTGGATCGGCAGTTTTCTCGGCATCGCCGCGGTGGGACTGATCCATTATAATCTATTGGATCAGACCTCGCTGACCATGATCATTGGATCCTTCGGCGCCTCGGCCGTACTCGTTTACGGGGCCGTTCGGAGCCCTTTGGCCCAGCCTCGAAACCTGATGGGCGGCCATATGCTGTCAGCCGTGATCGGCGTGGCCGCCTTTCAATTCGTAGGCGGCATCCCGTGGTTGGCGGCGGCGCTTGCCGTCTCCATCGCCATCGCCCTGATGCATCTGACAAAAACGCTGCACCCGCCGGGCGGGGCCACCGCACTGATTGCCGTTATCGGGGGCGATAGCGTCCACCAGCTGGGCTATCTCTATGTGTTCATCCCCGCCGGGCTGGGGGCGTTCGTGATGCTGATCATCGCCTTGTTGGTGAACAATGTGGCGCCCAAACGGCGTTATCCCGAATTTTGGATGTAAGTAGGTAAATTCAACCTATAGTCAAGGGAGGGTATGCGATCATGAAAAAAAGAAAAATAGCGGATAATGTTTATTGGCTGGGCGCTGTCGATTGGGACAGACGCCTCTTTGACTCTCTCATCCCCCTTCCGGACGGGACCACCTACAATGCCTACCTGATTGAAGGGAGCGAAAAGACCGCCTTGCTGGACACGGTGGATCCGCCTATGGCCGATGAATGGATGGCGCAACTGGCCGGCGTGAGCAACATCGATTACATCATCTCCCACCATGCGGAGCAGGACCATTCCGGGACCATTCCGGCCGTGCTGAGTCAATTTCCGCAGGCCAAGGTGGTGGCGACCGAGAAGGCCAAGGGCCTCCTCATGGACCTGCTCAACATCCCTGAAGACGCCTTTGTCACCGTCAAAGACGGCGAGACCCTGTCCCTCGGAGACAAGACCCTTCAGTTCATTCACACCCCCTGGGTCCACTGGCCCGAAACCATGGTGACCTATCTGAAGGAAGACCGCATCCTGTTCAGCTGCGATTTCTTCGGCTCCCATATTGCTTCCAGTGATCTCTTCGTGACCGATTGGGGCCGGGTGTACGAGGCGGCCAAACGCTATTTTGCCGAGATCATGATGCCGTTTCGGACCGTCATCCAAAAGAACCTCGAAAAGCTCAAGGAAGTTGACATCCGGATGATCGCCCCGAGCCACGGACAGATCTTCGACAAACCTGCCTGGATCATGGAGGCCTATCAGGAGTGGGTGGCAGGCGCCCCTAAAAACCTGGTCGTCATCCCCTATGTATCCATGCATGGGAGCACCCAGCAGATGGTGGATTATCTGACCTCCGCCCTCGTGGAAAAGGGCGTCCGCGTGGAGCTGTTTTCCCTCCCGGTCACGGATATCGGCAA
>JAWOIH010000336.1:0-21412 GCA_046484725.1 Candidatus Desulfacyla sp. | reverse complement strand
TCGCCGAAACCATCGTCTGCTCTATCGGGACCCTCTCGGGCTTTCCCCCCGCCATTCGCGGGCTCACCCCGGCCAATGTCATGGCCATATATTACATGCTCCCCTATATCGGGATCAACGGGCTCATCGTGGCCATCTGCGGGGGCCTCGATTCCCTGATCGGGGCGCTGGTCGTGGGGCTCCTCCTAGGCGTGGTGGAAAACGTGGGGGCCGCCTACCTGGATCCCCTGGTGGGGGGCGGCATCAAGGACGTGGCAGGATATGCGGTGCTCCTTCTGGTATTGCTGATCAGGCCGTACGGCCTGTTCGGTCTTGTAAAGATTGAAAGGATATGACCCATGAGGCCCTGCGGCGTATTTGACAAAAGCTATGCACTTGACATGGCCATCATCCGGACCTGGCAGCACTGGGCCATCCTCATCTCGGCCCTCCTCCTCCTCTATCTCTTCCCCCTGTTCGGCTCCTACTATCTGGTCAGCTTTATCAACCTCCTCTCCATCAGCATTATTGTGGTGCTGGGACTTCAGATCGTCAGCGGCTTCTGCGGCCAGATATCCTTCGGCCAAGCGGCCTTTATGGCGGTGGGGGCCTACACCTCCGCCATTCTCACCATCCGTTACGGCGTCTCCTTCTGGCTGGCCCTCCCCTTGTCGGGCATCATGGCCGGGGCCGTGGGGATCATCGGCGGGGCCCCGTCCCTTCGGATCAAGGGGATGTATCTGGCCATGGCCACCATCGCCATCCATTTTGTCGTCATCTGGCTGATCCTCCATATGCAGATCACCGGATCGTTCAAGGGCCTCTATCCCCAGCCGCCCAGCATCGGGGGCTTTGAGTTCGACACCGATGAACGGATGTTCTACATCATCGTCACCGTCATGGTGATCATGACCTATGCGGCCAGGAACCTCATGCGATCCAAGGTGGGGAGGGCCTTTGTGGCCATCCGCGACAACGACCTGGCCGGAGAGGTCATGGGGGTAAATCTCTATTATTATAAACTGCTGGCCTTCTTCATCTCCTGCTTCTATGCGGGGGTGGCCGGGTCTTTGTGGGCACATCTCATCACGGTGGTCAACGCCGAACAGTTCACCCTCCTCCATGCCCTGGAATATGTGGGCATGCTGATCATCGGCGGATTGGGAAGTATTCCGGGGGTCTTTTTCGGGGTCCTGTTCATCCGGATACTGAATGAGCTGGTCATGTTTGCGTCTCCTGCGTTAGCCAAGGCAGTCCCCTGGCTGGGGTCGTCCCCTGCCGCCTCCCTGGGCCTGATCGCCTTCGGGCTCGCCATGGCGGTGTTTCTGGTCTTTGAACCGAGGGGCCTGGCCCATCGCTGGGAGATATTCAAGTCGTCGTACCGGCTCTATCCCTTTGCCCATTAGAACGGAATTGAGTTCAAAATGACTACAATTTTCATTTTGTTATCACACAGAGCCACAGAGCCCACAAAGAAAAGGACAACGAGTGGAGCAATGGAGTCGTGGATGGGTGGAGTCTCGTGGAGCCGCCTTTCGGAACGGGCGACACCATTTTCATCCTTAATTTTAGGCAGTTGTCATTTTAGGCATTTCAAAGGGTAACTTTATCCACAATAAGGAAAGGAGGATGTCATGGGAAAACGATCGGGAGTGTTTCTCACAGTGGTCCTGATGATCGGCCTGGGCATGGCCGGTCTGACAGGGGTTGCGTCTGCAAAGGAGGTCGCCTACCTGAGCCTGGCCGATTACACAGGCCCCATTGCCGGGCTGAATGTCCCGGCCGACATGGGACTCGAGGATTTTATCAAGGAGGTCAACGCCAAGGGCGGGGTTGACGGGGTGACCATCAAGTTCATCGGCATCGACACCCGATACGATGTGGCGCGGGCCGTATCGGCCTATAAGCGATACCGGAGGACCCCGCGGCTCCTCATGGTCAACTCCATCAGCACCGGCATCGGAAAGGCCGTTGCACGGCTCATTGAAAAAGATGAAAAGGCGCAGATCGTCCCGGGAGATGGTGAGTTCCAAGCCCACATCAGCCGGACCTTTCTCTGGGGACCCGCCTACCAGGACGCCTTTGCCGCCACCCTGGACTGGATCCTGGATGACTGGAAGAAAAAGGGGAAATCAGGGGCCCCGGTGGTGGGATATCTCAGTTGGGACAACCCCTACGGCCGGGAGCATCTCAGGGGCGGGGCGGAATATGCGGAAAAGATCGGCATCAAGTTCCTTCCGCCCGAGTTCTTCCCTCCCGGCACCCTCAAGCATGACGTCTATCTGACCCGACTGGCCAATGCGGGCGCCAACTATATCCATGCCGGAGGCGTCGATCCCACGCCCACCAATGTCATTCGGGACGGGTATAGCCTGGGCCTGACAAAAGCGATCCAGTTTACGGCCGATTACTGGGGACCGACCGCACTGGGCGTCGGCGTCCATGCCGAGGCCCTGGAAGGGACCGTGATCACCTCATTTTATCAGAGGGGCGAAGATGCGCGGAGCAACGCCTTTGTCACCGATCAATGGAAGAAGTACAGGGGCTCCATGGACAAATTCAATGAGGTGTACGGGATGGGGATGTCCTGGGGCATGACCTATGTGGCCGGGCTGAAAAAGGCCCTGAAGGCTTCAGGATACGAAAAACTCGAGGCGAATGATATGTACAAGGCCTACCAGGAACTGACCGGTCTCGAAAAGAACGGCATTCAGGGACCCTGCGCCTACAGCCCCACATCCCGGTTAGGGAGCAAGGTGGTCAAGATCTATCAGGTCAAGGGAGGCAAGATCGTTCCAATTACCGACTGGCGGGAGGCTCCCAACGCCGTCGGCCTGCACAGTTTCAAGTAACGGAAAAGGAGGCTCAAGATGAAAGCACTGAAGATCGTCACGCTGACACTGATTCTGCCGGGCCTGGTCCTGGGCGTCCTCTCGTGGGCGGGCTCGTCGTTTGCAGCCGAGGCCGTTCTTGAGGTGATCCCTGCGGAGACCTTTCTTTCGCCCGCCCTCATCAAACAACCTGTCTCGTTCAAGGGGAGCGGATTCGCACCCAACGAAATGATCACCATCGAGATGATCCTCCCCGAAGGGGTAACGGTCAAGGGCGTCAACAAGGGAGAGGACGTGGGGATTGCCATGGCCGACGCTGATGACAAAGGCGCCTTTGCCGCGGCCATGCAGCCCACGGCAACCCTCAACTGGTTTTTTCAGGTCGGATGGACCCCCACTTTGACCCCCGACTTCAAAGCAGCCAAACCGATCCCGCCTGGCGACTACAAAATCCGGGCAACCGGGCTCGATTCCGATACGGTGGCCTTCGCAACCCTGAAGATTGTTCCTCCTCCCCCGAAGAAGGAATAGTGAATGCTGACCCTCAACAACATCGAGGTCATCTACAGCAACGTCATACTGGTCCTCAAAGGGGTCTCGCTGACGGTCGATCCGGGCGCTGTCGTGGCCCTTCTGGGGGCCAATGGCGCCGGGAAGACCACTGCCCTCAAGGCCATGTCCGGGCTCTTGAGGACAGAGTTGGGACAGGTGACGGACGGCTCCATTGAATTCGAGGGGACCCGCATCGATCACAAGGACCCTGAAGAAATCGTCCGGATGGGGATGGTGCAGGTCATGGAAGGCAGGCCCCTCTTCGAGCAACTGACCGTCGAAGAGAATATCCGGGTCGGGGCCTACTCCCGAAAGGACGCGGCCGGCATCCGGTCGGACATGGAAGAGGTCTATCATTATTTTCCCACGCTGGCCCGGATGAAACACCGGGTCAGCGGCTACCTCTCCGGGGGCGAACGGCAGATGCTGGTCATGGGAAGGGGGCTCATGGCGAGACCCAAGCTGATGCTCTTGGACGAGCCCTCCTTAGGGTTGAGCCCCGCCCTGGTCAAAGAGATCTTCACGATCATTCAACAGATCAACGGGGAGCGGCATACCTCCATCCTGGTGGTGGAGCAGAACGCCTTTATCGCCCTTTCCATATCCGACCACGCCTATGTCATGGAAAATGGAAGGATCGTGCTGGACGGCCCCTCCGCCAAACTCAAGGAAAACGAAGACATCAAGGAGTTCTATCTGGGTCTGAGCCAGGTGGGGAAACGGAAGAGCTACAAGGAAGTAAAGCATTACAGGCGACGGAAGCGGTGGCTGTCCTAAAAAGAAGTGCCTAAAGTGACTAAAATTGAAGGACTCCGCGTCATGGCGACATGCCGATCCGCCTCGGACCTGTAATATACAGGGGTATGCGTTCTGAACGCGGAGCGCGGAGCACGGAACGCGGAAGCAAAGACCATGAGTTTATGACTTGCAAATTTCAGGCGTCAGGCTTTTCTGACGCCTTGGCAGGCAACCTGTTAGTATCTGATGATCCCGTGGGAGGCCTTTCAGGGCCTTTTGCGTGTGAGTGCATGAGCATGTAGCTTTCTTTTATGGGTTGGAGGCAAAGGAATGGATATCAAAAATGCTGTTGCCGTGGTAACCGGAGGCGCTTCAGGCCTGGGAGAGGCCTGCGTGCGCAATTTCGTGGCACGGGGAGGGAAGGTATCGATCCTCGACCTTGCAGAGGACCGGGGGCGCCGGCTTGCCTCTGAACTGGGTGAGGCCGCCCTCTTCTGCACGACGGATATCACAAAGGAAGAAGACGTTCAGGCCGCGGTCGATAAGACCGTGGACGCATTCGGCGGCATCCATATCGCGGTCAATTGCGCGGGGATTTCACCCCCTGCCAAGGTCCTGGGGAAGAACGGCCCCATGGACATAGGGAATTTCAACAAGGTCATCCAGATCAATCTTGTGGGGACCATGAACGTTATCCGGTTGGCGGCCGAAAAGATGGTGAAAAACCCGGGGAACGAGGACGGTGAAAAAGGGGTGGTGATCAACACGGCCTCGGTAGCCGCCTTTGACGGGCAGATCGGTCAGGCCGCCTACAGCGCCTCCAAGGCCGGGGTGGTGGGCATGACCCTCCCCATTGCCCGAGAGTTTGCCGAATACGGGATACGGATCATGACCATTGCCCCCGGGATCTTCGGCACCCCCATGCTCCGGGCGTTCCCGCAAGATATACAGGATGCCCTGGGCAAGATGGTCCCCTTCCCCAAACGGTTGGGAGAGCCATCGGAATTTGCCGCCCTGGTCCGGCACATTGTCGAAAACCCCATGCTTAACGGCGAGGTCATCCGGCTGGACGGGGCCATGCGCATGGCGGCGAGGTAGGCGCCGGGCACTGGATACTCGATACTGGATGCTGGATACTGGATACTGGATGAATGGATGTGCGGATGAATAGGATGATTGGGGTGCTGGAATGCTCCGAGCTTTTTGCCCGTTGGTGACTCCACGTTCCGACTTCCGAGTTCCGCGTTTGCTTGGCGCTATTTGATGCAGGGCAGGTCCCGCGTCTAACGCCTTGCGCCTGGTACCACAATCTTCATTTTTCATTATTCATTTGTAAATATTCGTTTCACGGAGGCTATCATGAGACAAGTCGCCATCTTAGGTGCGGCCATGACCAAATTCGGCGTATCGGAAAAGACCAATCTGGAGATGTTCGCCGAGGCAGGGCTGGAGGCCATCGCCCGGTCCCGCCTGGAACCCAAGGACATGGAGGCCTTGTTTTTCGGCAACTGCCTGGGGGACTTTGAAGAGGGACAGCTTCACATGGCCCCCTTTGCCCATGCCGAGTTGGGGCTCCCCGTTTCTGCGCCTGCCACCCGCTTTGAATCCGCGTGCGCCACCGCGACCGTGGCCACCCGCCACGCAGCCCTCCTGGTGGGGGCCGGGGTATACGACGTGGTCATCGCAGGCGGCACGGAGAGGGCCACCAAGATGGGGACCCCCCTTGCCACCCGCACCTTTGCCATGGCCTCCCAGGCCCAGTATGAGTCAGCCGCCGGCATTACCTTCCCCGGCGTCTTTGCCATGGCGACGCACCTCTATGCCCACAAATACGGCATCCCCCTCAAGGACCTGAAGCGGCACATGGCCGGCGTGGCCGTCAAGAACCATTACCACGGTTCCATGAACCCCAAGGCCCACTTCCAGAAAAAGATCGACATCGACACGGTCCTGGGGGGGATGATGGTGGCAGACCCCCTTCAGCTCTTTGACTGCTGTCCTTTTTCGGACGGCGCCGCCGCCGTGGTGGTGGCCGAAGCGCAAAAGGCAAAGGACCTGATCAAGGATCCGATCTATATCGCGGGCATGGGTCAGGCATCCAACGGGCCCCTCTATCTCCAAAAGGACCTCACCCGGGTCCGGGCCCGGGAGGCCTCCATTGCCCAGGCCTACAAAGAGGCAGGCATCGGACCCGACGATCTGGATGTCATCGAACTGCACGACTGCTTTACCATCGCCGAGATCCTGGCGCTTGAGAGCTTCGGGGTCTATGATTTCGGAAAGGCCTATGACGCGGCCACCAAAGGGGAAACCGCCCTGAACGGCTCCAGGGTCGTGGCCAACCCCTCGGGCGGGCTCAAGGCAAAAGGACACCCGATCGGCGCCACCGGCGCGGCCCAGCTTACCGAGATCGTGGAGCAGCTGCGCGGAGAGAGCGGACTCCGCCAGGTGGAAGGGGCCCGCATCGGCCTGGTGGATACCCTGGGCGGCGATTTGGGCACCGTGTGCAACATCATCCTCACAAATGGTGTGAATTAGAGCTTGCGTTTTTGGGAAAAACAGACGCATTTTTCAATATAATCTCCGTGTCTCCGTGTCTCCGTGTGAGGACTGCTTGGGTTCCGGTTTATCCGGGTTAGGAGTCAATAAATGGAATATAAGCTTACGTTTAATCACTATCAGCAGGGTCTGGAACAAGGGAAGTTTTTGGGCCTCAAATGCACTGCCTGTGATTCCGTCATATTCCCGCCCGCAGCGATCTGCAGGGAATGCGGCAGTACCGATCTGACCCCCGTCGAGCTGAGCGGCAAAGGCGCCATTCGGACCTTTACGGTGATACGGGTCGCCCCGGAAGGGAAGAAACCGCCTTACATCGTGGCCATGGCCGAACTGGACGAAGGCCCCTGGGCATTGGGAAACCTGGTGGATATGGACCCCGAAGAGGCCGACATGGGCCTTATCGGCAAACGGGTGACGCTCGGGAGCCACGTGGTCAAAGGGGACACCTATTCCACCGACGACACCCATGTCCTGACCTTTGCCCTGAAAGACGCGTAAATATCATTGCCATCGGCTTTTGAAAATAGGGGCGCACAGAACATCAGGCACCGGGCCGGGGCGGTAATATCTGCAGACCATCTGACAGGCAGGGTGGCGGCCATCGGGGCGGCGCCGCCGGACCGTACCCGAGGGAAAGAGGGGTGAGGTGTGTCATTCAAAAAACCAACCCGGCCGACTCGCCTCACTCGCGGCCGATTTCAGCGAACCGGGGAGATTTCCGTACTCACCGTGGTTCAAGTCGCATCCCTGGATGTCAATACATGCTCGAACATACATTTATACATATACCGGGTATCGGCCCCAGGACAGAGCACAGGATCTGGAACCGCGGGATCCGCACGTGGCAGGAATTTCTCGACCATGCGGGCACCGTCATCTCTCCAGGGCGGGACAGGTTTATCAGCAGGGAGATCGAGGCATCTCTGGCGCAGAGAGAAGACATCTCGTTTTTTAGCGAACGGCTCTGTCCGGGCGAAATGTGGCGCTTATTCCACACGTTCAAAAACAGGGCGGTTTACCTGGACATTGAGACGAGCGGAGGCTATCGGGGCGTAGACGACATCACCGTCATCGGGATCTATGACGGCGCCGATGTCCAAACCTTTGTCAACGGGATCAACCTGGACGATTTTGAGGTGGCGATCGCGGCCTATGACCTTGTCGTCACCTTCAACGGCGCGTGCTTCGATCTCCCCTTCATTCGAAGCCGATTCCCCGGCATCTCACTTCCCCCGGCCCATATCGACCTCAGGTTCCTTCTGAAAAAGCTGGGGCATGCCGGGGGTCTCAAGAAGATCGAGAAGGACCTTGCCGTGACCAGGGAATCCAGTATAGAAGGGATGGATGGATTCGAGGCCGTACGGCTCTGGCAGGCATACCAGTGGGGGGATGACGCGGCCCTTGAAACCCTGATCCGCTATAACCGCGCCGATATCGTCAACCTCAAACCCCTGATGGAGATCGGATACGGGGAGATGAAGGCACGATTGTTTCCCTGTGGTGATGAAAGGCTCCACACTCGCCGGGAAATCCATGACTTCTGACGGCGGTCAGAGATTGGGGCTCCGAGATCCGGGGCTCATGATGAAATAAAAAAAGCCCCTCCGGTTTCGAAGGGGCTTTTTTTGAGCTTGAGAGATCTATTTCTTGACGATCTTTCCCTGCTTCTCTCCGACCCAGTCCTTGAAGTTGCCCCAAAAAGACGGAGGCGCCAGGGTCCATTTGCATTCGGCCGTCTTGTCCGAATCCATGCTCACGGCCTTGACCGTGTAAACGCCCGGATCAATGGTCGGCTGGCTGATAATGATGGTGGTTTCCATCTTCTCGTTGGAACCGAGCGCGGCCCGCAACAATTCGGTTGCCTTGGCCAACATGCTCACGGGGGCGGCAAATTCGCCGTTGGGTCCCACCTCTGCGTCGGCAATCGGGACCTTGATATCCTTGCCGTCCTTTTTAACCCCTAACACCTCGATAAAGACCGAATCACCGGGCTGAAACCCCTTGCCCTTGAACATGATCGGCGTGCCCGTCACGGTGGATACGTTCAGACCCACGCTTGCGGGCTCTACAATCAACTGTGGACCCTTGAGGTTCGGGTCGAATGATGCGGGCGTGGTAGCGCAGCCCGCGAACAGAAAAGCCAGAAGGACGCAAAGCAAGCCCGCCTTAAAATATCCGCTATTTGATAACCATCTTATCGTCCCATTCATCTTCCAACACCTCCCTATCCTTTCGTTAACCGTCTGTGACGAATCCTTCGTCGCCCCCGAGAATAAACGTGAGCGGGCGTCTCAACGCGTTATAAAAAGCTGACGCCTGAATTTCGAAGATCATGCCCTTATGGGCCCTACCTCCCGCGTTCCGCGCTCCGAATTCCGCGTTCTGAAACATACCGGGTTTTATTCGCAGGTCCGAGGCGGCATTTCCATGTTAAAAAGCCAATCCATCAGCGGCATCGGTCATCCAACCAGTTACCTCCCCAATCGCTTCAACACCTTCTGAACGTCGATATCAGAGGTCATCCAGTCGGATATCTTTTCAATCTCTCCCCCTTCAAGACACTTGGCAAGAAACACAGACCGGCTTCCCTGCCTGCTCTCCGCGCTGAAACTGATCTTGGGGCCGATCCCCTTGTAATCCTTGATGCTGTCCATGGCCTTTACAAAGTTATCCACGGTGAGGTCCCTGCCAGCCCTTTTCAACCCCTCCACCATCGGCTCCACAAAGTAAAAGCCAGCATAGAAAAAGATCCCCCATCGGTCATTGGGGGCGAATTTTTTCTGGGCCGCTTCGTACTTCAGCATCAGGGGGTTCTTTGAACCGGGAAGTTCCGCAAAGGTGACAAAGATGACATCCTTGAACAGGCCCTTGCTGATCTTATACATGATCGGTATATCGCTCAGCGTGCTGGTGGTCATCCACTGCGGGCTGAACCCGAGTTTCGCGGCCGTGCCCAAAATAATGGCGCCATGCTTGGGGAGGAGCCAGTTGATGACAACATCCGGTTCCGCGGCCTTCAGCTTCATGCAATGGGAGCTGAGGTCCGTATCCAGGGGTTCCACGGACACCGAGGCCACCAATTTCATACCGAGCTTTTCCAACTCCTCTTCAGCGCCGGCCAGCCCCTCCTTGCCGTAGTCGTCATTCTGATAAAAAAAGGCGATTTTCTTTTTCCCGAGTGTCTGAACAGCGTATTTGACCAGGATGGCCGCCTCATCAAAATAGAGGGGATAATCGGCCCAGAGGTATTTGGCGGGCGGATAGGCCCAGTGGCTGGAACCTGTGGCAGGCCCCACCCAGGGGACCCTCTTATTCTCCAGGTATTTCTTGACCGCCATACCGGTCGCCGTGCCTACGCCGGAGGCCAGGCCAAAGATCTCCTTGTCTTCCACGAGCTCCTTTACAATGGCCTTTGTCCGAGGGGGCATATACCCATCGTCCCTCAGGAAGTATTTGATCTTTCGCCCGTGGATCCCTCCCTCGTCATTGATCATGTCAAAAAAGCACCCGGTCCCCCGGGCCACGGCCCCCCAGAGCGCGGCCGGACCGGTCTGCGGACCATACTGACCGATGCGGATCTCCGTGTCGGTCACACCCCTTTCGGCCCATGCAGAGGGGGCAATCATCAGGGACATGCATATTGCAACACCCAACACCATCACCCAGTTCCATCTTCTCATGTTACGCCTCCTTTTTTAAGTTGATATTAGTACCTTATCGCCCAGTTTTCTGTAACAAAAAACAAGAAAACCTGTTTGTATCTCAGTACGCCTTATTTTATAGACTCACACGGAGCCACAAAGAACACAGAGAAAAGGGCATGTTCCCGTTTCTTTACAAAAAAATCCTTTGTGTGCTTTGTGTCTTTGTGTGAGATATTTTGGTTGCGGGTATCCGCGTTAGTTATTTTCTCAATCTTTGATACTCGATATGCACTATTCCTGGTTCAATCATCCCTGTTTTCTCTTATACATCGCCTCGATCAGGTCGCCGAATGCCTCGTTCACATATTTCCGCTTGACCTTCATGGTGGGGGTGACCTCGCCGTCTTCTTCGTAAAGCTTCTTGGGGAGGATGGTGAATTTCTTGACCTGTTCCACCCTGGCCAGGGTTTCGTTCACCTGATCCACCTCCTTCTGTATCAGCTTGACGATTTCCGGGCTCTGGGTCAGGTCCTTGTAGGTGGAAAACTGGATCTTGTTATCCTGGGCATACTTGACCACATTATCCTCATCGATCATGATCAGGCTGCTCAAAAATTTCCTGCGATCGCCGATGACTACCGCATCATTGATATAAGGACTGAACTTCAACTTATTTTCGATATATTGGGGGGTGATGTTCTTGCCCCCTGCCGTCACGATGATGTCCTTCTTCCGATCCGTGATCTTGAGGTACCCGTCCTCGTCAAACTCTCCCACATCTCCCGAGTAAAGCCATCCATCCTTCAGGGTCTCGGCCGTGCTCTCCGGGTTTCTGTAATATCCCTTAAAAACGCTGGGAGATTTCACCAGGATCTCCCCGTCCTCGGCGATCTTCACCTCCGTGCCGGTGATGGGGGGACCGACCGTGCCGAACTTGACCCTACCTGCCCTGGAAACGCAGGTGACCCCTGTGCCTTCTGTCTGGCCATACCCCTCGATCAGGTTGACGCCGATGGACTGGAAAAAGTGAAGCACATCCGGCGAGATGGGCGCCGCACCGGAGTAGGCGACCCTGAGCCGGTCGAACCCGAGTCTTTCTTTGAGTTTTCGAAAAACCGCGAGATGGGCGACTTGGTAGAGCGCCTCCAGATAAGAGGGCACGGGCTTGAAGTTCATCTTGAGGGTGGCCCGGGCTTTTCCGATCTTGAGGGCGAGGCCGAAGACGAGCTTCTTGAACCATGTGGCGTCGGACATCTTGATATAGACGGCGGACAGATACTTTTCCCAGATACGCGGCACCGCATATCCGACGGTCGGCGATATCTCGGTCATGTTGTCCGTCACCGTGTCCAGGCTCTCGATGAAATTAACCGTATACCCATGGGTAATCTGGGCAAAGACCGAAAAGAGCCGCTCAAAGATATGACACAGGGGGAGAAAGGACATGACCTCATCGGTATCGTACACCGGGTTATCCTTGGAGATGGTTTTCCCCATCCACATGACGTTTCGATGGGTCAGCATGGCCCCCTTGGGCGGACCGGTGGTCCCGGAGGTATAGATGAGAACAGACAGATCCTCCGGCGTCACCTCGTCCATCCGTTTCTCGATAAGCTCCGGCTGCTTTTCCGCCACCCGGCGACCCAATTCCAAAATGTTGTCAAAGGTCATGACCATGGGGTCTTCAAAGTGTCTCAATCCTTCCAGGTCCCACACAATAACCTTTTGAAGATTCGGCGCATTGTCCCTGAAGTTGAGCCACTTGTCCAACTGCTCTTCATTTTCCACAAAGAAGAATTTCGATTCAGAGTCGGAGATGACATACTCCACCTGGGGCCAGGCATTGGTGGAATAGACCCCCACGGCCACGCCCCCTGCACACTGAATCCCGAGGTCGATGATGACCCATTCGGGGCAGTTGTCGCCGATGATGGAGACGCACTCCCCTTTCTTGAGCCCCATGGAGATAAGCGCCGACCCCACATACTTGGCCCGGTTGAAATATTCGGTCCAGGAGATGTCGTGCCAGAGGCCATATTCCTTTTTCCGCATGGCCGTTCGGTCGCCATATTTCGCTGCCGTTTTTCTGAAGATGCCGGGTACGGTTTCAAGGGTCATTGATCAGTCCCTTTATAAATTATATAGTGAGAAATGATGAGTGAATATTGATGGTCTCGCAAAAAAACCGGGATATTCGGGATGGTAAACGGTGCTGTCAGGGCTAACCCGCTTCAATACGTCGCCATTCCTGAATTCCCAAAATTTCCAAAAATTGAATATTCCCTATCTCCACCGCTTTTTCCGCTTCCATCGCTGAAATCCCTTTGCCGATTCCTCCGAGCGCATTCCCATGTAAAACTCCTGCACATCCTTGTCTTCCATGAGTTCCTTTGAATTGCCCTTCATGACGAATCGGCCGCTTTCCAGGATGAGACCCACATGAGAGATGTTCAGGGCCATTCGCGCATTCTGTTCCACCAGCAAAATGGAAACACCCTTCTGGTTGATGGTCCGAATGATCCTGAAGATCTCCTTGACCAAGAGAGGAGAGAGACCTAAAGACGGCTCATCCAGAAAGAGGAGTTTCGGGCGGTTCATGAGGGCCCGGCCAATGGCCAGCATCTGCTGTTCGCCGCCCGACAGGGTCCCGGCCCACTGGGCCTCTCTTTCCCTGAGAACGGGGAAATAGCCGTATATCAGTTCAAAATCCTTCTTGATGCCTGGCCGGTCCCGCCGGATATAGGCCCCCATGAGGAGGTTTTCCCTCACGCTCAGTTCGTCAAAGACTTCCCTCCCTTCAGGGACGTACGACAACCCCGCGCGAACAATCACCTCCGGATCTTTGCCGTCGATCCGTTTCCCCATGAATTCGATGGTCCCTTTATCCGGCTGATCATCCAAAAGCCCCATAACGGTCTTTAAAATGGTCGATTTTCCGGCCCCGTTATTCCCCAAAATGGCGGTGATCGTTCCTTCTTCCACCGAAAGGGACACTCCCCTGAGGGCATAAATCAAGCGGTAGAATGTCTCAATATTTTTTATCTCAAGCAGTGTGCTCAACGACTTCATCCTCCCCCAGGTAGGCCTTCAGGACCTCGGGATGCTGCTGCACCTCTTCAGGGATCCCCTCGATAATCGGTTTGCCGAAGTTGATGGCCAAAATCCGGTCCGATATATCCATCACCATTTTCATATCGTGTTCGATCAAAAGGATCGTAACGCCCAGCTCATCCTGAATATCCTTGACCCAGAATATCAGGTCCTGCTTTTCTTCGGAATTCATGCCTGCCGAGGGCTCGTCCAGGAGGAGGAGTTGCGGCTCCAGGGCCAGGGCCCTCCCCAGTTCAATCAGCTTCTGCGTGCCGTAAGGGAGACCGCCCACAAACTGATTTCTGGCAGACTGGAGGTCGAGGAGATCAATAATCTGTTCGACCCGTTCACGATGCGCAATCTCTTCCCGGGCCGCCTTGCTCCCTCTTCTGAAAAAGGTGGCGCCGGTCCAGACATTGGTCTTCATATGGATATGCCGGCCCAGCATCAGGTTTTCCATGGTGGTCATTCGTGAAAACAGCTCGATATTTTGAAAGGTCCTGGCGATCCCCTTCCGGGCGATCTGGTGGGGTTTGAGGCCGGTGATGTCTTCCCCCTTGAAGGTAATACTACCGGAATCCGGTTTATAAAGACCGCTGATACAGTTGAAAATCGTGGTCTTGCCGGCCCCATTGGGTCCGATAATGGAAAAAATAGTGCCCTGCGCCACCCCGAAACTGACCTGGTCTACAGCCCTGAGTCCGCCAAAGCTGATGTTGAGACTTTCCACTGAAAAGAAGTTGTGATTCATCATATCGTTCCTGGTTATTGGCAATCGGTCTCTCGTTTTGGGTAAGCGGACACTGAACCATAGATGCCGGGCCCTGGATGAACCCCAAACCCGCAACCTTCAATCATCCATCGACAATCATCCATCATCAATCCCGTCACACCTTTCTTACATAGTGCCTGGCAAAAAGCCCGCTCGGTTTGAAACAGAGCACCAACACAATAATCAGAAAGGCGACCACGGATTTGAATTCCAGAGAGATATATCCGCCAAAAAGGTTTTCCAGAACCCCCAGGATGTATCCCCCCAGAGCGGCCCCCACCAATGTGGTCATTCCCCCTAACACGGCGGCGGCAAACCCTTTTAGAAGCGGTTCGAGCATCAGATTGGGGTCCAGGGTCGCAATGGGCGCCAGCATCATCCCGGCCACGGCCCCGATCATGGAACTCAACGCCCAGGTCAGGGCCAGGATGCGATGGGTCCGGATGCCGTTGATCCGTGCGGCCATGGCATTCTGCTGGGTGGCCTTCATGGCAATGCCGACCTTGGTATATTTGAAGAAGAGGAAGAGGACAAACATCAGAAAGAGGGTGATCAAAAGTGTCGCAATATTGAGATAACTGACCACCGCAGGTCCTATATTGATGATATCGAAATCCGAGACCGGAAATGGAAAATCCATCTGTTCCGCACCCCATTTCCAGCTTGCCAGGCCATAGAGCACCATTTCGAACCCCAGGGTGATCAGGATCAGACTCAGGATATTGGGATCTTTGGCCCGACGCAGAAATACAAACTCCAGGAACATCCCCAGGGCCGCTGCAAAAACAATCGCGCCCGCAAACGACACCACAAAGGAATGCTCATGGGTGACGAGGAGGGTATAGGCCACAAAAGTCGAAATCATGGCCATTTCACCTTGACCGAAATTGGGCACTTCCGAGGTCTTGTAGATAATCACCATGGCAAGGGCGATCAGGGCGTATAGACTTCCAAAGGCAAGACCGCTGATGACGAGCTGTAGAAACATGAAGGCACCTATGGAGGTTCAAGGTTCAAAGGTTCAGGGTTCGCAACCCCAAGGGACACAACCCGAAACCAGAGGGTTTCCCCTCTTAAAAAGGCCATGTCTTCCAGTAAATCTTGGTCCGTATCCAGAAGCCGTACAGGCCGAGCGGTTCAAAAACCACCAACAGAATAATAATGAGACCGAAAATAATGCTGGCAATGTTGGGAAGCCCGGCAAGGTTCATCCATTGCTCTGAAAAAGATATCAGCGCCGTCCCTACCAATGGGAGTTCCTGGACCTTGTCCAGGACCAGGAGGAGCCAGGTCATGACCATCCCTCCCATAATAGAGCCAAAAATAGACCCAAGGCCCCCGACAATGACAAACGCCAGAAAATAGATGGAAAGGATGAAATTAAACGAATTGGGACTTATAAATCCGAGGAGGAAGGCCATCAATCCACCGGCAATGCCCGTATAAAACGCACTGACCGCAAAGGCCAGCGTCTTATAAAGGGTCAGGTTCACTCCCATGGTCTCTGCCGCAATGTCGCTGTCCCGGATAGCGATAAACGCCCGCCCGACCCTTGTTTTCATCAGATTTCGGGCCGCCAGGATCAGTAGGAAAGCAATGGTGACGATCACGAAATAGAGCTGTCTGTCGGTCCCCATCACATAAGGCCCGAATGAGAGCTTGGGGGCCTCGATCCCCATACGTCCGCCAAAGACCTGCCACCGCCCGATCACCTGGGTAATGGCCATGCCGAAGCCCAAGGTGGCAATGGCCAGATAGGGCCCTTCCAGCCTCAGGGCGGGCAATCCCAGGATGAAGCCGAAGAATGCTGCGATAAGGCCGCTCGAGATCAGGGCCAGCAGAAATGGAAAATGGAGGTTGGTCATCAAGAGGACCGTACCATAGGCCCCTATGGCAAAAAATCCGGCATGCCCGAGGGATATCTGCCCCGCATATCCCACGAGGATGTTCAGCCCCACGGTGACAATGACGTTGATGGCCATATAGTTGGCCATGTAGATATGATAATTCTGGGCCACAAAGGGAAAGGTGGCAAGGGAGGCAATCAACATGAGGAACCAGAACCAAAGGACCTTGCTGTCCAGAAGCTGAATATCCTCGTAGTAATCCCTTTTCATATCCATAGGCTGGTTCTCTCCACACTCAGATTGCAGTTAAAATCATTTCCCGGCCAACTTGTCAAGCACCTTTTTGTAATAGATCTCCGTTTCTTCCAGCAGGGGAGATCGATTCCTCATCACGTTGAGCTGCATGATCTTATAATTAATTTTCTTGATCTGGCGATACTTTTCCTTCTCATCCGGGATGCCCTCCAGCATATCCTCCATCTGCCGGATCTCCTTTCGGAGTTGGAGTTCCGGAGGAATGCAGTCCGCATTTCTCAGGATCTTATAGGCCAGACGCAGGTCTTCGGGGATATGGCTGTCGTCCTCAAGGTGAATGGGCTGGCCGTGCCCGGGAAGGTTGTCAAACTCCCCCCTCTCCTGGGCCTCCTTGATCCGTCTTTCGACAATCTTCTGAAAGGCAAACATCATGGTTTTATAAAAACCGGTTTATCCCGTAACCGGTTCATGCGGTTATAGAAATCTGGACCCCAATGGGTCCGGCTTAACGTCTTCATACACGACAAACAGGCGCATTTCAAGCTAAATGATGTGCCGATCCCGAAATATCGGGCTTGACAAGCCCGGCCCTATTCGATATCTCCACAAATCAATGGAGGCGCAAGGTGTTAGGCGCAAGGAGGAACGCGCGGCGTAGGGCATTGAAAGTTCAAACAGGAATGCTTCTTCCTTAACCTTAGGTACTTCAGACCCCTGACCCCAAACTTGGGAATACCCGTATCCGGCATCATGATAGATCCAACCGACAAAAAAATCATCAGCGTCATCCAGGGCGATCTCCCTCTGGACCCCAAGCCCTTTGCCCTGTTGGCGGAAAAGATCGGAATGACGGAGAAGACGCTGCTGAAAAGGATCAAAGACCTCAAGGAGGAGGGCGTTATCCGACGGTTCGGGGCGACCCTCCGCCATCAGGAAGCGGGCTTCAGCTCCAATGCCATGATCGCCTGGTTGGCGCCGGATGACAGGATAGACGACATCGGGACCCGCTTCGCACGCTTCCGCGAGGTAACCCATTGTTATCACAGGGCACCCCAAAAAGACTGGCCTTACAATCTCTATACCATGGTCCATGGCAGCAACCGGGAAGCATGCCGCCGGATTGCGGAACGGCTGTCACAGTCCGCAGGTGTGAGCGACTATCTCCTCCTTTTCAGTGAAAAGGAGTTCAAGAAAACCAGTATGGCGTATTTTTCGGAGAAAAGTCATGACAAAGAAGTCTGAAGCCCTTTTCGAGAGGGCCCGTAGAACCATTCCCGGAGGTGTCAACAGCCCGGTAAGGGCCGGCAAATCGGTTCGGATGGATCCCCTCTTTATTGCCGAGGCAGCAGGGGCCATCATTCGGGATGTGGATGGAAATGAGTATATCGACTATGTGGGGTCATGGGGGCCCATGATCCTGGGCCACGCCCATCCCGAGGTGGCGGCTGCCATCCAAGAAAGGCTCGGCCGGGGAACCAGCTATGGTGCTCCCACCGAATTGGAGGTGATCATGGCAGAGACCATCGTCGAGATGGTACCCTCGATCGAGATGGTTCGAATGGTCAATTCAGGGACCGAGGCCGCCATGAGCGCCATCCGTCTTGCCAGGGGGGTGACCGGAAGAAAGATGATCGTCAAATTTGACGGCTGTTATCACGGGCACGCCGACAGTCTCCTTGTGTCCGCAGGATCCGGCGTGGCCACCCTCGGGATTCCCGGCAGTCCGGGCGTCCCGGACGATCTGGTTCGGCACACCCTCTCTCTCCCCTTCAACGACATCCAGGCCCTCAACGGGGCCTTTGACCGGTACGGTCCCGACATCGCCTGCATCATTGCGGAGCCTATCCCCGGCAACATGGGCGTTGTCATCCCGGATGAATCCTTTCTTCAGAGGCTCAGAGACATAACAGATGCCTCCGGCGCCCTCCTTATATTTGACGAGGTCATCAGCGGCTTCAGGGTCGCCCCGGGCGGCGCACAGGAGATATACGGGATACGCCCCGATCTCACCTGCCTGGGCAAGATCATCGGGGGCGGCCTCCCGGTGGGGGCATACGGGGGCAAACGGGAGATCATGCTCCGGATGGCCCCTGAGGGGGATATCTATCAGGCCGGCACCCTCTCGGGAAACCCGCTGGCCATGGCCGCCGGAATTGCCACGCTCACGATCCTAAAGCAGGGGGATCTCTATCAGCAGCTTGAAAAAATGGGGGACGCCCTTTTTTCAGGGCTTGAAACCCTGGCGGGAAATGCGGGGATCCCGGTGGCTGTCAACCGGATCGGGTCCATGGGTTCCCTCTTTTTTACAGACAGATCGGTTTCGGATTTTGTGACGGCCGGCGCGAGCGATGCAAGACGGTTCAGACAATATTACAGGGCCATGCGAGAGCAGGGCATCTACCTGGCGCCGTCACCCTTTGAGGCCGGCTTTGTATCCGCGGCCCACACAAAAGAGATGATAGACAAAACACTGGATGCAGCGGCAAACGCCTTCAGGCAAATCTTGCACTGACACGGCAAAAACCTGTTGACTTTACCGAAAAACCTGTGATACGAACGGCACGTATCGATTCAGCCGTGCTCGGGGTCCTTGGAGGTGACCTGAATGGACAAAGACCTGAAAAAGACCTTCAAAGACCTGGGATTTGTCAGTACGGTCGGCATGACCATGGCCTTCTCCATAGCCCTGGGGGCCCTGATGGGCTTTTATTTGGATAAGTGGTTGGGGACAAAGCCGTGGTTATTTTTCCTCTTTTTAGGATTCGGCATCGCTGCGGCGTTCAGGAATCTTTATATCCTCTACAAAAAGGCAAAGGATTTATGAAGGAGAGAGACAAGCTGATTGGGCACATCCGAACGAACAACTGGATTATCCTCTTGATCGTAGGGTCGCTGAGTTCTGTCTTTATGAGCGCCGAATTCACCTTGGGTGTGATCATAGGGGGCCTTATGGTCATTGCCAACTTCAGCGTGCTGCAGCACACCATTCGCTGCGCCTTTTCCGATCTGGGTGCCTTCCAGGGAAGAAAGCTGGGCCTCATTGCAAAATCGTATTTTAGGCTTGCCTTTATGGGCCTTATTATTTATATGGTTATCACCAAAGGTTGGGTACACCCTTTAGGTTTGACTATCGGGCTGTCGGTCGTCATATTCAGCATTATCGGATTTGGAATCCGTTCAGCCTGGAAAACATCATCGCGGGAGGCAATATAGGACTATGGATCATCCAATTTTCTTTATTGATGCCATCTTATCGGCAATGGGAGTCGAGCATCCGGGTGCATATACACATGTCACCTATTCATGGTTGGTGATGGTTATCCTGATCGTGAGCGCCCTTTTCCTTGCGAAAAAAATCAAGCTCGTCCCGGAAGGGAGACAGAATTTTTTTGAGGTGGTGATTGACGGTCTTGAAAAGTTTATGGTGGGTATCACCGGGCCTGAAGGGAGATTCTTTTTCCCCTTTGTCGGCACGCTCTTTCTCTTTATTTTCGTCTCCAACCTGATCGGCCTCGTGCCGGGTTGCTTTTCACCTACAGCCAACCTGAATACCACGCTTGCCATGGCCCTTTGCACGTTTGTACTCACCCATATCATCGGGATCAAATTCCACGGCGCCAAATATATCAAGCACTTTCTGGGCCCTGTATGGTGGCTGGCCCCCTTGATGTTCCCCATTGAGTTAATAGGCCATCTTGCCAGGATCATGTCCCTGAGCGTTCGGCTCTTCGGGAACATATTCGGTAAAGAGATGGTCCTTGCCATCCTGTTCGGACTGGCAGGTCTCTATCTTGCCCCCCTGCCGATCCTATTCCTGGGTATATTGGTGTGCTTCATCCAGGCGCTTGTTTTTATGCTTCTGTCTATCATGTATTTTGTCGGCGCCATGGAACATGCACATTAGGCGAATTCAGGGATTCAGGAATTCACGGATTGAAGAGTGGAGAGCTCAGGAATTGGGTAATTTGAAATGAAGGAACTTCATTCAATCCGCAATTCCTCAATTTTAATTTGTTTTTTCATCTTCGGAAGAAGGCCACAAACATATTTTTTAGGAAAGGAGGTCCACATGTCTAAAAGAACTTCAGTTGGTGTTTTGACAGCGGTATTTCTCCTCGGGATGGCTTCATTGGCCTTTGCAGGCGAAGACGCCGCAGCCAAGGCCGCGGGGCTATGGGTATACTTCGGAATCGCCATTGCCTGCGGTATCGGCATCGGAATGGCTTCTCTGGGTACCGGTCTCGGTATGGGCAACGCCATCAATGCCGCCCTGCAGGGAACCGCCAGGAATCCGGAAGCAGGCGGAAAGATCATGACGACCATGATTATCGGTCTGGCACTGATCGAGTCCCTCTGTATTTATGCCCTGGTTATCTGTTTTATTCTTGTCTTCAAGATCCCGGACCTGGGTGGTATGCACGAACTTATCGTAAAATCCTTCGGCGGTTAACAAACCTTTTAACCATAAAGAGGGCCTCTGTGAGGCCCTCTTTTAACGAAACCCATGTGCATTATTTCACAATACAGGCGCTTCCCAACAATAACCTTTCCTCATACCGGACGATCCCAGCCTTACCAACGGGATTCAGCCTCAAGGCATTCACCTTTCATCAGGTCAAGGGTTTTTCCCTTCGGATAACCGATGACAAAGGAATCCAAGATACCCAACCCCACCATCGAGAGATTGGCCCTCTATTCGAGACCTCTCGAGGTCTTGGTAAAGAGCGATATGTTGATCGTTTCGTCAGAAAAGCTCGCCGATCTGTGCGGCGTCAATCCCGCCCAAGTCAGAAAGGACCTGGCCTATTTCGGTGAGTTCGGCGTCCGAGGCGTTGGTTATGAGGCACAGGAACTGTTGAGGGAGATCAAACGGATACTGGGGACAGACAGGAAATGGGCCCTTTGTATCGTCGGCATGGGCAATCTTGGAATGAGCCTGATTGAAAATGATAACTTCAGGGAAAGAGGCTACCGCTTTGCAGCGGCCTTCGATCTCGATCCTAAAAAAGCAGGCACGAAGCTCCCCTGCGGCCTGACCATCCAGGCGGCGAGCAACATCCCGGAACAGGTCCAGGCACTGGGGGTTGATTTAGGCATCATTACCACCCCCGCCCGTGAGGCTCAGCGGGCCGCGGAACTCCTCTT
>JAWOIH010000296.1:0-12387 GCA_046484725.1 Candidatus Desulfacyla sp. | reverse complement strand
TTATCGGGGATAATGTGGTGTGGTATGACGATGCGGGAAGCCTTGCGTCGCTCTTTTGCATCAACTTTATCCAGACCTCTCTGACACAGGACAAGCCGGTCATCTATGTGAGTTTCGACCGGTCTCCAAGAAATCTGTTGGGAAAACTGGGGGCATTGGCGGACAGTAGGAACCTGACGATACTGGATTGTTTTACTTACGGAAAAGGGGCGGGTTCGGATGTATTTCGCAAATTCTATGATGAGAAAGCGCCTGCGCCGCGGTGCCGGATTGTGCAGATGAAAGAGCCGCAGGATATGGCAAAATTCAGGGAGGCCTTTTATGCGCTGTTTGACGCCCTGGAAAATGATACCCGCTTCGTGTTTGAGAGCCTCACCGGCATGCAGGAATTGTGGGGAGGGGAAGCGCATATTGCGGGCTTCTATTCCCACTCGTGCCCCAGGTTGTATGAATTAAACACCATCGCCTATTGGGTAATGGAAAAGCAGGCCCATTCGCGCCGGCTAAGGGCCAAAATCAACCAGATCGCCCAGGTGGCCATTGCGCTTTCCGTAAAGCGGGGGACCACATCGCTGACCATTTTAAAGGCGGAAGAGCGACACACGGATCACCTCAACACGCCGCACCATTACTGGAGCAAGGACCTCAACGTCCAGTTTGAAACAGACAAACGGACCAGCCGCCAAATCGATCTCGGCGTGCGCCTGAAATCGCTTCGAAAAAAGAGAGGCATCTCTCAGACTGAGCTGGCCAAGCTGGTGGGCGTCACCTCCAGCACCATATCCCAGGTAGAGAGCAATCTGATCTACCCATCTTTGCCCGCCTTGTTGAAAATGGCGGAAGTGCTTTCCGTGGAAGTGAGTTCATTTTTCCAGGAATCAAGAGAAGTCACCCAACGAACCATCTTCCAGGCCGGCGATGCCATTGAGGTAAAGTTTCCAAACCTGCCCGCGGGGAGTATCGCCGCCAGACTTCTGGCCCCGGAAGATCTTGAGGCCCGGGCCGAACCCTACCTGGTTGAGATCCCCCCCAAAAAATGTCTCTCCCATTTTTTTATCCATAAAGGGCAAGAGCTGGGGTATGTGCTTGCAGGGACGCTTCAGATAAAACTGGCCGAAGGTGTTTACACTGTCCGCGCCGGTGATGTGATCTATCTCACCAGGGACATGCCGTCCCAGTGGAAGAATCCGGGGCCTAATGTTGCCAAGATGTTCTGGGTAAAGATCACGTGATCTCTCATTCAAGAACCCCTGTGGAAGGATTCCTTCCACAGGGGTTCTGCTGAACCTTTAAACCTTCCCCCTTAAGCGGCGCGACTCTCTTTGATCTTTTCCTCTTCCTTATGGTCATGCCTCAGGTCACCGTCTATTGTACCCGTCACATGTTCTCTTTCTTCGGCAAAATCAAATCCTGTCCAGATCCCGATGGAGCTCAGGATGGAGTCCTGAGGATGGAACTGCCGGAAGATCTTAAAATAATAGGCCGCCTCCCTGCTGTTGATGGTGGCCTTGGGATTCTCCGCCTTGATGCGTTCGAATTCCTCCTGGCTCATCTCCTTGTGGGCCAATTTTTCCCCAAGGCTCTCGCATCCGGCCCCCTGGGTGTACTGCACCTTATATCGCCAAAGGATGTCATCAGGAAGGTAATTCGCGTCTTCAAAGGCCTTGCGCAGAATCCACTTCTCGATCTTGGCCCCGTTGTGCTCCCGTATCTTCAATTCAGGCGGGATCTTCATGGAGAGATCCACCATGGCCTCATCCAGAAACGGCACCCGCAATTCGAGGCTGAAAAACATGCCCATTCGGTCGGCCCTCTGAAGGTTGATGTTGTGCAGGTTTCCGATGCACCGTCTGGCCTCCGGATTGAGTTTGTCAAAAGGGAAATGCTTCATGTAATGGTAACCCGCAAATATCTCGTCCGCGCCCTCACCGGTCAGGACGACGGTGACGTAATCCGCGGCCAGTTTGCAGGTGAAATAGCAGGGCACGGCACACCGCACCAGCGACGGATCGTAACTCTCAAGCTTCTTGATAACGAGGGGAAGCGCTTCGCAGTACTCCGCTTCAGTAAAAAGGAGCTCGTGGTGCGTGGATCCGATATGTCTGGCCGCAATTCGGGCCGCCTTCACATCATCGCTCACATCGCCGAAATCATCCTCCATTCCCACCACAAAGGTATGAAGGTTCGGAATTTCATCGGCGGCGATAGCCGCCACCAAACTGCTGTCCAGGCCGCCGCTGCAAAAGGATCCCACCGGCACCTCGGGATCGGCCAGCAGTCTTTTCTTGACGGCCTTGATAAAGGTCTCCCGGATGATTTCAGAAGTTTCATCGATATCCGTCAGGAGATGGTCCTCGATCTCCGGGATCCGGTAGTACTGAACAAATCCTTTCTCAGGCGTATAATAGTGGCCTGCTGGGAATTCATGCACCATGTCCAGGCCGGCCAGGCTCATGGCGCCCAGTTCCGACGAAAAATAGAGGTTTCCGCCTTTATGTCCGTAATACAGGGGCTTGATCCCGATCGGGTCTCTGGCCATCATTAGACTGTCGCCGTCAAAAATGGCAAAGGCAAACATGCCGTCCAGTTCCTTGACGCATTCCGGGCCCTTCTCCTGGTAGAGATGCAGGATCACCTCTGAATCCGACTTGGTCTTGAAGCGGTGCTGAGGAGACAGCCGCGTTCGAAGTCTGCGGAAATTATAGATCTCGCCGTTACAGATGATCCCCTGACTGCCGCCCTTGGCCAGGATCGGTTGGTGTCCCATCGCCACGTCCACGATGGAGAGTCGGGTATGGCCGAACACACCGCCGTCGTGTTCGTGTATGCCCCGATCGTTGGGCCCGCGATGGGGAAGGGCATCTAACATGCGAGTGATGGTTTTTGTGTCCTTTGCGCCGATACAACCGGCAATGCCGCACATAATAAACTCCTTTCCGGAATTGAGTCTGTCAATCCGTTAAAAACGGATAGGATCGTTCTCGGTCTTTGAAAAATGGAAACTCGCCATTTTTAGTGCTGCTAAAAACAATCCGCAATTATCAGTTGTCCTAAAACTATTTCAACTCAAATTACTTCAACCAAATATAACTGAGGCCCCGACCGTTGTCAAGGGGTTTTTCCCCCACTTTAGAATCCGGGGAATTTTTGTCCTACTGGTGGGACACGGCAACCCGTTTCACGCCGCACCGATGTGACCTCTTTTGAGATCTCACAAAATATTTAAGGAGGTGTGTAAGGGAAAAGGCGCTGTCGCATAATTGTTCCGGCCGCTTGAAGGAACACCCATTTTTTCGCAGCAAGGCGTCCGGATTTCGTTAGACACGCCGTCCGTCTGGGTCGCACGCATTTTTCTTGCTCCCCAAGGCAATCTCTTCTATAATTTTTATACAACATGCCACATCCGCCTCACCTCTTATTGGTGAAGAGGACCCGTCGGCGGCCCGCCCCTGAGACCGGTGAGACGCCAAGCCCCTTCCGCAGGCCAAGGAGGTAGCCGATATGATCCACGAGCAACAAGACCTTCGCTTCAAGACCGCCCAGACAGAGACACTGCAACGGGAGCATGAACGCCTGAAGGAACGGTTTCAGGAGTTGGAAGCCCGGTACAGGGCGCTTTTCGACCGATCCATTTACGGCATTTATCTACATGATCTGGAAGGGAAATTCCTGGATGCCAACGAGGCGGCCCTCGGTTTGCTCGGGTACACAAAGGAAGAATTTCTCTCCCTGGACCTGCAATCGGTGCTGGGTGCGACCCAAGCCCGTGCCGCCTATTCAAGGATCTCGGAGATCCTGAAGGACGGCGCATCAAGGGAGGTGAAGGAATACAGCATCAGGACAAAGGATGAAAATACCCTATGGATCGAGGTGGATGTTTCTCTCATCTACCAGAAGGGGAGGCCTTACGCCATTCAGGGAGTGGCCAAGGACATTACCCTCTCAAAAAGGGCGGACCTCGCCCTGAGAGAGAGCGAAAAAAAATACCGGACCCTCTTTGAACAATCCGCGGATGCGGTTTATATAACCAGCAGGGAAGGAATCTTTCTGGATGCGAATCCCGCCCTGATAGCGCTTTTTGGCTACACCCGGGAGGAGTTGCTCGGCGGTTTCAATGTCCGCCAGTTGTACTGCGACCCGAAGGATCGGCAGATCTTCCAGGAAGAGGTGGAGGGTAGCGGGTTTCTTCGGAACTATCCGGTTACCTTTCACAGAAAAGACGGCACAAAGATCGATTGCCTCCTGACCTCTTCCGTACGACGGTCAGAGGATGGAACGGTGCAGGGGTACCAGGGAATCATCCGGGATGTCACCGAACAAAAGAAGGCGGAAAAGGCCTTGCAGGACAGGGAGGCCCATTACAGGGCCATGGTGGAGGCATTCGACGGACTGATCTACATCTGTTCCAGGGATTACCGGGTGGAGTTCATGAACCAGCGGTTCATCGAGCGCACAGGCCGCGACGCTACAGGGGAACTCTGCTATAAGGCCATTCACGATCTGGACGCCGTGTGCCCCTGGTGCGTCAATGAACGGGTTTTCAAAGGGGAGAGCGTCCGGTGGGAGGTCCTCAGCCCCAAGGACAACCGGTGGCATTATGTCGTAAATACGCCCATTTTTCATGCAGACGGCACCATGTCCAAACAGGCCATGATCCTCGATATCACCGACCGAAAGAAGATGGAGCAGGAACTTAAGGAGAGCACGGAAAGCCTGAAGTTTTTCGCCTATTCCGTTTCCCACGATCTCAAGGGACCGGCCATTGGGGCCTATGGATTTGCAAAGCGGTTAGCGGAACGATACCGGGCGTCCCTGGACGAAACGGGGAGGCATTACTGTGATCAGATCGCGGCCGCCTCGGAGCAGATCGCCGCGCTGGTGGAACAGATCAATCATTTTATCGCAGCCAAAGAACTCCCTCTCAACGTGGAAACAATAGACGTCAAGGAGATCCTCCACAAGATTCGGGAGGATTTCTCTCCCCACCTTCAGGTTCGTCAAATTGACTGGCAGGAACCGGACCGCATCCCTCCCCTTAATGCGGATCGGCTTTCCCTTTCCAGGATTCTCCGAAATCTCGTGGACAATGCGCTCAAGTACGGTGGAACGGCCCTGAGTCACATTCGCATCGGCTACCGCGAGGAGGAAGACCATCACCTCTTCTTTGTTGAGGACAACGGCCCCGGGATAAAGGGAGAGGACGCACAAAAGATCTTTGGGGTCTTTATGCGCAGGAAGGATTCCCAAGGGGTTCAGGGGACCGGCTTGGGTCTTGCCATCGTAAAGGAAATGGCCGAACGACACGGGGGCCTGGCCTGGGTGGAACCGGTCGTGGAGGGGGGAAGCACGTTCTATGTCTCCATCTCCAAGGGCCTTCCCCTGGGGCATGGGGAGTCGCTGTTTGATCGAGCCGGAAAAGGAGAAACCGGACAAGGGTCGATCTGATATTCACCAGGGCTGGGAATAAACGGGGCAATCCTCTCCACCAGGATCGGGCGAATCCATTCCGGGTCGCCGGTGTCGCGGTGTATGGTCCGGCCCCGGTCACCGCAGACAAGAGGAGTATCGAATCTGAAGCCGTATCAGTCTTATGTGCACTTCAAGGGACTGTGAACAAATTCCATACATATAGGAGAAATCATGAAACTGAACCATGTGGCTTTGGTTGCCCGTTCGCAGGAAAATGCAGACCGATTCTACGAGGGGATACTGAAACTGACCAGGATCAAGGCCTCTATGCTGACCCGTGATCTGGCCATGAAGATATTCGGGTTAGAGGTGGAGTGTCCGCTGATCCTTTACGGGAATGAGGGCTTCGCCATAGAGGTGTTTGTGACGGAACGTATTCCACCGAACAGCTCCCCCGTGGCCCACATCTGCCTGCAGGTGGAAGACCGGGAGGCCTTCATAGCAGCCTGCCGGTCGGCTGGGTTGCCTGTCAATCTTATCCCCAGAGGAGAATGGAAACTCTGTTTTATACAGGACTTTGACGGGAACCTGTTTGAGATCAAGTAGTGGCCGGTTGGTGAGCTTCAGATAAGTTGCTTCGAAAAAGGGCAGGACGTCCTTGGCCTTGGGCCGGACCTGTTAGGGTTGTGGTTTCGCCTGGATACATCACGGCTCAGTCCGTTCAGCAGGATCGAATATCCCCGATGCAGATTACTGCCTGAAGGGGTGGGGGTCTGTCTGAGTTCCCGAATATCCCTCCCCGAGGTGGGCCAATATGGGCTGGTGAAGGTTTACGCCGAAAAGATTGCAGTAGGGGGCGCATTTTGAGAGGAGCATGAAAGTGATCTTGTCTCTTACCGCCCCCGTTTCCTCTTCCAGCGCATCGAAATTGCCCCCCCCTTTTGAGATGATCATGTCGGCATGGTTGATCCGTCCCATCACCTCTTGTGAACATCTACGGAGGACCGTTCCCGGACAGGGCCCGTCGATGCCGTTCTCGACAATCGTCGCAATCTCGTGGATCCCCACGGATCGAGCCTCATTCAGGGTCGCATCATTGAGCGTAGGCACGCTCCTGACAATAAAGACAATGTCCGGAGCGTGCAGCTCCCGGATGGTTTCCATGAGAAGCCTGTCAAAGACGATTTCACCGGCGTTGTCTCCCAGATAGACCAGGGACCGACATTCGTGCAGCCGCCTTCTGAATTCCCGGTACGCGGTTTCGGAGACAGGCTCTTTCAGTTTCTCGGCAACGGAATTTTCAATATCCGTGGGCCGGTCGCCCATCATGAGATCGATGGTGTTGCCAAGGATGGCCAGTTTTACGGCAGTATGAAGCGGATCCGGGGCCTCTTTCAGTATGTTCCTCAGAAATGGAACGATCTCCGCAATCCGTCTGTTCTGAAGGGCCTTGATCTCATGAAAAGGATCCACGGTCCCGGTCGCATCCATCATCAGATGCATCACCCCCTCAAGGACCTCGGGACTGGTGACATCCCACGACCGGCCCCTCATAGAGGGGATATCCAGTACCTTGGCAACCAATTCTCTTGCAGCGTCATCTTTGATTCGCAGTTTCCTGATGGCGGTGATCGACATGGTCAATATGCAGGGGATGCACTCCAGCTGAATCCGCATCGTCTTTTCCTCAAAAATCTCCGGTGATGGTCCTCAAGAGGCCGGGGCAGGATCTCCTGTCCATCGTCCCGAATGAGGTGCCTAAACTCCCTACCAGTCTCCTGTACCCCCCAGCCCGACCAGATTTATGAGAACCATGACACGGGTGTCGCCGTCCTCCTTTGCAGCGCCTAACTTGACGCCCCAACACTGGCTCTCGTACCCTGCCCAGCCGGCGCTTGAGATGGTCTGCCCCGCCTCCATATCCCTTTGAAAGGAAGCTCCAACCGAGAAGCCGTGGACAAGGTTCACGTCGGCGCGGAAGTTGACGTTTGTCTGGCCGTATCGAGCGTCCTTATAATACTGGTAGTTCACCTCGTAGGAATCCGTCCGCCCGCCCGCCCGGCTCACAGAGACGCTCCCGGAGAGGGTTGAGCGAGAGAAGGCATGGTCATAGTGATCCCACCCCGCGCTGCCCCGCAGGTCAAGAAACGAAAAGGGTCTTACAATCAGTTCCGCCATGAGCGGGGTGAACGGTCGGTCTTCATTTTCCTGGATCTCAGTGTCAATGTCATATCCCTGATATAGTTTAAATGTGCCCCACTGACGGTAGGTGACGTTCCCCTTCTTGTCTTCGAAACGGGCGTCCAGGAAATTTTCGAGGGCAAAGGCGATACGGTTTCTGCCCTTATCCTCAGCGTCATCCTGGTAGATGGAATCAAACCACGGACTCTCATATCCGCCCCTGTCGACCGGAGAAAACCAGGGGGTCCCGTCCCCGTTGGTATGGTATCCCCGGTACTGGTAGGTGAGCACCGGAGAGATCTTGTGCCGCAACTTCCTGGCATTAAACCACTGAAGGTCATAGACCCGTTCTGCATTGGTGGCCAGCCTCGCGCCTGCCTCATAGGCTGTCTGGTACTGGTTGTCCTTCTTCCCTTGGTTGTCGCTCGCCCAGAGGCCGTTATACGTATAACTGAAAGAAGGCTCGAACTGGACATAGGGTCCGATCCAGAAAGGGAAGTTTACCTGGGGAGAGATGGAAATGCTGTGACCCTTGTTTGCCTCATCGCTCCAGACGTAATCGTAGTTGGATTCGAGATTGAAAAATATGGGCCACCTTTTGATCTGCTCGGGGAGAAGCGTGAAATTGAGGCCCCCCACAGGTTCCTGCATCTTCTTGTCGTCGTCGGGATCTCCCACCGGCTGATAATAGCTTCCGATTCCCTGCAAGCTGTAGGACTCGCCGTCCCGACTGAGCCTGAGAGCGGATCTCCGTGTGGGAGACCGCTTTTCCTCAAACGGACGATTGGATACCTCGGCCAGGTCCTCCCTTGAAGAAAATCCCAAGAGTTTCTCTTCAAATTCCCTCAGATAGTCCTGATCGCTGACATAATCCGCGTCGAGGCGGGCCGCCACATTGAGAGGGAGATCCTGGTCGGCCCGGCCTCTCAGCCAGTACCGCGTGTTGTTGGTGCGAGCGAATGGGCTGATCTCCAGGGCATCCCGGTCGGTCATATCCTTTGTTTTTTCTTTATCCGATAGGATATCGAACTCCAGGACGCCCTTTGAATTCTCATCTTCAATATAACGGAATTCCACTCCCTGCATATATCCCCGGCTGGTCATGTAGCGGCCATAGAAGGTCGCATCGGTCTGGTCTGAGATCGCCCAGTAGAAGGGGATTTCAAATTCGCCGCCGTTGCGTGTGGAATAGCCTAAACCGGGAGGAAGGAGGCCGGACTGGCGTTTGGTCTTGGCAGGAAAGATCATGTAAGGGACATAGACGATGGGGAGGTCTTTCACCCGGAATGCAGCATGTTTGACCGTGCCGTAGCCCTCGATGGTCACCTTGACCTCGGACCCGGTGATGGTCCAGTCCGGATGGACGCCATCGCAGGTAGTCAGGCTGCATTCCTGAACCACATAGGAATCCTCTCCCACCTTCTGCATGCGGCTTCCCCGGATGTAATAGTGATTGGCCATCAGGAAGAGAGATGCGTCCACGATTTCTCCGGTCTGGGTGTTGAGATTGAAGGTCCCTTCCCTGCCGGTAACCACGTCCCCTTCTGTCTCCAACCGCAACCCGCCGGAAACCTTGGCGATCCCCGTCTTTACATTGAACTCGGCATACTGCGTGAAGAGGGTCTGCCCTGCCTTTGCAATCACCACATCCCCTTCTGCGAGGTAAGTGCCTTCTTTTTCATTGTATGTCAGAGACTTGGCAGTGATATCCCAGGGAATCGTGTCATCATCCACCAACCCCCTCTTCGTCGGCAGGTTGCCTGCAAAGAGACTGTCCCCGCTCAGGAGCAGATACAGGACGATGATCGCACACACAACAACGGGTCTTAGAGGGTATCGGGGCCTAATGGTAGGGTTCCTCCTTCACTTCACTCTAAACAGTCCACCCGTCCATTACCACAAAGCAAGGGGTATGACAACTTGCATAAAATGATAGTTGCTCGTTACCGGATGCCGGGTATTCCGTCTTCTGGCCACTGACTGCCAATTTCTGATGAACGGCCTCTGTTGCCCGTTGCTGGTGGGGCGTTTTCGATCGTCAATCTACCGGCCTGCCTGCCGATAATATTTCATTGCCTCGGGGATCCGATCCCTGATGCTTTGAATTCGAGTCTCATCGGCCGGGTGGGTGCTCAGAAATTCGGGCGGAGCGGAACCCTTTTTTTGTTGGGACATCCGTTCCCAGAACTGCACCGCCACACGGGGGTCATATCCGGCCATGGCCATGAATATCAGTCCAAGACGGTCTGCCTCGTTTTCGTGCAGACGGCTGTAGGGGAGAATCATCCCTACAGAAGCGCCCAGACCGAAGGCGGTCATCCAGAGCTGGCGGGTGGTCTCCGGCCTGCTGGCCAGGGCCACGGACAGGGCCATTCCGCCGGTCTGGACGATCAGGCCCTGGCTCATTCGCTCATCCCCGTGCCGCGCGACTGCATGGGCGATCTCGTGACCCATCACCACGGCCAATCCGGCCTCGTCCTGGGTTATCGGGAGGATCCCCGAATAAACGACCACCTTGCCGCCGGGCATGCACCAGGCATTGACCTCCGAACTCTCCACCAGGTTGAATTCCCAACGGTAGTCCTTCAGGGTATGGGAGAGGTTGTTGTCGGCCATATACTGTTCCACGGCCCTCTGGATCCTGCCCCCGACCCGCTTGACCATTTGAGCCTGTTCCTGATTCGTACTGAGCCTGTTTTCTTTTAGAAAGTCATCATACTGCTGAAAACTCATGGAAAGCATGGTCGAGCTGGGGATCAGGGCCAGCTGTTTCCTCCCGGTCACAGGGACCGTACCGCATGACGCCAGCAGAAAGACCATAAGCACAAACAGATGGATATGATATAATATGAATTTCATGCCTTCACCCTCCGGACTCAACATCGATGCCTCTTATTGTAGCCCGATGGAAACGAGGAGGCAAGATTTTCTTTCCCGCGAACCTCCTGTTTCAGGCGCCCTTCAAGCGCATTTTTTTATGTGAATGGCAGGCTCAGGGAGGACGACAGGTACGATTTGGAGTGGGACCGGAGTATCCGTTTAGTCGCTTCTTCGATGATCTCCTTGACATTACGGCACAATATCATCCAGAATAAGATGGTCGGTTGAATCATCATTTCCTGAGACACTCAGGAACTCCGCTGACGAACGATCCGGCCACAGGAAGACGGGATTCTCCTCTGGATGGACCAACGTTTGAGCGGATATGAATATTGTGAATGGAAGGCCCTTGAAGACTTTTACATATACTGAATGGAGAAAACCATGATCATCAAGAAACTTGCCGACACCCCTTTTGCAGACATGACAGGTTATGACAGCATCACCAAACAGATCGTTATCGGGCCGGACGATGGATCCGGAGAAATTGTGCTGCGTTATTTCAAAGTGGCCCCGGGGGGGTCGAGTCCGCATCATTACCACGATTTTCCTCACCTGGTCAGGGTGGAAACCGGAGAGGGGATCGTCATTGATCCGGAAGGCGGGGAACATCCGTTGGCGGCCGGGGATTACGTGTATATTCACGACAACCAGCCCCACTGCTTCAAAAACCGGGGCAATGAATCCTTTGAATTCATATGCATTGTGCCCGGAAGAGGGGAAGGATAGCCTCTTTTGCAAGGATAGGCTGATTCGCCCGGGTCAAGAGGAAGCGCGTGAAAAATACTAAAAAAAATCTTGACAGATAATAGACGTGTGAATAATATTTATAGTTTTTCAGGCATTCATCACGGACTCCCCCGGTTCACGCAGGGCACATGAATCCTCAACCGTATGGCATCGAGACGCGGGCTGAATGTCGTATTTCATTCAATCGGTTGAAGGGGCATTCTTAAAACTTCTCGAGATCCTGCCCTATTGGGGATTATGTTCACAGCCGAGGCCTTCCCGAATGGGATCTCCTCGTTGTCGGAAAGAAGGGAGGTCACCTCGGGGTATTCGACCGCGCCCATGCCCCACATCGGGGCGTCATCGACCGATAGCCTCATCGTGTCGATGTCGTCGCCGTGAACCGCCAGCCCGATCCCGTATTTGCGCATGAGGGAGGCGGCCGCGGCCATGTGATCGCTGTGGCCGTGCGTGAGGACGATCAATACGGGATCGACCGCCGTTTCGGCCGTCAGCTTCGCGATCGCTTCGGCGTTTCCGCCCGGATCTATTATCAGGGCTTTTCGTGTCCTCGGGCAGGAGACGATGAAGCAATTCGTCTCGAGGGGCCCCACCGTGAGCCCCTTGATATCTATTCCAGGTTTCTCAGCCATCATCCTCCGGCGCGGCCGGGCACTCGAGAGCCCCGGCCGGACAAACAAGCGCCGCCTGCCCGCAGGGGCGGCATCGCTCGGGGAACGACCGCAAGGTCAGCCCCTCGATAATGAGCGCTTCATTCGGGCAGACGGCAGAACAAGCTCCGCACGCTATGCATATGCCGCGATCTATCCTGATCACCGCATCTCTTCCTTTTTCACGTAACGGCATTATAACCGTTCAAGGCATTAAATTCAACCTTCCATGTCATAAAAAAACCGCCGGGGGAAAAGATCCCGTCCGTAAAAAAGGTCTTTTCGATGAAAGATCGCCCCCCCGCGATAGGGCCTTGCCGCCCGGCGAAGGATCAGAGGGCGCCGCGAAGCGTCCTCAGGAAGAGGGACGGGCTCGTCCTCAGGAGGACGCCGAGAATTCTAGCCGGATCGATCCCGGTCCCGCCGGCCAGGCCCTTCTCGCGCCCGAGATTTTCAAGAAGCCTGTTCATCACCGGGTCCGGGGTGGCGTAGATTATGCGGGCGGCCCTGTGGAACC
>JAWOIH010000200.1:0-4410 GCA_046484725.1 Candidatus Desulfacyla sp. | reverse complement strand
CGGCATGACGGCCGCCCTGGCCCTGGCCCGCCAGGGCTACCCGGTGCATCTCGTTGAAAAATCAGAGACCCTGGGCGGCAACGCCCTGATGCTGAACCAGGCCCACCAGGGGGAGGCGGTGGCGGACCTGATTCAGAAACTGGTGAGCGAGATCCGATCGGAAAAGCGGATTACCCTGCACCAGAATGCCTCCATTACCCAGGTGGACGGGTTTATCGGCAATTTCAAGACCGAGGTGACCGAAGGGTCTTCCAAAGAGACCATCGATCACGGGGTGGCGATCCTGGCCACGGGTGCGAGGGAGTACAAGCCCACGGAGTACCTCTATGGGGAGCATGCAGCCGTGGTGACCCATCTGGAGATGGACGGACTGTTGAGGAGCGACGATCCCAGGGTGGCACGGGCCGGGACCGTGGTCTTTATTCAGTGCGTCGGATCGAGAAATGACGAGCATCCCTACTGTTCCAAGGTCTGCTGCACCCATACCGTGGAAAGCGCCCTGGAACTGAAGAAGCGGAATCCCGATGTCACGATCGTTGTCCTTTACCGGGACATGCGGACCTATGGAAAACGGGAGGATCTCTACCGGGCCGCCCGGGCCGCAGGGGTGATGTTTGTCCGGTATTCAAGAAATGAAAAGCCTCTCGTCAGTGCGGACGGCGACGGCGTGAGGGTTGAATTCAGAGACCCGATCCTGGACCGATTGCTGGCGGTCCGGGCCGATCTTCTCTGCCTGGCCACGGCCATCGTATCGCACAGGGATCTGGGTCTGGCCCAGTTCTTCAAGGTCCCCATGGACGGGGACGGGTGGTTTCTGGAGGCCCATCAGAAGCTGAGGCCGGTGGATTTTGCCAATGACGGGGTGTTTCTCTGCGGCATGGCCCACTATCCAAAGCCGATCGACGAGAGCATCGCACAGGCCCAGGCCGCTGCCTCCAGGGCCTTGACGGTCCTTTCCATGGATACGATCCAGGTGGGAGGCATTGTCTCGATCATCGACCCCGAGCTCTGCTCCGGGTGCCTGGCATGCATGCAGGTCTGCCCCTATAACGCCATCTCGTTTAATGAAGAGAAAAAAGTGGCAGAGGTGAACGAGGCCCTGTGCAAGGGGTGCGGTGCCTGTGCGGCCACGTGCCCGTCCGAGGCCGCGGTCCTGATGGGATTCAATAACACCGAAATCTATGCCCAGATCCGGGGGGCCCTGGCCGTCTGAGACTGGGGATTTTAGGATTCGGAAAAAAGGAGATTACCGTGAAAGAAGACGGATTTGAACCCAAGATCATCGCGTTTATGTGTAACTGGTGTACCTATGGAGCGGCAGACCTGGCCGGCGTCAGCCGACTCTCTTACCCCCCCAATATCCGGCCCCTGCGCGTCATGTGCTCGGCCACCATATCCCCGCATCATATCCTGCGGGCCCTGCAGGACGGGGCCGACGGGGTCCTGGTGGGGGGCTGACATATCGGCGACTGCCATTACCTGTATGGTAATTACATGACCGTGAAGCGGATTACCTTCCTCCAGGAGTTGCTGGGGCTTATGGGCCTGCAAGAGAGGGTCCATCTGGCATGGATCTCATCGGCCGAGGCCCAGAGATTCGTCGAGGTAGTGACGACGTTTACCGAAAAGATCCGATCACTGGGGCCGAATCCGCTGTTGGCGTATTCCGACGCGCTGCGGGCTGTTAATTGGGCGTGAGGCGCAACGATGAGGCGCAAGGCGCAAGGCATGAGGCGCAAGGCGTGAGGTATGAGGGGGGGAAGCCATCGAATGTCTGTCGCCTCCTTGAGCCTAAAGCCTGGTGCCTGACGCCTTCTGTAAATAAGGAGACTTTCTATGACGAACGAGATCAAATCCTGGCTTGAAGAGGGAACCATTGACGTGTTTTTGGGATACAAGACGGTGGACCATCACCCCCTCCCCTGGTGCTTTACCCGGGAGCGGCTGGATGAGGTGGACGACCTGGTGATGAGCCCGGCGCGGTATTCCCTGGAGAAGATTGCCACCCATATCGCAGCCGAAGATCCGGATATCCGGATCGGCCTGCTGGCCCGCGACTGCAACCGGCGGGCATTGAATGTGTTATATGTCTGGAACCAACTGCGGCCGGAGCAGATTTCCACCGTGGATGTCAATTGCTGTCCATCGAGGTTGAAGGAACATGCCGACTGCTCCTATCTGGAGCCGAAAACCATCGGCGCCTACAAGAAGGAGGTGGGCATCGACAACACCCTTCCCATAAAAGAGGTGGAGGCCTACGGCCCGGAAGAGGGGCGCAACCGGTGGATGTATGAATTCCAGAAATGCATCAAGTGTTACGGGTGCCGGAATATATGCCCGGTCTGTTTCTGCAAGGAGTGCAGCCTGGAGCATAGCGATCTTGTGGGGACCGGCCCGCTCCTGCCGGACATTCCTGTCTTTCATCTGGTGAGGGCCGTTCACATGGCGGGCCGCTGCATCGATTGCGGGTTGTGCGAAGATGCCTGCCCCATGGACATTCCGTTGAGGTTGCTCTATCAGAAGGTCAACCAGATCGTCATGGATCTGTTTGACTACGACACCGGGACCAGCGCGGATCAGCCCCCCTTCAGCATATTGGGGGATAAGGTGACCCTGCAACCGAAACCGATTCAACCCGTTATAGGGGCGGAGGCATAAAGGAGTCTGAAATGGAGTGCAAATTGGTGCCATCGGTCTGTTCCTACTGTGGAACCGGCTGCGGCGTTTTATTTGAGGTGATCAACAACCGGATTGTCGGCACATTGCCCATGAAGACCCACCCGGTCAATGAGGGGAAACTGTGTATTAAGGGATGGAATCTTCACGAACATGTCAACAGCATCTTGCGTCTCAAGCAACCCCTGGTCAAGACCTTCGGCCGGTTCATCAAGACGGACTGGGACGAGGCCATAAAGCTCACTGCGGATCGTTTTCGAGAGATTATCGACAAATACGGACCGGACAGCATCGGGGTCCTGGTCTCGGCCAAAATAACCAACGAAGAAAACTACCTGGCCCAGAAGCTTGCCCGCGCAGTCATCGGGACCAATAACGTGGATCACTGCGCGCGACTTTGACACGCCTCCACGGTGGCAGGTCTTGCCGCCGCGTTCGGGAGTGGGGCCATGACCAACTCCGTTGCCGACATAGAAGATGCCGGATGTATCTTTATCATCGGTTCCAATACCACGGCCTGTCATCCCCTGATCGCCAGGCGGGTCATGCGCGCCAAGGAAAAGGGGGCCAAGCTGATTGTGGCCGATCCGAGGCACATCCAGCTCTCGCGCTTTGCGGATGTGGCCGTTACCCACCGGCTGGGGAGCGATGTGGCCCTCCTCAACGGGATGATGCACCTCATCATTCAAAACGGCTGGCACGCCAAAGAGTATATCGCCGCCCGGACCGAAGACTTTGACGCCCTTGAAGAGAAGGTTGGTGCGTTCACCCCTGAGAAGGTCCAGGCCATTACCGGGGTGGCGCCAAAGGACCTGGAGGAGATGGCTCGGCTGTACGCCACCCATCCGCCGGGGAGTCTCCTCTATGCCATGGGGATCACCCAGCACACCACCGGCGTGGACAATGTCAAATCGTGCTGCAACCTGGCCATGCTCTGCGGATACGTGGGGGTGCGCGGGGGCGGCGTTAATCCGCTGAGAGGGCAGAACAACGTGCAGGGGGCCTGCGACATGGGGGGCCTCCCCAATGTCATGACCGGGTATCAGCCGGTGGCGGATGAGGGCGTGCGGGAAAAGTTCTCCAAGGCCTGGGGGGCGCCGCTCCCGGCCACCCCGGGGCTGACCATTACCGACATGGTCCCGGCCATGCTGGAGGGAAAGCTGAAGGGGCTCTATGTGATCGGTGAAAACCCCAAGCTGAGCGACCCGGATTGGAACCACTTCAATCATGCCCTGAAAAAACTGGATTTCCTGGTGGTCCAGGAACTCTTTCTGTCAGAGACGGCCCAGGTGGCGGATGTGGTCCTTGCCGGGGCGTCGGTGGCTGAAAAGGAAGGGACCTTTACCAATACCGAGCGCCGCTGCATGCGGATCAGAAAGGCGATCGAACCCATCGGCAACACGCTCCCCGACTGGGAGATCATCAGCAGGCTCTCAACGGCCATGGGCTATGACATGCGCTATGAGAACCCGGAAGAGATATTCGATGAAATGGCGGCATTGACGCCCAAGAGCTATGCCGGCATGACCTACCGGCGGATGGGGCTGGACGGGCTCCAGTGGCCCTGCCCGGACAAGGACCATCCGGGGACGCCCTATCTGCACAAGGACCAGTTTACCCGGGGGAAGGGAAAGTTCTTTGCCCTGGACTATAAGGACCCTGCGGAACTCCCCGATGAGGAATATCCCTACTTCCTGACCACGGGCCGGATGTTCGCCCACTTCCATACCGGGA
>JAWOIH010000195.1:0-42842 GCA_046484725.1 Candidatus Desulfacyla sp. | reverse complement strand
TCCAGCATCGAGATGCAGTAGGGACAGGCCGTGGCCAGGATAGAGGCGCCGGTCTCGCACGCCTCATGGATCCTCAGATCTGAAAATCGCCATTCCGGCTTGGTCTCCATCCAGAGCCGTCCGCCCCCGGCACCGCAGCAGAGGCTTTCCTTGCGGATCCGCTTCATCTCCACCAGATTTCCGCCGGTAACCGCGGAAATCAAGGCCCTGGGTTCATCATAGATATCACTGTGCCTGCCGAGATAACAGGGATCGTGGTAGGTGACTTTTTGGTCCAGGGTCTTCGACAGCTTCAGCTTTCCCTCTTCCAGCAGGCGTTCCAGCAACTGGGTGTAATGGACCACCTCGAACTCTCCACCCAACTCAGGATATTCCTTGGTAAAGGTATAATAACAGTGAGGCGAGGTGGCGATGATCTTCTTGACGCCCTTCTCCTTATAGAGTTTGATATTTTTTTCTGCTGTACTGGTGAAAAGGGTCTCATCCCCCATCTTCCGGACCGATTCGGAACAACAGTTTTCCTCCTCGCCGATGACGCCGAAGCTGACCCCGGCGGCGGAGAGGACCTTGACCATGGACTTGGCAATATTCTGGCTCCGCACGTCATAGGCGGAGGTACAGCATACAAAGAGAAAATATTCGGTTCCTTCTCCAAATACCGGCACATCCAGGCCCTTCATCCATGCCGTCCGTTTCTCTCTCGGCTCGGACCAGGGATTCCCATTGCTGTGCACACTCCCCGTAGCCGTCCTCAACACACTCGGAATGGCCCCTGTTTCAGCGATCATGGCCCGCATCGCCCGGACCACGTCAATGATGGTAACGCCCCGGGGGCACTTCAGGACGCACTTGTTGCAGGTGGTGCAACCATACAGGATATCATCCGATTCATATCCCTCGACCCCCAACTGCGCCATCCGTATCAATCTCCGGATGTTAAAGGGCCCGTCAACAATGCGCCACGGGCACGATCCCGCACACATGCCGCACTGCATGCAGAGATTCAGCTTTTCAGCGCCCATGGCTACCAGGGCCTCATTCACTTCATATAACGGGGTTAATGCTTCCATTTCACATGCTCCTTTCACCTCAAAATAATATCTCCCGACTCCTCATTTAGTAAGGTCACAAAAATAATTTGATTTTTTAACAAATGCACCTGTCGATGTCAACAAAGTAAGGCATGTCTCCTGCAAATCCCATTTTGCCGTTGACACGTTTCGTGTTTGGCACTTCAAAGAGGTACGCCGGGAAGGGGAATGCAGGTTTTTGGGTTGACGGAAAGATGTCGGACGTGCAATCGTGGATGTGACCGGCAAAAGGGCGTTCCGCGCTTTCACGGCTTGCCGGCAAGGTCGGTGTCTTCCGGGGGATTCGGTTTAATGACAACAGACAGAACCAGACTCATATTAATCGGGGTCATCGTCCTCTTGGCCTTTCTGTGGTTCAGGAAGGATGAACCCTCACGATTCTTTGACTCTCGGCCCACGGCTCAATCCCTAGACTTTAACGCGCCTGAATCCGGCGCGAAATCCAGGTCGGTGATTGTTTCTGCGGACGAAAAAATCAATATCGATGTCTTTGAAACGGTCCATCCGGCAGTCGTCAACATCGCCACCACCACCCTCGGTATGAACTTCTGGATGGAAATCATTCCACAACAGGGACAGGGCTCAGGATTTGTCATCGACAACCGGGGCTATATCCTGACCAACAACCATGTGGTGGCCAATGCTCAGAAGATCACCGTTACCATGGCCGATGGGAAAAAAATCCAGGCCACCCTCGTGGGCCGCGATCCCGGATCCGATCTGGCGGTCATTCGGATTCCGCCCCGGGAAGTCAATGCCGTTGCCCGGTTAGGGGACTCCGGGTCCATCCGTCCGGGCCAGAAGGCGATTGCCATCGGGAACCCCTTCGGTCTGACCCATACCCTTACCACCGGCATTGTCAGCGCCCTCGGCCGGAGCATCCGGACTGAGGACGGCAACCAGATGGACGACCTGATACAGACGGATGCAGCTATTAATCCGGGAAATTCCGGGGGCCCCCTCCTCAATTCCAATGGGGACGTGATCGGCGTCAATACGGCTATTTTCAGCGTCTCGGGAGGGTATCAGGGGATCGGCTTCGCCATCCCCATCAACCTGGCAAGGGAGGTTGCCACCCAGTTGATTACCTCCGGCAAGGTGGCCAGGCCATGGCTCGGGATCTCGGGCGTCTCCATCACGCGCGACATCTCAGAGGGTCTTGGCCTTGGTGTACCCGAGGGAGTGCTGCTGGTTCAGGTCATTCGAGCGGGACCTGCCGATCAGGCGGGTCTACGGGGGGGGAACCGGGAGGTGGCCTTCGGCGGGGTCCGGTTCCGGTTAGGGGGCGACATCATCACTGCGATTGATGAGAATCGGATCTCAAACATGGAGCAACTGGTCAGACAGGTCAACGGGATGCGGGTGGGAGAGACGCTGACCCTACACATTGTGAGGGACGGCCGCCATCAGGAGATCAGGGTGCTGCTGGCTGAACGGCCCTGATGGGGTGGCTGATAGCTGATGGCTCATGGCTGATGATTGGTTGCTGAAAATTTGAAACCGGATGGGCGGATGAACAGGATGATCGGGATGGTGGCTTTTCTGACCTCTGATCTCAGACTTTTGACCTGCGGTCCTTATTCGTGAGGAACAGAGGCTGCATTCCGATTATGGTATCTCAGACCGGACAAAAATCCATCATTCATCTGGACATGGACGCCTTTTATCCGGCCGTGGAGGCGCGGGATCACCCTGAACTGAAGGGGAAACCCGTCATTGTGGGGGGCGGCAGGGAAAGGGGCGTCGTGTCATCCGCCTCCTATGAGGCCCGGAAATTCGGCGTCCATTCCGCCCAGCCCATGGCAACTGCGATGCGTCTCTGCCGCCATGGAATCTTCCTCCCTGTCAGGATGTCACGATACAAAGAGGTATCAAGACAGATATTCGAAATTTTTCATTCTTTCACTCCGTTGGTGGAACCCCTCTCCATCGATGAAGCCTTCCTGGATGTCACCGGCTTGGAGCGGCTTGCGGGTCAACCGAGGGAAATCGCCCTTAAAATCAAGGAGAAAGTCCTCGATGAGACCGGCCTGACGGTCTCGGCCGGCGTGGCCTCTTCGAAATTTGTGGCCAAGATTGCCTCGGATATGGACAAGCCTGACGGGCTGACCCTGGTGCCTTCAGACAGGGTCAGGGAATTCCTGGACCCCCTCCCTGTCGATAAGATGTGGGGGGTCGGAAAGGCCACCCAGCGAATCTTGACCCGGCTGGGGGTCCGAACATTTCAGGACCTGAGGCAGATGCCCGTTGCGGTCGTGGAAAAGGCCTTGGGAAAGCACGGTGCGGCCATGCATTTCCTCGCCATGGGGATCGACGATAGGGAGGTGGTGCCTCAACATGAACCAAAATCGATCGGACATGAGGAGACATTTGACAAGGACATTCTGGATCCAGATCAGGCCAAAAAAGAGATCCTCTCACTGGCAGGCAAGGTTGCCCGCCGGATGCGTCGCGCAGGTGTCAGAGGCCAGACCATTTCGCTGAAGGTGAAGTATGCCGATTTCACACAGATCACCCGGGCCGTCACACTCTCCGAGCCCGTTGACGACAGCGGAGAAATATACGCTGCATCCTGTCATCTCCTCGAAAAGACAGAGATGGGTAAGAGGCCCGTACGGCTCATCGGCGTGTCCCTGAGCCAACTCAGCTCCCCGGACAAAGAAACCCAGCTCCGCCTGTTTGATGATGACAGGGCATCCTCGAAGAGAAAGGGGCTGACCATGGCCCTCGATGCCATCTGCGACAAATTCGGCGAAAAGAGCATCTTGCCTGCAACCCTTGTGTCCAAGACATGATTCTGGTTGCTGGATGATGGCTCATACCTTGTGCCTTGTGTCTCACGCCTTCTGTCTCTGCATCACCAGTGCATTCTGGCCTTCCGGATAAAAAGCCGTTTTGATGCCGCACGCCGCGAACCCGTGCTTTCGGAAAAGCGACTGACCGGTAAGATTATCAACGGCCGTGTGGAGCACCAGCCTCTCCACAAACCGTTCCTCCGCCTTTCTGATGATTTCACCCATGAGCCGGTCCCCCACGCCGCGATTTCGCGCCCAGGGTTCCACCGCAATGGCCAGCACTTCGGACACCCGGGGCGAAGCGGCCTCGCCGCTGATTCTTTCCAGCATGACGTACCCGGCAACCCTCTTCCCCACAAGAGCCATAAACGTAACGCCGATGCCCGATAAAAACCAGTTCGGCAGCAGGTCTTCATAGGGGCCATACTGCTGGAAGGCCTTCCGGCTGAGGGCCTGGATAAACACCGCATCCGATGCCTCGGCGGGCCGGATGTCGATTCGGGCCTTCAGGATCGGTCGCTTCCCGCGATGCAAGGCATCTGAAGCGGGCCGTTTCCCCACAGACGTGCCGCCTGAAGGTCTGTTCCGGGCCTGCCTCAGCCGGTCCGAACGCTTCTGTTCACCGTATTTCCCGAATCGTCCGATGGTGCCCATGCTGTTGAATTGAAGATTGAGAATTGAGGATCGAAAATTGAAAAAAAGGGTGGTCAATGCTGCATTTGTTCCCAAGCTTGAATACCGCTGCAGCGGGAAACCCAGGACCTGTGAACCGTCACAATATTCAATATGCCGTCTTCACTTTTCAAGTTTCCGGTTCACCCGGGGCAGATCCTTCCAGAAACTGCCGTGAACCCTGGCCGCCGTGGCCACGATTCTATCGACCGCCTCCTCTTCCGAACGGGTCAGGGCGTGTTCAGGAAGGGGGTCCGAAACGCCCGCCATTTCCCTGATGACCGCCTTGACCGAGCTGCCGAGCCCCTTCAAATCATAGCCCCCTTCAAGGGTCATGACCACCCTCCCGCTGCAGCAGGCGTCGCCGATATCCATGAGCGTTCGCGTCAACCTCGCAAAGCCGTTCGATGTCACCCGCATCCCGCCCAGCGGATCATCTTCATGGATATCAAACCCTGCCGACACCAGGATCAGTTCGGGGTCAAACTCCAGGGCGATAGGTTTCAGTATCCGATCGAATATTTCCGCATATTCCCCGTCGCTCTTCCCGGAGGAAAGCGGCACATTGACGGTAAAGCCGTCTCCGCTCCCCCTCCCGATCTGTTCGGACGCGCCGCTGCCCGGATAATAGGGATACTGGTGGGTTGAAAAGTAGAGAACGGACGAATCATCTTCAAAGGAATGCTGGGTCCCGTTGCCGTGATGCAGGTCCCAGTCCACCACAAGCACCCGCTTTATACCATGGGATGCCTGGGCATGCCTGGCCCCGATTGCCAGATTGTTGAAGAGGCAAAAACCCATGGCCCGGTTCTGCTCTGCGTGGTGGCCCGGCGGCCTCACCAGTGCGAAGGCATTGTCCATCTCTCCGGATACCACGGCAGATACGGCCTCGCAGACTCCTCCGGCCGCCAGGAGGGCGGCCTCGCACGACCCTTCCGAGACCGCCGTATCCGGGTCCAGGGACCGGGGTCCCTTTCCGGCCGTTGCCAGGATCATGTCCACATGCCGGGCGGAGTGGATTCGCAGGAGTTCGTCCCGCGTAGCCCGTCTCGCGGGCAAATCCACGAAAACCCCCTCCATATCGCTCCCATTCAGCGTGGAATAGATGGCGTTCAGCCGTTCGGGGCTCTCGGGATGCCATTTCCCCGGCAGATGATCCAGGTACCTTTCATCCTTCACAATAGCTGTCTTGCGCATTCTGACGATCCCTTCACGTGAAACTTCAGGTTCAAAGTTGAGAGGTTCGGAGGTTCAGGAGTTCGCGTTGCTCCTCACTGGTTGCGGGTTCCTCGCTGCCCCAGGCTTTAAAGAAGTGACCCATGGGAAAACTTTAGAAAAAGGAAACTGTTATGTCAACAGGGAAGTTGCCATGTATCTGACCATGGGGGAAGACCTGTTGGGACCTTTTTCGTTTCCAAGGCTTTCGGCCTTAAAACACTGCCTTCCGCCGGTCACGCGCAAAAGGCCTTGACAGGTCTCCCTCTATTTTTGTTTAAGTTTTGATGAATCTCGCCTGCTTCTGGGTGGTGTGCAGGCTGGCAGCGGACGGTGGGAACCTGAAACTAAACGACCTCAACGGCCTTTATGAGCGCTCCCCCGGCCTGGCCCTCGTCCTGGCCGTAGGGGTCGTGGCCCTGGTGGGTCTGCCGCCCACGGCCGGTTTCATGGGAAAGCTCTTTCTCCTGACCGCGGCCTGGGGACACGGATACAACTGGCTGATCGTGGTCGCGGCCGTCAATGTGGCCATTTCCATTTATTACTATCTCAACCTCGTGCGCCACGCCTACACACAAGAGGCGCCGGATCAGCCCCCGGCCCCCGTTTCCCATCCCTTTTTCAGCGTGTTCTGGGGCGCGTGCCTGGCCGCCCTGGTCATCCTTTTCGGCATTCTGCCTAACCTGGTCTTCAGACTCCCATTCCCGCTGTCATAGGCCTCATTTTCTCTGATGCACGCTTCCTCTTATGGTCAAGAGATCGTATCTATTGCCGCGAATGCCGGTTCATGAAGGGGGATCAGAATATCCCCTGCCGTCTTGATCTTCATCATGATGTCGTAGGCCTCATATACGTTGACAGGGGTCCCGGGAGGGATTACCTCCATTTCCATGGCCTTGATCTGGACGGGCGGATCGAAATTTTCGCGGATGACGCAGAAACCGGTGATGACAGCCTTGCCGGCCGGCGTGTCGATCAAAAGCGTCAGGCCGCCCTCCGTATGGACGGGGGTATGAACCGCAAAAATGCCCGGGACAATTTCTGTGTCCCCGCCGATGGTTCGGATCTGCCCCTTTTCCTCCACATCTTCGATATAATCCACCAGGTAGCGGTAATCCAGGGGGTGGGGATGGTGGATGGTTTCCATCTCCTTTTGGTGGACGTAGATTTCCGCATTTTCACACTTATAGTCGTTTTCACAATGGTCGTTGTGGAGATGGGTGTGGATGACCATGTCGATATCCTTGGGGGTCAGGTCCCAGCGGGCCAGCCCCTCTTCAAATGTATAGATTTTGCCATGGATCGCCCGTTCCCTGGCCTCTGATTGAACCGGGTTCATCTCGCCCGTATCCACGAGGATCTTCCGGTCTCCGCCCTCCAGATACCAGGCGTATATGGGAATGGTATATTCCTCACCCGTCCCCCATTGATAGGTCATCATGCTCTTGTCGAAAATCTTGGTTCCCATGACGATGGGATGAATTTTATACATGTGCTCCTCCCTTGTCGCATCCCTTAGAAGTCCTGTGGGGTCATCGGTTGATCTTTGAGAAGGTCCCCTCCAGTCCGTTCAACGCGGTTCCCAAACGGTCCCTTGGGCTGGGGGACGAATCACGGCACGCCAACATGTAACGATAGCCATATTCAATAACCGGCTCCCCCTTCTGGTTGGTCACCTTACACCGGATTCCGGCAAAACCCATACCCGGTTTGCTCTCGGATCGTTTAAGGTCAACCCACCGGGCCTCTACAGAAAGGACATCGCCCGGTCTCACCGGATTGAACATCTTGACCTCATCCATGCCCACACCGCTCAGAATGGCTGTGTCGCCCTCGGCCTCCACCACTGCGCGGGTACAGGCGGAAAGGGTGTGAAGGGAGGAGGCGATAAGACCGCCGAAAAACGATTCCTTTGCAACATTCTCATCTGTATGAAATGGCTGGGGATCGAATCTCTTCGCGAATCCAATGATGTCCTCCCGGGTCATGGCAACGTCTTGACAATGAAGGCGTTCACCTTCCGTGATATCTTCAAAATACCTTCTTGCCATGCTGATCTGTGGCCTCCGCCCAACGCCTGACATGGATGTGAGACGCGGGAAACGCATCAGCGTGTTCCTGTCGACCCAACCGTGTTCCATCTCACCTATTTTACTTACTTCCCCCCGAATTGAATGTCAACGGGCAAAAATAGTACCGGAACATCAAGACGATGGATCTGAGGAATCAAGTGGTTCATCGGATTTGCATTATCTCAGGCGGCAATCACGGGACCTGGCCTTCTTATGACACAACATCGACCCTGATAAAAACAAGAAAACAGTTACGCTGGTTGCAATTCTCCCCCAAAGACCTTATTTTAAAAAAGTGCACCTCGTCGATTGTCGACGAGGTGTTTTGTTTCGCCCTGTCGGCCGTAACGGATCGCAGGGAAGAACCGGGTTTTGAAAAGCCGCCCGGAAACCATTAACAAGGAGGTACCCATGGAAAATCCTTCGAATATCACTCTGTACAGCGGCGGGCACAAAGGCACTGAAGCCGAGTTCGGCCGCCTGGCCGAGGTTTGGGGCCTGACCGAGGTCAACTTTTCTTATGCGGGGCATGCCCCGGAGCGGACGCGAGGCATTCGGGTGCTGAGTCCGGAAGAACTCGACAAGGGCAACGTCAGCATGGAAATCGTCTCGACCCGCCTGGGACGCACGTTTTCCAAGGCCGAAAAGATCCGCAAGGTCATCCAGGTCATTTTCCACATGGTCAACAACGGTTTCCACGTCATCGTCGTAGGCTGGATACAGCCGGACAACACCGTCAAGGGGGGCACCGGCTGGGGCGTCGAACTGGCCAAGCTCTTCAACCGCCCCCTGAACGTCTACGACCAGGACCGGAAAGCCTGGTACGCATGGAAAAACAATGCCTGGGTGGCTGAAAAGCCGACACTGGACCACAAGACCTTCGCCGGCACCGGAACCCGCTACCTTACCGAAGATGGCCGCCAAGCCATCGACGACCTGTACCAAAGCAGCTTCGGCCAGGACCGGTAGATCATCGGCGGCAAGGGGGGCATCTTGTTTCAGACGCTAAAGACACCCATAAGGAAGGTCCCCCTTATTTGAACTGGTAATGGATGGTCCGGGGCTGACCCCCGCGAAGGATTTCCATGGACAGGGGATCGCCTGATTCTACGGCCTTGTAAAAGGAGAAGGCATCCTCGGGTGTATTGATCGGCTTGCTGTTGATGCTCTTGACAATGTCTCCCCGCTGGAGTCCCAACTGGGTAAAAAACGAATCGGCCTTGATATAACTGAGGATGAATCCCTCCGGTTTTCCGTCCTTGAGGTAGGGCCGAATACGTGCCTGGGTTAACAGCTCGTTGATATTCTGCAGAGATGTATGGATGTCCGATCGGGCTAACGTTACGGTGTCGCCACGGTGGGTCGGCCCGACCGAAGCATGCCTTCCCGCACCTGATTCAGGCGCGTCCATCGACAGGACTTCATCTTTTTCCCCAACACGCAAGACGACCTTTCCTCGCACTATTTTCCGGATCACCGCATTCTGGACGGCATCTCCCACACTGTAGAGGCCCTGTGTTTTCCTTGCGGAATCCTCAATCACGGCACGCGCGTTTTCTTCAGGACCTGTAACCGTCCCCAGGAGCGCGATGTTGAGGGTGGTCGGTTCGAGGGCCTCGATATCTTCTTTCTCGATCTCGCGCGCTTTCACATCGCCGGCTGTGGTCTCAGCAGCGCCGAATATATTTCGATCAACAATCACGTCAAAGTCTTTCAACAGGGGCCGTTCCTGATGGACCCTCTTCGGGAGGGACACCTCTGCCGTCTGCGAGGCCCGGATGTCGGTGAGTTGGGAAGAGAGGGTCTTGTAAAAGATATCCACGCCGAGGTAGCTGAGGGCTGAAAGGGCAGCGAGGTTAAACACAACATTATACAAAGTCTGCTTCATAAATGTCGCCATAGCTCAACAAAACCCCTAATCCCGGCATCCCGGCATTTTCGATTTCTCAATCCCTCTTCTAAATAAACCTGAACGCCGGATTTTTAAAGGTCCCCTGGATTACAAAGGAACGCTTCAGTTTCTTGAGCCCCTGTCTCAGGAAACTCAAGGCGGCTGCATCTCCCTTGGAATTTCCAAAGAGCCCGCCAAGGGGTTCCATGGTTCCCTTCAGGTCAAGCCTGCTTCTGGACAGGTCCGTATTCAATGTAATGGCCCCTGATAATTCCCCCCGGATACTTTTTCCCTCGAGTTGAACGCGATTCAGGGTAACCTTTCGGTCCTTCAGGGCCATTTCCATGGAAAACCGCTCGAAGCTCAAGGAGTCAAGGCCCAGGATCGGTCGTAACAGCTTGACGCCCCCATCGCATATGACGATCGTCCCCTGGCCGGCGCCGTCAATGAGCCTATTTTGTTGCCCGGCATACTGAACGGCCCCCCCCAGGACCCCGGACACCTCCCTGCCCACAAGGGGCGCAAGATAGGGATGACCACCGATATGAATGTCCTTGAGCCTGATAGAGGTTATAAAGGGGGCATCCGTTGCGTATCCCTCGAAGCGAACATGGCCCTCTAGGTCGCCGTTGTAGGCATGGGCGTCAAAGTCGTATCGAGGGGCACCGGACAGAAAGGCCCACGCTGCCGGCGTAATGGAAATAGTGTCGGCCCGCAGCAGAACCTGCTGAGGCGTCTCCCTGAGCGAGATTCGCGCGTCCATAAGATGGACACCCGGAGGAAAACCGGGCCGAACCGCCTTCAGGGAGAGAACCATTGGGGGATCTGTATTGGCGGCCTCGGATACCAGATATGCCTCGATCTTATCTGATGGAAACCGGTAATACAATAGCCCGGTTGTCAGGAGGACGGTGTAGATCACATATCCGATCCATTTCCCATGTGTTGAGAGAGCGTTCACCATGGATTGTGTATCCGGTTAAGCGGTTGAAGTGTCAAGTGCCTGAAATGCCTGAAGTGAAGGGACACCATGTCATTTCCGTCTATGAATCCACAATCGTCAAAACCTGCATGACGGCATCCAGGTATCCGGCGGCCCCCTTGGCGTCCGTGATGGAAAGTCTCTTGATGCTGACGACCTGTTCCGGCGACTCGATCAGGTAGAGATAGTCCACCAGTTGCTTTAGATTGATTCTGTCGAGCTTCATCTCAACCATTGACTCCTTGAGCCGGCCGTCTCCCGGGGCGTCTGACGGCTTCATATACTTGATATGGTCCTTGACTCCTGCCGTGCCTGCCGCCTGTTCCAAAAAAGAAAACAGGGTAAAGCCTTTTTCGCGCCTCGCGAGATGGCTCTGCATCCCCAGAGCCCCCTTCCGGTAGGCCTCATATTCAGACTTCAGCATCCTGATTTCTTTCAACCCGCTCCATTTTGCCTCAATGCCCCGTTTCATGGCCTCCCGTTTATCCAAAAAAGGAAAGACAATGAACTGGACAATGAGAAAGAGGGCTATGAACCCTCCGCCCAGGGAAACAGACAGTTTTTCTCTTTTTCCTAATTTCATGGTTCGAAGATTTCCTGCTCAACAGATTCCGGAGATTTCAATCCCTAAATTCCGGCATTCCACATTCTCAATTCCTGAATCCCTCAATTCTGGAATCTTCAGTCCTCACCGTTTACGCTCGATGGTTATCTCAAACTGGACCTTGTTGCCTGAACGGTCCAGGTTGGCGGATGTGATATTCACCGGACCGAAACGCTTCGCTGCCGCCAGTTCATTTTTTATCCTGTCAACCTCGTTGAATGCATTCGTTCTGCCGGAGATCCTTATGGTCTCCGGATCCACCACCATGCGATGGACATGCACAGCGATCGTCGGGGGGATGCGCTTGGAAATCTCCTGCAGCAGGCCGAGGACCGTATCCGATGGACCGGCAGCGGGGCTTGATGCGGACGATCGCTTCATCTGCTCAACGCTCACCCTCAACTGCTGAACCGGATCAACGATCCGGGTCACCTGGGGGAGGGTCTGCCGGAAGATCGCGGTGATCTCCCGGTCCAGTGCCCTGTGCTCCTTTTCCAGGGAATAGGAGTCGATCATCATATCGGCCGCCAGAAAAGAAAGGATCAAAAGGAAAAAGACGGCGAGTTTCGGGATCGCCTTCCGGATACTCAGATATCGCCTTTCCGGGCTGAATTCATCCCTCCGGAGATTGAATCCTCCCTCCTTTCCCATATTTCGGAGGGCCAGGGAAAGGGCGCCGCTCATCAGGGCCGGAGACCAGTCCCCGGCGATGCCCCCCTCCATCCGGATCTTTTTGTCCTGGCTGACGTCAATCGGCTCGGCCGGCATGCCCAGAAACCGGCTCAACAGGTCCGCAGATACGGGGGTCTGGGCCGCTTCTCCGGTAAAAAATAGCTTCTCCGGCCGATCCGGGATCTCTGACCGGGAAGTGAAGGCATGCACGGTATTGTGAACCGCGATGCACAGGGACTTGAAAAAAGACTCGATATCCTCGAGGGGGAGGTCTTCCCGGTTGTCGGCCTCGCCGCCTGTCGGGAGTGGCAAGGGGAAAGGAACCGAGACGGCAAGGAATGAGCGGACCAGGCTGATCCGTCCATTCAAACAAAGAACCAGGGTATTCCTTTTTTCACCCACTTCCAATACAAGGATGTTATCAGGGGTCCCTGCCTGGTTCAATACCCACGAGGCCAGGGACGTGCCCCTTACGTCCAATACCTCCGGATCGATCCCGTTGGACTGAAGCGACCCTAAATAATCCGAGATAAAGTCCCTCCGCACCGATGCGGCCAGGACCCCGCTTCCGGCAGGGTCGTCTGTTACGATGAAATCGATGAGCAGGTCCTCAACAGAAGAGGGGAGCATGTTCTCCATTTCAAAAGCGAGGGCCTGCCGGATCTTTCTCGTATCCTTGAAAGGCATGGGGACGTTTCTGAAAGAAACATGCACTTCCGGGATGGTGACGAGACATGTGTCATTTCTCAGGTCCATGGACCCGGCAAGAGATCCGAGGGCATGGTCCAGCCCCTCCTTGCCGACAGGAATTCGGATACATGCAAGGATCCGGCGCCCTTTCAGTCCGCCTGCCGTCCGGACGGCCGCAATGTGTTCGGCGCTTATCTCGATTCCCGTGATATTGCCGTGCATTATTCGACTTTCCATGCCACTGTCTGAATGGAGGATCCCTCTCCCCTCTTGACGACGGTGGTCACCTGTCTGCTCATAGGCTCGGCCTCGACCATGCCTGCAGACTGGACTTCGAAGTAGTCGCTCGAGGTCTTGATCAGATCGGGATCGATCGTCACATGACCCATTCCCGTGATCTTTTGATACCATCCGGGGTCGGTCAGATCATTTTCCTCATCCAAACGATAGTCCATCATATCCTGGACCATCTCTGTGTCGATATCGTCTGAAAGGGCCCGCAGGACCAGGGGACCGGCAGTGTTGATATTGATCCTGCCGTCTCCGTAAACCGTCAGGTAGGCTGAAATGCCGGCCCCCGTATCGTCGTTACCGAAAAAAAGCGTATCGGTCATCCCCTTGACAAGGCGCAACGGGCCCAGAGAATCCATAGGTTTGTTCCCGCACACATAGGGGGTTTCCAGGGACTGGTAATACCCGTTTTCCGCGCCGAACCGCGTCACCTCATCGTCCGCATCGATCCAGTCCTTTATCGCATCGATGAGATTTCCCACCGCTTCCGGTTCAAGCCCAAACCGTTCCAGGCTCAGAAATCTCGTAAGGAGCATTTTCCGTGTTTCATTGTATTCTCCATCCTCATTGATCAGCCCGTTGATGGATATTTTTCCGGAAAGATCAGATATCTCCACCTGAAAACGGCCCTGCTCAAACAACCCAACAGAATTGAGGGAGAGTTCTTTCGATTGGGCCCAGGCCTCCCTGAGGGAATCCGAACGGGTTGAAGACGCATCTTCAGAGAGAACGGCCATGGCGAAGTGAACTCCCGATCGGGCAATGAGGCCGAGCCTGATGCCGTCACGGAGGTTTGCGGATGAATACAGGCCTGCCCACATGGCGTTGTTGAACTGGAGCGTCACTACAACGAGAAGGCTGATGATGAGAATCGTGAGGATCAATGCAAAGCCCCTGTTGTCTTTGAAAAGCAGCGTCATCCCCTGGCCGATCCTCCTGAGACCCTGGTCATTGGCCAATCGTCCATCGACAATCATCGATCATCAATTCCAGCTCATCCCCCCATCGGAATCGCAATGCCGGTCATGAATCTAAAGGGTCGTTCCGGATCTGTCCGGTTCGGAAATTCCATCAGGATCGACACCCGTGAAGGGAGTTTCCCCTTTGAGGGGCCTTCGTCCGAATCCCAGTTTTCGTGGGATTCGCCTTCCGCATCGTAGTAGATGAAATCGATGGATGAAAGACCTTTGCACAGGAGCGATCCGCCGGTCCCGGACTCGGGCCTTTCGCGGGTGAGCGATGTGTCGGAGCGGTACAGGTCGAATACATCGCCGTCAATGCCTGTTGCCCCATAATAGGCTATCTCGGCAGGTCCGACGAGTGATTTTTCATCCGAAAAGGTCAAATGTGCAAGGGATAGAAACCGCAGCTGCCCGCAACGAAGGTCTTCCATATACGTTTTCTCTCCCTGAAAGAAAGCGGGTTCGGGTGATGTCTGATCGGCCTCGGAAGACCGGGTCGTTTCAGGAAAATACGCTGACGCCAGATCCCCGGTAATCCGCTCCATGGCAATCCGGGCCATCTGGTAGATGTTCTCCTGGGATTCGGTCTCATCAATAATGTTCAGGGTCCCTCTATAGGCCGTAAAGACGGCCGAGACAATCAGGGCGAATATGAATATGGCGATAAGGATCTCCAGGAGGGTGAAGCCTCCCTGGGTCTTCTGATCTCCTGCCTCTGGCGCTTTTTCCATGTTGAACACCGGATACAAAATATTGAACGCTGTTCTGGGCGACGCGCAGATCCCCCAGTATGCGGGATTGCCGGTTCTCTAAATTTTAGACATTTCTCCTGATGGATACCCCGCTGGATTGAAGATTGCCGATTGACTATTAAAAATAGACGACCGGAATCCTAACCGCTAACCCAATGGCCTCTGAACCCTCACTGAAAGAACCGGTACAGCCTGAGTTGATAGCGATAGCGGTTGTCCGGAATATAACGGACCTCCAGATCGATGCGTTTGAGACGGTCCGAGATCTTGCCCGCGCCTTCAAATGCGACGTCGTGTATTGACACCTGCCAGGCGTAGTCACGAAACTCATCTCCAAAATCCCCCGAGTCAGAGGCCAGGTCCTGCTGATCCGTGATGGCCTCGATCTCGGCCATTTTTCCCTGGGCCAGGAGGCTGGCGGTGGTGTTGAATCGCGATTCATTGGCCAGGGAGAGGCCCTGCGACTGGGAGCCTAGAAGCGCCATGAGGGCAATCGAGATAACGGCCAGGGCGATCATCACCTCCAGGAGGGTGAAGCCTGGGGGTGCCTGAAATCTGAAATCTGAAATTTGAAATTGGGTCCCCATGTAAAAAGTCCGTTTTACATGAATTTAGGGTTTGACGAATTTAGGAATTGCGCATCATTGGAGACCGTTGGCAATGCGAACAATCCCCCGTATTCCGATGTTTCTGGCTTTTTGCGAGATCACAATCATCAACCTTAGGAAGTGGCGTTCGCCCCTCTCCTTCTCACATGTAACAGATCGACACAGATGGTTCAATCCCCCAATCCCTCAATCAAACTCCACATATGTGTCGATGACATTTACCTTGCTGATGAAAGGACTCAGCTCCAGGGTAATTTCCCTGCTGTCTTGCGAACGGAGGTGAACAGCCGACACCAGGGTATAGCCCCTTGGGGTGAAGAGGATCGCAGCCTCTCCTTCGGTGATCTTTCCTTCCCCTTTTATCCAGACATCACGGAGACGCACATCATTGGGGAGGGAGGGGGCCTGTTCCCGGGCCAGGGCCTGCTCCTCGACGGTCATTGAGGCCCAGGTTGTCCAGAATTTATTGGAATTCAGGTCAAAATGGAGCGTATAGGCCTGTTGTTCCCGAACGGCCTCGTTTCTCAGATTGTGGATGATGCCGACCATTTTGCGGGCAACGCTCTTCAGCGGGTCGTTGAGCAAGGCATTTCTCAGCCGGGGGGCAGCGAAGGTGAGGATAATGCCGATCATCACAATCACCACGATGAGTTCGATGAGGGTATACCCCTTCTTGTCGAGGAACATCGCCGGCCCTGTTCTATGGAGGCGTCCCTGGGTGGTCATTCTGATTCCCGCCTCCGATCTCCGGTCCCGGAACCCTGATCTCAGATCCCCTAATCCAGGTCCCAGCTATTGATATCCTTGTCCTTATCCTCTCCACCCGGTTGCCCGTCGCCGCCATATGAGGAAAGATCGTAATCCCCATGGACGCCGGGGCTCAGATAGACGTATTCATTGCCCCATGGATCCCTGGGAATCTTCCCCTTTTCCAGATAACCTCCCTCCCGCCAGGCCCTTGGGAGTTCACCCACTGTGGGAGCTTCCACAAGTGCCTGAAGGCCCTGTTCCGTGGAAGGGTACGACCCGTTATCCAATTTGTATAGTCTGAGCGCGGTCTCTATGCTCTCGATCTGGACCTGGGCCTTCATCTGCCTGGCCTCCTCAGGCCGCCCCATGATCCTCGGAATAATCAGGCCCGCCAGAATTCCAAGGATTACGATGACCACCATCAGTTCAATCAAGGTAAACCCGGCGCTGCCCCTTTCTTGTTCAGACATTTTTCCCCCCACTCGTGTCCCAAAAAACCAAGGCGTCCATTTAAATTGAGATGCCCATGTGAAATGCCCCTTTTACATGGATTCATGGATTCAGGAATGCCAACTTATTACAACCGGTCGGTGCCTAAGATAGTGCTCAACAACCCGTTCGTTCCGACCCCTTTTCGAAATCATCCATTCATATTAGCACAACACGGAGGAATCTTCTACGGTTGATGCAAGGCTTCACCGTATCATCTGGTTCATCTCGAAGATAGGGAGAAGGATGGAGATAACGATAAACCCTACGGTCACGCCCATGGCCAGGATCATGACCGGTTCGAGCATGGAAGTCATGGCGAGGGCCTGTGACTCCACTTCCCCTTCAAAAATATCGGCGATTTTGTTGAGCATGGCCTCGACCTCCCCGCTCTGTTCTCCTGCAGAGATCATCTGTATGGCGATAGGCGGGAACCAGCGGCTTTTGGAAAGAGAGACCGCAAGGCCCCTCCCTGACTGAATATCGCCTATGGCATCGTCAATAGCCTCGGCGATGCGTGTGTTGTTGACGATGTTTCTGACGATCCCCAGGGCCGAGAGAAGCGGGACGCCGTTCTGAAGCAGACTGCCCAGAGTCCTCGAAAAGCGCGCCATTGCGGACTTGGTGTTGAGTGAGCCGATCAAAGGGGCCCCGAGTTTGGTCCGGTCCCACAGACGTCTCCCCCTGGGCGTCCGGATGAATCTCTTTATCAGAAAAAGCCCGGCTGCGAATCCCCCCGCCACCAGCCACCAGAAAGACTTGAAAAAATTGCTGGCGCCGATGAGCATCAGGGTCGGAAGCGGCAGGATCTGGTGCATATCATCGAATATCTTTGTGATATTGGGGACGATAAAGGTAATCAGAAAAAAGAGGACAAGGATCCCGATGAAGATCATAAACACCGGATATGCCAGGGCCGCCTTCAACCGCCCCCTCAAGGCCTGTTGATGCTCGGTCAGCTCGGCCAACCGGTGGAGGACCAGGTCGAGCGAGCCGGATTCCTCCCCGGCCTTCACCATGTTGACATAGATCTCGGAAAAAACCCTTGGGTGCTGGGCCAATGAAACGGCCAGGCTGTTTCCCTCATTCACCGATTCTTTTGTCTGGGCCAGAATCTTTTTCAGAAGGGGGTTGGGAACCTGGGAGATAAGCGCGTCCAGGGAAGAAACCAGCGTGATTCCGGCGCCCAACAGAATGGCCAACTGCCTCGTGGCAGCGGAAATCTCTCCGGGCTTGACCCGCCTGAAAAAGGTTAAGACGGATGGATGACCCGGGGCCTTTTCCTTCAGAGCGCTTGATGTCTCTTTCAGTGCTGTGGGGAAGACGCCGGACCCCCTCAGCTTCTGGCGTGCCGCCATGGGGCTGTCGGCGTCAATGATTCCGCTCCTGTTTTTCCCCGCCCTGTCAAGGGCCTGATACTCATAGACAGGCATGGTAACGGATTTTGGGTCGCGGGTTGCGGGTTGCGGATGTAGTCTTGCATGTTTTCATAATTAAATCAAATACCTCAAGGGGACCGCATCATTCATTGCGTCCAAGCGTCAGGTCCCCTATCCTTAGGGCAAGATGTTAACAACACCGTGGGGTTGTGTCAACTCGTAGTTCCGGCGGTGAATTCCCGCGATTGAGGGATTGAGGAAGTGAGGATTTGAGGATTTGAGGAAATGAATGAAGAAAACTTTCGATTTGGATATGGGCCGCACCCGCTGCTTTGAAGGGTAATTTGACAAGATCTGCAAAACGGCATCCGATTGCAGAAAATAGATTCAGGGACTCAGAAATATCAAAATATCCGGATCCCTGAATCCGGTAATTTCATCTAATGGAAATGCCGTTCTCGCATAAAACCCAATGCCTGCAGTCCGGTCTTTATCACGGTGACGGTAATGCCTAAGCCGATGATGCCCAGCGCAATATAGAGGAGCCCGAAAAATATCAGGTATTCAATGTTCCACTGCCATTCAAATGAAAACGGTGTCATGGTATCTCTCCTTGTAGAATCCGACCCCTATCCGGATCTCCTAAGACTCTGGGACGGGGTTCAGCTCCCTTTCCTTGGGGAACACGGGTAAGTACCTGTAGGCCAATGAGAAGACCAGGAATCCATAACCCACGACGGCCAGTCCGATGCCCCATTCCTGCCACGTGGGAAGGTAGCTCCAGAACTTGTCAAACGGCATGACGGGAATGGCCAGGGTGACAATAATAAACAGGAAGCGGTTCAGCACGACCCCGATGCAGGTCAACAGGGCGGCAAAGATGAGCCAGCCCTGGTTCTTCCTTCCCTGTGGCGTCATGAGGATAATGGCGGGAAGGATGCCGCAGAGTATCATTTCGCACACCACCATCCAAACGCCGTATGGCCCTTCTCTGAAAAAGCTCTCGAATGTCAGGCCCGCCCTCGGGACAACGCCGTACATCCAGCCTAAGTAGTCAAAGATCTTCAATACCATATAGAGTGAAAGGAGCCATGCCGAGATCTTTGCAAGGAGCTGGATGGCGCTGTCGGGGACCAGCTTTTTGCGGGTCAACAACTCCGTCAGCTTGGTGCAGAGGATGGTGAAGAGGGGACCGCAGGCAATGGCGGAAAGGACAAACAGGAAAAACGTCCACGGCCAGATATAAAAGCCTTCCCTGGCTGCAAAGGGCCTGGCATACATCACCCCGAACATGCCGCCTAAAGATCCCTGGTGGAAAAACGACAGAAAGGTACCGGTTGCGGCAAAGACAGCCATGATTTCATGGAGGTTATGTCCGAACAGTCTGAGCTCCTTGATCTCTTCCAGCTTCCGGTTTTCCAGAATGATGGGTATGAACTCGATGGCCAGGACCATCAGGTAGCAGGTGATGCAAAAAGACACCTCCACCAGCATGGAATGGATGTTGGCGTGCCAGAAGATAAACCAGCCCCGGATCGGTTGGCCGATATCGATGCCCAGCATGGCCATGGCGCCCGAATAGCAGATGAAACCGATGATCACCGCGGTGTTGATGATGTTTTTCAACTCCTTTTTCCCGATGATATAGGTCAAAAACCCGGTAAAAAAGGCGCCTGCACCAAGGGCGATCACGGCCAGATCAAATACGATCCAAAGGGCAAAGGCAAAGACATTGCTCATGTTCGTCTGGTTCAATCCCTTCCATAGACAGAGAAAGGCCGACAGACCACCCCACGCCAAGAGGGCCACCCACGGCAGGGTCCAGAAGAAAAACGCCCATGGGGAACATCTCTTAACTCCGTGCGGTAACAATGCGGAATCCATTACGCATCCTCCTGAGATTTAAAGGCTAAAACGTATCGCGTCCCGGCTTGGTGGACCACTCTTCTTGCATCCAGGTTTTGTTGACCACGGGTTGGTATTCGCCGGGCAGGAAGTTGTCGCCCAATTTACGGACCCAATCCCTGCTGGAATGATAATAGACCTTGGGTTCCGTGCCGAGCCGTTCCAATAGTCTGAACGTAAACGGGTGTTTGATGAGCGTGGAGACCTTGTGCTCTGGGTTATTCAGATCCCCGAAGGTGATGGCCTGGGCCGGGCAGGCCTGCGTGCAGGCGGTCTGGTACTCATCTTCTTCAATTTCCCGCCTCTCTTCGGCATAGGCCTGGCTTTTTGCCCGCATCAACCGGTGGTGACAGAAGGTGCATTTTTCCACCACGCCCCGCATTCGGGGAGACACCTCCGGAGAGAGGTACCGGTCAAGGCCCTTGCCCTTTGGAAAATATGCGTCCCACCAATTGAAATACCTGGCCCCGTAAGGACAGGCCGCCTGGCAGTACCGGCAACCGATGCAGCGGGTATATATCTGACTGACAATGCCCGTGTGCAGGTCCAGTTCCGTGGCGGTCGCAACACAAACCGAAACGCAGGGGGGATGATGGTCGCAGTGCATGCAGGGCCTGGGAAAATAACTGACCTCGGTATCAGGAAACGCTTTTCCGTTGGTAATCTTGTAAAGATGCATCCAGGTGAGGGTGCGTTCCTTGTCCGACTGGTCAGGCCGTACGGAAACATTGTTTTCGGCGGCACAGGCGACCATGCATGTCCCGCACCCGGTGCACTTGTCCAGATCGATGACCATGCCATACTTGTGTCTGGGCTTTCCGTGGTCACTTTCTTTTTTCATGAGTTACCTCACTCCAACCTCGTGCTCTTCATGGGTTCAAGGTTCAAAGGTTCAGAGGTTTCCCGCTTTAAAGCGGGATTCAACAGTTGGGACATCCAGTATCCGGCATCCAGCTTCATACCTTCACCAATTTCACGGGCGTATTCCACCAGACCGGGTAGCCGCTGACCGCGTCTTCTCCTGCCTGGACAATGGCATTGGGGTTGACGCCCTTGTCCTTCAGGAACTCGTCGTAACCGGTGTGGCCGAATCCCCGGGGCATGTAGACAATGTCGGGCATGGCCCCTTCAAAGAGATCAATGCGGACCTGCACCTCTCCAACCGGTGACTGGACAGCCGCCAGGTCACCCTGTTTTAGCCCGTATTTCGCAGCCGTCTTCGGATTGAGCGCTGCAAAGGAGATATCCTTCAAAAGCTGAGTTTCAAAGATGGTCTTGTACAGGAACGGCGGGCTCGGTATCCAACCACTGGCCAGATTGATCATTTCGTACGGGAGCATCGTAAGCGGATAAGCCGAGCGATCCCCTCCTTTTGGGGCCTGATAGTGGGGCATGCAGGCCTCATCGCCCCGGGCCGCAATTCGCAAATCCTTGGCCGATCCAGTCTGAATCGCCTGTTCAATGAGCTGGCTGTAGAATTCGAATTGACCGCTGGGTGTCTTGAAAAGTTCGGCCCAGTCTCTTGCCTGGCCCACCGGACAATACCAGAGTCCCCCGGCCGCCAGCTTCTCCCACATCTCATCAAACGACTTATAGCCCGACGTTGAACCGGATCCCGGTTTCTGCGGTTTCCAGGCAGGCGCCGCAGGATTAAAATTGACCAACCCGTCGCCGGCGTCATAAAGGCCCTTTGCACGCTCCTTCAGCACGTCCTCGAAACCTTCCCACGGAAAGGCCGATTTCACCGACCCACCGATGGCATTGGACAATTCGATGACCGTATCCCCACAGTTCCGGGTGTCGTAAATAGGTTCAACAACCGGCTTTGACAGGCCGTAGAAGGGATATTGGAGGCCGACGGGCCAGACAATGTCATCCATTTTTTCAAGATAGGTGCAGTCCGGGAGAATCAGGTCCGCCATGTTGGCTGTCTCATCCCGGTATGGGGAGAAACTGACGATAAACGGGATTTTTGTCAACGCGTTTCTGAACGCGCCCGCGTCAGGAAGGGTGAATGCCGGATTGGCCGAAAACACCAGAAGCGTGTCAATCGGCGATTTGGGACTGCGGTTAATGGCGTCCGCAAAATTATGGATGAGACTCTGGGTGAATGGGTACGCCTTGGTCCCCGCCCGGTCCAGTCTTGGCTTTTTAAGACCTCGGCCTGCGATATCGTCGTATTCAACATCAGGGAGAGGACTGAGGGGAAGCGGATCAGGCAGAAGCACGCCTCCTGGACTATTGATCCTGCCTTTCAAGGCATTGAGACTCTGAACGGCCATAAACTCATACAGGCTGCCGTTCAGCTCATTCTTGCCCCTGCCGTAAATGGCAATCGGGGCCTTTGCACGCATAAACATCGCGGCCAGTTTGACAATCACCTCGGGCCGCACCCCTGTTATTTGCGATACCCTCTCAGGAGAATAGTTTTTGAGAACCAGCGTCTTAAAACCGGTATGGGCCATCCCGTCCAGAGACTGCCAGTCATCAAACCCGAAGGTGTGCTCGGTCACAAACCTGGCATCGTATTTGCCTGAACGAATGATCACATGGGCGATGCCCAGGGCCAGTGCAGCATCGGTTCCGGGTCTTGGCGCCACCCACAAATCCGCCTTTGAGGCGGTGTTGGATGCACGAGACTCCACCTGAACGATCCGGGTCTTTCGCTTTGCCGGGTTGGCTTCGTGCCACATGCCCCACGCATTCATGACCCTGCCGGGGGCCCCCCAGCCCTCGAGAAGGCCGCAGCCGAAGCTTACTACAAAGTCGGAATTTTCAAGATCATAAGCAACGGGAGCATCTCTCCCCTGCATCACGATATTCCCCATGCGGTATGTATCCGACAGAGAGGGGGGCCTCACGTAGTTGGGGCTGCCCACCGCCTTCATGAGACGTTCAATCATGACCGATACGGTAGAGCCCTCACGGTTGCCGTCCACAGCGGCAATCGCCTCCGGCCTGCCAGCCTTCCGGAGAGCGGAAATCCTGCCGGCTGCGATGCCAAAGGCATCGCGCCAACTGATGCTTTGAAATTCACCCGAGCCTCTCATCCCCACCCGCTTCATGGGTCCGGTGAACCTCAGGGATTCATCGTAGAGTAACTGCAGCCCGCCCATGCCGACCGGGCAAATTCCGCCTTCGTTGACCGGATAGCCTGGCCGGCCCTCGATCTTTACAGCCCGATCTTCCACCTTTCGCACCGAAATGCCGCATCCCCCGGGGCACAGATTGCATACAGAACTGACCTCAGAGAATTCGCCGGTGGGCGGAACAGGCACCCACGGCCAGTTCTGGGTCCATATAGCGACATCATCCGTAAACTTCCAGGGAAGCGGGGTTACCTGAATGCCCACCACCCCGCCGACAACAGATGCGATGAAGTTTCTTCTGGTTAATTTCATAGTCATCTTCCCCTTATTTATGACATACAAAACAGGCGTTGTTCTGTTCCTGTCCCATCCTGGTGTGGCAGTCGGCGCAGTCATCCATCTTCATACGATCCGACGGCTTCTTGTTCCAATAGAAACCGGAGATGCGTTTACCCCAGATATCCCTGCTGTACCCGGTCAACCGGTTTTCAAAATACAAGGGGAGTTTTTCATTGTCGGCAAAGTCCCCGTGACAGGTATTGCATGCGATTTCCCCCATATTGACGTGCGCGATATGGCTGAAGTAGACGCAGTCGGGCTGTTTTGAATAGACGAGCCATGGGATCTGTTCTTCAGTTTCGACATATCGTTTCAGAAAGTCTTTTTCTTCGGGGGTTTCTCCAAGGGGGGATTCAGGGTCGTCATGACATTCGGTGCACTTCCCGAGCTTAGGGATGCCGACGAAGGTTCCGTCTTCACGGAACTCATGACAGTACAGACACCGCTCTTCCTTTGTTTCCCCTTCTATGCCTGTATCCGGGTTCAGATGCAACGCATGATTGAAATTGATGGGTTGGGCCTGCTTGGAATAGAGTACCGCGGGAAAGATGACCCACCCCACAACCAAGGCTGCAATCAGTCCTACAAGAAAAAAACCGACATCCTGAACCGCAACGTTAATATTCAACCATTTTGGGAAAAAACCGGCAGGAGAAGAGGTGTCCCCGCTTTGAGAAGGCCTTTTGGAGGAATTCGCTGGATTTTTCATGATTGTTAAGCCTCTTACATCGGGTTTAAGGTTAATTGACTAAGGGGCCAACAGCTTTTGCGTATTTACCTAACTGCTCCGCTCTTTGTCAAGGGAAAAACAATGCCCCCGGGGATTGCGATTCAAGGGCTAAAACCGCTTGACCCGTTTGCGGCGTCTCTTGGCCGCCTTGGCCTGTTTCTTCTTCTTCTGGACGCTGGGTTTATCATAGAAACGCCTCTCCTTGATCTCGGAAAAGAACCCCTCTTTGGTCAATTTTCGCTTAAGGTCTTTGATGGCCTTTTCGATTTGATTGTCACGAACAACCACTTTCATAATTTACACAACCTTTCTATTGTTTGATTGTCCCGCAAAACACGGAATATGCATCGTGGTGCGGTCGTTTGCTGTATTCCAGAAACAAAAAAAGCACCTCGGTTATACCTGAGATGCTTTCGCTGCCCTAAAAAACGAATCCGCCACTGTTGGCGCGACGTATCATGCGATGGTCATACAAACATCTGATGATACCTCTTGGATGAGGGATAAGGGTTTCAAGCACTCACTGGTTCCGGGGGTTATCGTGGATCGATTGAGACCGGAAGCCCTTACGGCATAGCCCTGAACTGAGAAACTTCCGATCATTTAAAATTCACCCCCTTTGCCTTCCTAAATTTATAGAGACGGATGCTCTTAATCAAAACCCAGTAATAATATTTATTAGAAGGACCTTTGTCAATCATTTTCTTCTTGGTCATTTCTTTTCGCTACTTCCAAGGGGTCTGCGGAGGCGATGTCTGACGGATCCTGGATCCCGGATGCCTGATTGTCAACACAACATGTCGTAATTTCATATAGATATCCAGGATCCGGAGACCCGTATCCCGCCTCAATGGACTTCAGGCTCTTTTCATTGCAGCAGATGCCTGCCCCCTGAAGACATTATCTCAAGAGCCGTATCCGCCATGAGTTCACACCTATCACCTCTTGAGCGCCAGTCTGGCAACGGCCTCAATATGATAGGTGTGGGGGAACATGTCAACCGGCTGGATTTCCAGCACATCATACGAGGTGGTCATGAGGCCCAGGTCCCTGGCCAGCGTAGCGGGATTGCATGAGATATAGACAATTTTCTCTGGCGATAACGCCATGGTCTGCGCCAGTACGTCTTTGTGCATGCCTGCCCGGGGCGGATCGATGATGAGGAGGTCCGGCGCATCCGTTATTTCCCCTAATTTTTCCCTGATGTCCCCGCATATGAACCGGCAGTTGTCAATCCCGTTGTTCTTGGCGTTCATGGCAGCGTCCGATGTGGCGCTCCCGCTGATCTCTATCCCGGTGACGCTCCGGACCCTGTCTGCCAGAAAAAGGGGGATGGTCCCGGTGCCGCTGTACAGATCGAGCACCGTTTCAGACCCCCGCAGGTCCGCATACCGAACCACGGTTTCGTACAACCGTTCGGCTCCCCTGGAATTGGTCTGGAAAAAGGAGTTTGCCGAGATTCTGAAGTTAAAAGGGCCTATCTTGTCATTAATATACCCATCCCCGAAAAGGATGCTTTCCCGCTCCCCTACGGCGATAGATGCCCCCCGGCTGTTGATGTTGTTGATGACGGTCGCAACCCGTTCACCCCCCCCGGCCAAGAGATCGGCCAGGGGCTGAATCAGATCCTGCCGCTCTTCCGATGTGACGATATTGACCATCCATTCATCCCATGCCCCGGAATGGCGGATCGTCAGGTAACGCCAGAAACCTTGATGGGTCTTGAGACCATAGACCGGGATCCCGGAGTCCCTGGCATATTGTCTCACCAGGTCCATGATCCGGTTACCCATTTCATCCTGAAGAAGACACGCCTCAATATCGATGACCTTCTGAAAGGCCCCGGGCACATGGAGCCCCAGGGCGAAATCCCCTTCCTGATTCCGCATATCCAACTGATCAGGGAGGTACCACCGCCTGTCGGAAAAGGTGAATTCCATCTTGTTTCTGTAAGAAAAAATCTTTTCAGAAGGGATGACAGGATGAACCGTCACCTGTTTCAGGCCCCCGATATGGTCGAGGCTCTCCTGCACGTGCTCCCTCTTGTAGGCCAGCTGCCTCTCATAGACCACGTGCTGCCACTGGCACCCGCCGCAGTATCCGAAATAGGGGCACGGGGCCACCTCCCGGTCAGGGGACGGGGAGAGGAGTTCCACCATGCCTGCCTCGGCGTAATCCCGCTTTTTCCTGTAGATCCTGGCCGAAATGCGGTCACCCGGAATCCCGCCCTGGACAAAGACCACCAATCCGTCCAACCGGCCGATCCCCCTGCCGCCATAGGCCATTCTTTCGATGGGAAGTTCAACGATGTCGCCTTTACGCAATGTCATCTTTTACCTGCTTCCATAGAGATCTTGAGAGTCCAAAGTTCTCTCGTCGTACCGGACTTGATCCGGCATCCACAACATTCAACGCATTGAAACGACGTTGGATTCCGGCCTTCGTCGGAATGACGGCCTGGAATTTATGAACCTAATAAAATCCGTACATTACGACAACTTTGGATTGTGGAGATAGAGATCTTCTCAAACCTGTATTTCTCCCCAGGGCAATATCCTCAAGGGCAAGGGATGGATTCTTCTGTCATCCTTTTCGGCAATCGTAGTGCAAAACAACCATCGTGGCAATCGCTAAAAGGGAGGCTCTCAAGGCCCAAACAGCAGGGAACCTGCCCGGCCCGGGGAGACAGGGCGATGCCTGTCCCATGTATGAGTCCCGGGTTTTTTATTGTCGAGAGCAAAAAATAGTGATAGCCTGATGATTTGGATAAACCGGGACCCTGAATCTGCCGGGGACTGATCCCGCTTCCGTGAGGATGCCCCTTATGCATGATATCAACTACTTTCATGAGCACGAACTGAAGGAGCACAATTTTTTAGGCTGCTGCAAGGACTGTCAAAACAGCCTCAACATCATCAAACCCCATATCCTGGCCTTTGCCGAACGGATACGGAAATACACGCGGGAGATGCTTGAGAGCCTCCCCCCGGACGAACTGTACCGCCTGTATCAGCTTTTAGACGATCTGGCCCACCTCGGGGTGGGGGCCCATCTGGCAGGACTGATCCTGGAAGAGGCGGAGATCAAGGCCGTGCTTCCGTTGATCCGGGCCTATTATGCCACGTTTTTCGCCATCCATGAGATGCACCTGGCGCGACAACTCATCGCCTCCCAAGACCCCTGGGAGACCCTCGGCGCGTTTCCCCTCTATCCCCGATATGAATCCCTGATCCGAACACAGGCGGAGACCCTGCCGGATCTGCCTTCCAGAAGGCTGGCCTTTGTGGGCTGCGGCCCCGTGCCCATGAGCCTGATCCTCATGAATCGATTTTATCAGATCCGGTCTCTGGGCCTGGAGTCGTCCACAGCATGTGTCGATGCCTCCAGAGCCGTGATCCGGTCCCTGGGCCTGGAGAAGGATATCGAGATCGTTCATGGAGATGATTCCCTGCTCCGGGACCTGGAGTGGGACGCGGTCCTGGTTGCAGCCCTGGCAGAACCAAAAGAGAGGATCTTTCGATATCTGCGACATATTCTGATGGAAAAAGACAACCCTATTCCCGTCATCTACAGGACCTATACCGGTATGCGGGCCGTCCTGTATGCGCCTGTAAGTGAGGACGATGTGAAGGGGTTCCGCATCCTCAAAAAGGTATTCCCCACGGGCCGGATCAACAACACCACAGTCTTTGCCGAGTTGGCCAAGTGATGGAGTCCCAATTTCAGGCCATCAAGACAGAACTGCTTCAAGTGGATGCCGCACTTCAGAATCTGACGGAGGATCAGATAGAAAACGCACCCAATGAGGTCTATGGCGCCCACCTGAATGGGCTGAACCGCCTGGCCGCGGCCCCCGTGGCGGATGAGGTGGTCCGGAGGCTCATTGCGGATGTCGATCTCGGGCCGGCTATTGCGCGCATTTCCCGGGTGAAGCGACAAAACAGTCTGAGGCTTGAGATCCAGTTTGCGGAATCGATGATGTCCGTTGCTGATCCGTGGGCCTGTGTCGAAGAATTCGTCTACCATCCCAATTACCTGTCCCTGGCCCGCATGGAATATGGGGGGGCGGGGCTTCATGCCGGAGACAGGGTTGTTTTTTTAGGAAGCGGACCGCTGCCGCTGAGCCTCATCTGCTTTTCGAGGCAGTACGGGATTGAAGGGATCGGAATTGAGCAGGACAAACGGCATGCGGCCCTTTCGAAAGCGGTGATCCATAAATTGGGCCTGGAACGTCGCATCCGGATTATCTGCGGAAACCACTTTACACTCCCCCTGGAGGTTCCGTGCAAGCTGATCCTGGTAGGGGCCGACGCCTTGCCAAAGGCCGAGATATTCGATCATCTTGCAGGAGTCCTTGAACCCGGTCAAATGGTTTCGTACCGGATCTACGAAAAGGGCCTGCGCCGGCTCTTTGATGCGGCATCTGTTTTTGATCTTCCTTCAGAATTCAGGGAGTGCGGCAGGGTCCGACCGGAACCGCCGGTGAACAACACCTCTGTTTTTGCCATATTATACACCCCTGACAGACCCATCCTTAAAAGGCATGAGATGACCTGACGGCCGTTACCACGAATCTCCGAACATATCTTCTCCACCGTATTCAGGACCGGGACGTCCCATGTCGTTCTCCCAGCTTGGGGGCATGTCCCTGTAAGGCTGGTATCGCCATGCGTGGGGATCGAACTCGGAACGCAATTCCGAGCAGGATGTCATACACATGGTCGTCAGCAGCAAGAGCACCGATAGGATCATCTTCAGCTTCTTTACCCGTATTGTCATTTTCCATCCTCCGACTCTTAAAATCATGTGTCTATTCTGTGCGTCTTCCGGCCCCTAACTCCGCACCAGGCAACAGAGATGCGCTCGCTGCAAATTTTTGCCTTTTCGGACGACCCTCTTCGGAATCTTCGGTTTACGGCCTGAAAATTTCCATCACGTGTCAAAAAAATTGGGGAAATTGAAAAATCTGCCGATATATAATTATAGAGCGACCCGATGAATCGGATACAACATGCTTTCATATCAAAGGAGACGGATAATGGTTCCAGAGGTGATCACCGCAATCGTCGTTCTCATCCTGGTGTGTGGGTTGGGCCTGGGCTTTATCAAATCCATAAGAAGTGGAAAATAAAGGGAGGATCTAAGGGGTCTTCCTTCTCCGTGATCGATGCTCGCGGTCGATTTTTCTTATCTTTGCGTATTGAATTCCTCTTCGATCCGTCATAATATCTTGACATGAAGTCAGGTTTGGGGCGGCTCATGTTGCGCCTCCGGACCGCAAATGGTGAGCCCCATTTGACCCAACTGGGGCAAAAAACAGAAAGGACTTTTTGGCGATATGCCATAAGTCCTTGATTTCGTTGGTGGGCCTGGAAGGGCTCGAACCTTCGACCAATTGATTAAGAGTCAACTGCTCTGCCAACTGAGCTACAGGCCCACATAATCTTGTCTGTATGTAAATGGCGCGCCCGGCAGGACTCGAACCTGCGACCTACGGGTTCGAAGCCCGGCGCTCTATCCAACTGAGCTACGGGCGCCATCTCGAATGGCGATTTTTTATCAGGATCGTCACCCCTTGTCAATAGATTTTTTTAGAAATGGCTTGACAAGCGGATAAAATTAAATTAAATATTCTTTTTCATTTCTTGAAAGACAGGATGCATATTATGAAGACATTTGTTGCTAAAGAACAGGAAGTCCAGAAAAAATGGTTTCTGGTAGACGCTGAAAGCAAGATCCTGGGAAGGCTTGCGACCCAGATCGCGGTGCGCCTGAGGGGAAAACATAAGGCTATCTTCACGCCGCACGCCGACACGGGTGACTTTGTGGTCGTCATCAACGCGGATAAGGTCTCTCTCACCGGGAAGAAATGGGACAAGAAGATCTATTACCGGCACAGCGGCTATTTAGGCGGCCTGAAACAGATTTCGGCCAAGAAGTTGCTTGAAAAGAAACCGGAGGATGTCTTGCGGTTTGCAGTTAGAGGCATGCTCCCCAAAAACAGCCTGGGACGACGTCAATTGAAGAAGCTGAAGATATATACCGGATCAGAACACCCGCATCAGGCTCAACAATTGGAGGCATTGGAGATTTAAATGGCAGAGGGATTACTTCACGCTACAGGCAAGAGAAAAACAGCCGTGGCCAGGGTCTGGATGAAGCCGGGAACGGGCGAGATAACCATCAATAAAAAGCCTGCTGACCAATACCTGGATCGGGAAGCGGACAGGGCAACCGTCCTGGAGCCCCTCGTTCTCACCGATCTGTTGGATAAATTTAATATTTCTATCAACGTAAACGGGGGCGGCCCTTCCGGACAGGCCGGGGCCATACGACACGGCATCAGCAGGGCCTTGGTCGACCTGGATTCAGGGCTGAGGGAAATCCTCAAGAAGGCGGGATTCCTGACCAGAGATTCAAGGATGAAGGAGCGAAAAAAATACGGCCAGCCCGGTGCAAGGGCCCGGTTCCAGTATTCCAAGCGTTAAACACCGCTCATTTCGATGGGACAGACAAGAGGGGAATCCAGTCCGGATTCCCCTTTCTTTTGGCATCATGGATCACAAAAACATCAGGCTCATCGTGGCCTATGACGGGACTCGATACCATGGGTGGCAGCGTCAGAAAAACGCGACGACCCTCCAGGAGATCATGGAAGACCGGATCCGGGTGATGACCGGAGCGTCTCACACCCTCATCGCATCGGGGAGGACCGATGCAGGGGTCCATGCCCTAAATCAGGTCTGCAATTTTGTCACCCGATCCTCCATTCCCCCTCAATCATTGCAGAAAGGCCTGAACTCCCTCCTTCCCGACGATATTTTCGTCAAAGATGCAGTCTGGGTCCCGATCGATTTTCATTCCCGATACAGCGCCAAGAGCAAAATTTATGAATACCGGATATTGAACAGCCAAACCCCTGATATCTTCCAGCGCAATTTCATATGGCACGTCAAGCCCCCCCTGAACGTGGAGGCGATGGCGGTCTGCCTGTCTCACCTGAGGGGCTCACATGACTTCTCTTCGTTCCGGTCGTCGGGGAGCAACAACACCGACCCGGTCAGGTCGGTCTTGACCGCAGAACTCCATGGCCCTCTGAATGGACGTCTGCGGATTGTCATCGAGGCGGACGGCTTCCTGAGACATATGGTGCGAAACATCGTGGGAACGGTGGTGGAAGCGGGTCTGGGAAAAATGGGTCCCCCCCGCTTCAAGGAGATCGTATCCTTGAAAGACCGGCGGGTGGCCGGGGTCAAGGCCCCTCCCCAGGGGCTGTTCCTGGCGGACGTGAGATATTAATCGGCGGGGTCGTCTTCCTTCAGAGTGCGGGTTACCGACCGGTAGATATTTTCCCATGCCTCGTCAAATGAGTTGACGGTCAGCCTTCCCACCTCAATGAATTTGATCACGATTTCTTTCGTAACCTTGAGGGCAAGCTCGTCTTCTTTCTTCATTCCGAATCTCCCAGGATAGTTCAAAGGTTCAGGGTTCAAGGGTTCAAGGATTCAGGGGTTCAGATGTGCTTGCCTTCCAAAGTGGCTTGAAGGTTGTTGATCCTCAATCGTCAATTCAAAGAAGCGCAACAAAAAAACCCATTTCACGCGAGCATCGCCTCCGGCCGGGGCCAGTCAGATGAGGCAAGACCGTTTCAAAGGACGAACATCGAATGTTCAACGCCCAGTAATCCCGCATCCTTTGGGATCTACGCTTTACCGCGGCGGGCAACAAGCAACGAGTGCGCATTCATTGAGCAACGGGAACCCATAAACCTTCGAACGTTGAACCCTGAACCTGTGAACGGTTAGGAATAGCAAACCCCCGCCGAACAGAAGAAGGCCAATTGATCGATTCAGCGGGGGCCCTAAGAAGAACCTTTGAAGCCCTCCTCAGAATTTAAAGAATATCACCGGGCGCCGGGAAAATCAATCCGTGTCTTGCCGGTGTTCAAGCGTTTTTAACCCAGACGCCGGGAATTTTGGCGCCGCACTCGGGGCATCGGCCATCCGTGATTCGGTTCCGGTTCACCTGAAACCCCATACGGTCGATCAAGGGCACTCGGCAGTTGTGGCAGAAGGTGTTTTCACCCTCATCCCCCGGGATATTTCCGGTGTAGACATACTGCAATCCGGCCTCATAACCGAGATCCCTGGCGCGCCGGATGGTCTCGACCGGCGTCACGGGCCGGTCCACTAACCGGTAGGTGGGGTGAAACCGGCTGATATGCCAGGGGATGCCGGGATCGACATCCGCCAGAAAACGGGCCAGGTCCTTGAGTTCTTCCTCCCCATCGTTCAACCCGGGGATCAGAAGCGTCGTCACTTCCAGCCATATCCCCATTTCCCGCATCACCTCTATGGTGTTGAGGACAGGTTTCAGCCTGGCGCCGCACTGTTCCTTATAGAACCTGTCATTGAATGCCTTGAGGTCCACATTCGCGGCGTGGAGATTGGGATGGATCGCCTCAAGGCAATCCCTGGTCATGTAGCCGTTGGACACAAACACGTTTTTCATCCCCTTTGCAACTGCGGCCTGCGCTGTTTCAAGGGCGGTCTCGAAATAGATGGTCGGTTCAGTATAGGTATAGGAGATGGACGCGGCCCGGCAATCCAGGGCCGGTCCGATGATCTCTTCCGGGGTCATATCCTCTCCCATGATCCGGTTCCTGTCCGAGGGCATCTGAGAGATGTCCGCGTTCTGGCAAAAGGTGCATCTGAAATTGCACCCTACTGTGGCAATGGAATAGGAACGCGTACCCGGAAGAAAGTGAAACAACGGTTTTTTTTCAATCGGATCGCAATGGCGGGCAATGATCTTCCTGTACACAAGACTGACGAGGGTCCCGGCACGATTTTCCCGAACCCCGCAGATCCCCCTCGCCCCACTCTTGATCAGGCACCTGTGATTGCACAAGAGACAACGAACCTTTTCACCCTCCAGTTTTTCATAGAGAGAAGCTTCTTTCATCTATATGCGCTCCTTTGAACAAGAACCGCTTCAGGGATTTCCTTCTTAAACGGGAATCCATGCTCCTATTTTTTCTTCATTCTCCATTGGCATGCGCGGGGGCGACAAGGCCCTTTTTAGGGCCATTTACTCTGATTGAGGTCTTCGAGGGTCCGCGCCGGAAACAATGACTGCCCCGCTGTTTTCAGCCTCACCTTAAGGGGAAGGTTGTCTGTGTGAACCCGGTATACCATGGTAGCCGCAAGTCCCAGGAAAAACCCGAAGGGAGAATGCCTCCCGCCCACGATTTCTTTTCCAAAAGGGGACGTCTCTTCCAGAAAGGAAGGGACGATCCGAATGCTTTCCCAGGAAATAGGCACGTCGCCATACGCTAACTGGAGCATGGATTTGATCTGCCACAGGTTATAGAAGGTGGCCTGTCCAAAAAGGGGATCGCCGAAATAACCCTGAAATCTTTTCAGGATACCGTTCCACGAAAGGCTGTTCAGGACGCCGATGAAGACCTTTCTCCGGGCGACCCTTCCTGCCTCCCGCAAGGCCGGGAGAGGGTTGTCCAAAAACTCCAGCGTATGGATAAAAACCGCCAGATCAAACTCATTATCATCAAAGGGCAGATCCTCGGCCATTCCCAACTTGATGGCGGACCGCGGCCCCAACCGGGACCTCGCTGCTTCCACCATGTCAACAGAGGCGTCAACGCCGGTGACATCCAGGCCCAGTTTGTTGAACATGAGAAGATGGTTCCCGTCGCCGCAGCCGATGTCAAGGAGCCTTTCTCCCGGGATAGGATCAAGGACGGATCGGATCACCGATGTCATCGATCTTTCGATGGTCCGGTTCTGTGACGACCGACGCCACGATTCATAAAACCCGGCGCTGTTTTTGTCGAAGATGAGATTCATGCTGGTCACTGGATAATGGATATTGGATACTTGATACTGGATACTGGATATTGTTTGCCCGGTACGAAGAGAGGGCTTCTCTGGCCCCTGACCTCCGACCACTAACCTCCGGCCGTCCAGCATCCAGCACTCGGGTCCAGGTTTCACGCAAGCCGGTAGCGATGAAACGTGTCCACCTCTTTCTTGAGCCAATCAGGCCAAAACGCCTCCACGATCGGATAGCTTGCGTCCAAGGCCTGGAAAGACCCGTCGCCCGTAACCCTTCGAACCCTTTCGATGACGTTGTATTTGACCTCATCGACGCCGATGAGCCGTGCCACGGCTGCATTGATCTCATCGAGGGTCTTGTCATACGGATTACTCCCCTTAAATGCCCTCTGAACAGCCAGTTCCTGAAGGCACTCAATGCCCCGGTGCCACTCCTTGAAAGAAGGAAAGACCATCGCCCCGTAGGATACCCAGAACTCAAGGAACTTGGCGCCGGCATTGTAGGCCACCCAGACAGAACCCCCCTCGCTCACAGTCCCCCTGACGATGCTGTCGTCTCCCATGGCGATATTTTTCCCCTTCAGGAGGGAATCCACGCCCCCGAACTTCAGCCCCACCTCCTGGGATCTGGCCATCCGCACCCCCTCTTGAAAGGTGCGGACAGCCTGCGGAAGCTTGATGAGGGCAGGATACAGATTTTTTTTCAGACCTTCTGCAATGCCGACACTGACTCCCCAGCCCGATTCGGGATTGGGAATGACCACATCCGCCCTGGACGATGGGTAATGCCGGGTCAACTCCACCCCCAATTCCCTTCGGATCTGGAATATCTCCTTTCCCCGGAAGAGGGAGGCCACATTCCCGAAATAAACCGCCTGGAAGATATCGGGCATCATGTCCCGTTCCACCAGTCGCTTCGTTTCGATCCCCTTGGATGAACAGATGGTCATCTCCGCGCCATCATATTCTCTTGTGGAGGTCCCTCCCAGCCGTCTGTGGGAGCATGATTCCGAACATACGACAAAGGTGCCGTCAACGACGGCATAACAAAAGGGCTCAAACGCCTTATCATCATTCAGGGCCACCAGATAGGCCTCTTTCCCGTCGTGGATCAGGGCCGTCAGGGCGAAGGTTCCCCTTCCATCCATTCGGTCCACAAGTCGTCTGCCTGCCTCGAACCGGATCCCTTCCTGCGACAGATATTTGTGGAGCAGTGCGCCGACGATCTCTGTTTTGTTGTTGGTTTCAAAGCGGTAATCCGGTTCCAGCTCAGCCTTGATATCGTCCTCCTTGATGAGATATCCGTCCATGGTCAGGACAACATTAAGCTGGGAACCCCTTTTGGGGCGGATCTCGATCGGCTCAACATTCATCTTTTCAGGTATTCTGCGTTTGGTGTAACCGATATTTCCGATGGCGGCCACCGGCTCCAGGTGCTGGAATGTCCGGATGATATGATAATCGATGACCTCGGCGATCCTGCCCAGCCCTTTATGGATGTGAATCCCCCTTCCGTTGGCCACGGCCAGACCGGTGCTGGCCTTGCCCCTGTGCTGACAGGCGCCTGTGGCGAAAAAGGCCTTGCTCACCAATTCACGATCATCGAGGCTGTAGAGTCCGACAATACCGTCCATTTGAATTCCCCTATTTGATATCCAGGTGGTAGCTCTGGAGCGATTTTACTCCGCCATGGCCTTCGCGGACCTTTGCAATGCCCCGCGTGGCGGCCAGGGCGGCCGCAATGGTCGTAATGTAAGGGACCTTGTACTTGATGGCCGCCTTCCGTATGTAGGAATCGTCATGCTTGCTCAACTTGCCGCTGGGCGTGTTGACAACCAGATGGATTTCATTGTTCTTGATCCCGTCCACGATGTTGGGCCGGCCTTCGTGCATCTTGAGGATGCTGCTGGAATCGATCCCGCATTCGGCCAGGAACCTGTGGGTGCCATGGGTGGCCTTGATCTTGAAGCCCAGTCTGCTGAATTGTCTTGCCACCTCCAGGACCGCAGGCCGATCCGCCTCGGAAACCGTAATCAGGACCGTTCCTTCAGACGGGAGCATGAGTTGGGTCGCCTCCTGGGCCTTGAAGTATGCCAGTCCGAAGGAGTCGGCCATTCCCAGCACCTCCCCGGTGGACCGCATTTCAGGACCCAGAAGCGGATCCACTTCCGGGAACATGTTAAACGGGAACACGGCCTCCTTGACCCCGAAATGGGAAATATTTTTGGGCCGGATGTCGAGGTCTCCCAGTTTTTTACCCAACATCAACTGGGTCGCGATTCGTGCCATGGATATATTGCACACCTTCGAAACCAGGGGAACCGTTCGGGAGGCCCGTGGATTGGCCTCGAGGATATAGACCGTATCGTCGGCAATGGCATACTGGATATTCATCAAGCCGATCACCTTCAGCTCCACTGCAATCTTCCGGGTATATTCATAAATCGTGTCGAGGTGTTTGGTCGGGATGCTGATAGGGGGTATCACGCAGGCCGAATCGCCTGAATGAACCCCGGCCAGCTCGATATGCTCCATCACTGCGGGGACAAAGGCATCGGTCCCGTCCGATATGGCGTCCGCCTCGGCCTCGATGGCATTCTCTAAAAATTTGTCGATCAGGATGGGCCGCTCGGGGCTCACATCCACGGCCGCGGCCACATAGTGCCGCAGCATCTCCTCATCATGGATCACCTCCATAGCGCGGCCCCCCAATACATAGGACGGCCTGACCATCAGCGGATATCCGATCCGCTCTGCAATCTTCAAAGCCTCCTCCAGGGTGCTGGCCATGCCTGATTCCGGCTGGGGAATGCCCAGCTTTCGCATCTTCAGGCGAAACCGGTCCCGGTCCTCGGCAAGATCGATCGCCTCTGGGGATGTGCCGATAATATTCACCCCTGCCTCGGCCAATTCCTTCGCTATGTTGAGGGGTGTCTGGCCCCCGAATTGGACAATGACCCCCTCCGGCCTTTCCTTTTCATAGATGCTCAGAACATCTTCTACGGTGAGAGGCTCGAAGTAGAGCTTGTCCGAGGTATCGTAGTCGGTGGATACGGTCTCGGGATTGCAGTTGACCATGATCGACTCAACCCCCTCGTCCCGCAGGGCGAAGGCCGCATGCACACAGCAGTAATCGAACTCGATCCCCTGACCGATCCGGTTGGGACCGCCGCCCAGGACCATGACCTTCCGCCTGTCGCTGGAACCCACCTGATCCGGGGCGTTGTAGGTGGAAAAATAATAGGCGGCATTTTCCACCCCGCTCACCGGAACCGGCTCCCATCCTTCCACGACCCCCAGGGCCTTGCGCCGCTCCCGGACCTCTTTTTCAGGGATTCGGAGGATCTGCGACAGATAACGGTCCGAGAACCCATCCTTCTTGGCCTGTGCGAGCAGATCGTCGGGGAGCGCGCCTCCCTTGTGCGCAAGGATCTTCTCTTCCAGATCCACCAGTTCCTTCATCTGTTGGATAAACCAGCGCTTGATATGGGTCTTGGCGTGAAGGGCATCGATGTCGGCCCCCTTTCGGATGGCCTCATACATGATGAACTGCCGCTCACTGGACGGCTCGGCCAACAGGTCGAGGAGGTCATCCAGAGATTTTCTGTGAAAGTCTTTTGCAAAACCAAGACCGTACCGGCCGTTTTCCAGGGATCGAATGGCCTTCTGGAGGGCCTCTTTGTAGGTCTTGCCGATACTCATCACCTCGCCCACGGCACGCATCTGGGTGCCTAAGCGGTCCAGGCTTCCCTCGAACTTCTCAAAGGCCCACCGGGCAAACTTGACCACCACATAGTCTCCCCAGGGGGTGTACTTGTCCAGGGTCCCTTCTCTCCAGTAGGGAATCTCATCCAGGGTCATGCCGCCGGCCAACATGGCGGATATGAGCGCGATGGGGAAACCGGTCGCCTTAGAGGCCAGGGCCGAGGATCGGGATGTCCTGGGGTTGATCTCGATCACCACGACCCTCCCGGTCTCCGGGTCGTGTGCGAACTGGATATTGGTGCCGCCGATCACCTTGATGGCCTCGACAATGTCATAGGAATATTTCTGGAGCTTCTTCTGGAGTCCGGGATCGATGGTCAGCATCGGGGCCGTGCAGAATGAGTCTCCCGTGTGGACCCCCATGGCATCCACGTTCTCGATAAAGCAGACCGTGATCATCTGGTTCTTTGCATCCCGAACCACCTCGAGCTCCAGTTCTTCCCAACCCAGGACCGACTCTTCCACCAGGATCTGACCCACGAGGCTTGCGGAAATCCCCCGGCTGGCGATGACCTGCAATTCCTCTACATTGTAGACCAGACCGCCCCCGGTTCCCCCCATGGTGTACGCAGGCCGGATCACCACGGGATAGCCCAGGGTATCCGCGATCCTTTCAGCCTCCTCGACGCTGAAGGCCGGCTCACTCTTGGGCATATCGATCCCCAGACGATTCATGGTCTCCTTGAAGGCAATTCGGTCTTCGCCCCGCTTGATGGCATCCACTTCCACCCCGATGATCTTGACGTTGTATTTATCAAGGACCCCGGTCCGGGCCAATTCCGAGGCGAGATTCAGTCCGGACTGACCGCCGAGATTGGGAAGGAGCGCATCCGGCCTCTCCTTTTCAATGATCTCCTCCATGGCCTGCAGGTTGAGCGGTTCAATATAGGTGGCCTCGGCCATCCCGGGATCGGTCATGATCGTTGCAGGGTTGGAGTTGGCTAAAACAATCTCATAGCCCAGCTTTCGCAAGGCCTTGCAGGCCTGGGTCCCGGAGTAGTCAAACTCGCAGGCCTGCCCGATAATGATCGGCCCTGAACTGATAATCATCACTCGCTTGATATCGTCGCGTTTCGGCATTTACGTCTCCTCACAGGGTCTCACACTGAGGCACAGAGGCACGGAGAATTCTTCATCTTTTGCGTTATATTTTTTTCTCTGCGGTCCTTGTGGCTTTGTGTGATAAAAAATTTTTATGGGTGCAATTCCTGACTTCATCATTTGCTTGCCCTTCTCTTGTTCCATTGCTGGAGCAGATAGGGCTTGGTCATCTCAAAGGTCTCGCAGTCGTTTTCAATGGCCTCTTCGGCCTGTTTGATGGACATCTTCCGGGTCCGCTTCACAAAGGAGAGGGTCCTCCCGAAATAGAGGGGGATCAGGGAGTCCATAATCTCATCGGGTTCAATACGCGCCATTCCGTATGAAACCGCGGTATCAAAGAGCACGCGGGCCCACAGATCCGTGGGGAAATTGAACTCCCGCTCCTTGAGCCCCCCGATCTCTTTGAGCTTCCGGTATACATCGGCGGTAAGGATCTGCTCCCAGATATGACTGAATCGCTCAAAACCCTGGTGAAACTGATGAAGCAGATTGTCCGTGTCCACATCCACCTTGGGAGGCATCTCCACCTCGCCAAGACCAAATCCGAATATGGCCGTGGGCCGGCTGTATTTGACCTTTGTCCAGAACGCGTCAAATTCTTTCATTAAGCAAAAGATGGTGCCTACCACCTGCCTGAACATAGGGCCCAGATCAGACCCCGGATCCTTGGTCCGGTGAATCTTGGGACGTCCCAAAAACGCCTGGCATATCTGAACCTTTTGATTGATAGCCAGGGTGGTCATCCAGATATCAATCCCGAAATTGGCCACAGACTCATTCCACGAGGCGCTGTCCAGATAGACCTGGGCCAGCTTGCCGCTGAAGCCGAAGTCTCCGCCGATCGGATGCCGGACCCTTCGTCCATACAGGGCCCTTGTCATGGGATATGCAATGCCGTTCGTAATGGTCCCGTCATATTTATGCCGGATATACAGGGGCGCCACATAGGAAAACCCCTGGAACAGGGGCTTGCCCAGATGCCGGATCCATTCGGGCGTGATGCTCTTGAGGTCCGCATCAACCACCACCACCGCCTTGGCCTTCAGTTCAACCACCTTTTCAAAGAGATTTTTGAAATTATTCCCCTTTCCCTTGATACCGGGTTCCGTGGAAAGATAGATCTTGGGGGCCTGGGTCCGGGTATCCAGAAACGCCTGGCGGGTGTTGTCAGGGGAATTGTTGTCGCAATTGATGATGACCGTATCCATCTCACTGAAATATTGATCTAATCCCGTATCTGCCTGGGTGACGGGGTAGCTGATGGCGTCGGCCTCATTATAGGAAGGGATACAGACCACCAGGTCGGCTTTTTTGATATTATCCGGGTTCACTTCTCTTTCAAAGCGCTCATTCATGGACCTATTCTCCATTTTGGCTCAAGATGCTTAATATGGCTGAATTCCACCCTGCCGGACCGAACTGATCAGAAATCCTGAGCCTTGGGATTCGACGTTTCAGACCTGGAAACGTTCGTCGGGAACGGATCAACACGGGAATATCCGCCCGCTCAAGCATGGCAAAATCGTTGGGGCTGTCCCCAAGGGCAATGGCCACGACATCCTTGTAACGCGCCCTGTACCACGCCGTGACACGTTCCATCCCCTTTGCCTTGTCGTTTTTTCCCTGAAGGTGATAGAACCGGCCGCCCGATGTGATCAGAAGCCCCCTATTCTCTGCCGCCCGGTACAGTGGGGTTAAGTCTCCGGGTTCATTCCCCAGGATGATGAACGGCTCGTCGTACTCACGCATGGCGGCGCGTTGGGCATCCCTCTTGTCGAGGCCTGTCAGGCGCGAAATCTCGTCAGGCCCCATATCCGAAAACCCCTTGATGTCCCATTTCAACTCATTGCGGATATCCCCAAGGGCCTGGATCAAACGGGCATAGGGAACACCGAGAGATATTTCCCACAGGCCCGTCTCTGCGCCCGCGGCAGAACCGGTGGGCAACCCCGCAGGTCCTGCCGGGCCTTCAGCAGAAATAGATCCAGGGGGAGGGTCAGGGAATGTCTCTTTTGGGAAAAATACGCCTCCCCCGTTCTCGGAAATAAAGGGCGCACCGAGGGACAGTTCCCTGCGTAAGGCCTCTATTTCGGACCGGGTCTTGCTCGATACAATGATAACCGGCGTCCCCCTCGTTCGGCAATATTCAAGGGCCGGGATGGCCGCCTCCCACCCGTAGGTGTCATGATCCAGAAGGGTACCGTCCAAGTCGGTGAAAACAAGGTAAAAAGGTGAGTTTGATCCCATGGATATGCAAGGCGATGTGCAAGGTTCATCACCAGAAGACCCTGCTGCGCCATCAGGAAAAACGTCTTTTTTCACTTTCAACGACTTCGATCAGATCATAAAAAATCCGGGGCAACTTATTGGATACCCGCTCCCACGAGACCGTTTGAGGCGTTTCAAATACCCACTTTTCCGTCTTTTGCTCCACATCCAGAATGGTCTGCGCCAGGCCGTTGTCCAAAAACGGTTTAAACTCGGAATGCGTGTTGACAAATCTCAAGAACTTTTCCGTCATCCGGTATGGAGAGGTGAGCATTTCACCCGCCTGCAGGACGGAATTTCGGAAGACATGCTTAATCAGGTATTCTTCACCATCCCGATCATAGTCTAAATTGCTGAAACCTGAATCATCCGAGTATTTCTTCACCTGTTCCTCGGCTACCGCCTGGTATGTGACTGCCAGGTCTCTAAAAAAGGTATCGGATATCTCGAGACCCTCTTCGATGACAAGGGCATTCATCAGCGTCGTGACGATATCGATCGCCATGCGGTTGAGGCCTTTGGTACGGTCTTGGGGCGATGCGTCCTGGTGCTTGTGGTCGAACGGCTCTTTGGAAAACATGACCTGGGCGGGAGAGGAGGCCTTTCGGTAGACCTCAATCAGGGTGAATATCTCCACGCCCCAGTTGGTGGCAAAGCGCATCCGCTTTAGAAGATCCACATGAAACGCCACCTCCCCGGAGAGCTGATAGTTGAAGTCCAATAGAAACTGGATCAGACTCAACATCTTCTGCTCCTCGGTCTCGGTGAATTTTCGTTTGAGAGCGATGAGGAGGGGGTCCAGGAGAAGCCGCTTTGCCCGACCATACAACCGGTTGTCCATGATTCGGGCGTAATAGGCCTTTGAGAAATCATAGTTCAAGACGACAACCGGATAGAAAAGTCGGTCCAGTTGAACGCGCCTGAAGGTACGGATGTCCGCATCGATCAATCCGACCGACTCGGCCCCCAGGGCGATGGCGATGCCGAAACTCAGGAACATGTTCTTTCCCTTGCCCGGTTCACTGATGTTGAACCCCGCCTCATTGAGTGTATGGTAGATGGCCGTATAGCCCGGACCGTCGTTCCATTGAATTAAATAATTTTTGATTTCATGGCCCTCTATCAGATCCTTCAACGCAAAGGCCTCTTCCTGGGTCGCCTTATCCAGACCAAAAATAATTTTCGACAAATACCTCACATCTTTCAATTGCCTGAGTATCCGCTGGAAAGTGGCATGATTGGCCGGGTCGGTGTACTCGCTGGCGAGGAGCGGAATAACCAGCACCGTTTTCTTCCACTTGGAATGAAGCCTGAGCTGGGCCTTCAGGTGCTTCCGCTCTTGCCGGAGGATATGGAATGTGGTTATCCTGCCGCTATTTTGTGAAAAATCAGAAATGGCCGACACCCCCTTTCCGTGTCCGTCACGCCTGAGGGCGTGACTCGGGAGACGCCCGGTGTGCGTCATTAGGGTCTATGTAATCCACCGTCCTTTGCTTTCCATCTCGCCCGGAACCGAATACGTTGGCAAGCGCCCCTATCGTCGTTTGAGCCCCCGGAGAGAAAAAAATGGTGCGGGGCCCCGTGGCTGGGACCCTATTCGGTGACCTTAAACAAAACAGAATCCTTTGTCAACATCCCCTTGGATCCCTTAAAGATTCCCTGTTTTGCCCCTCTTTTCCCATCGGTTTTCGGTTGAAAGAAGGGCAAATGCCTGATATGGTTCGGGAGCTTTGGACAGAGGTGCGGAAATGGTCCCTTCAATTCAAGAATGCTATCAGCTCATGGATGCCTATCGGATGTTGGATAATATCAGGGCCCACTCCGTGGTTGTGGCAAAGGTGGCCCGCCTGATCGCTCAGCATCTCCAGGAGGAACA
>JAWOIH010000184.1:0-16289 GCA_046484725.1 Candidatus Desulfacyla sp. | reverse complement strand
AACCCCAGCCCAAACAATCGGGACCGTGTTCGCGTGGAACTGGGCTTTCTCTGTACGAGTTCGACGGGCGAAGGGGGTCTGCAAATTGTCCCGTGCCCATGGGAATGAACGGGGTTCAACCGGTTCCCTTCGCCTCCGGTATGAAACCAGCGCTTAGAGCGGTGGAATTGAAAGATATCTTTGGATGACTCTGATCGTGAGGATTTTCCGGATCGGCGGGTGACCCCCTTGTGAAGGGGATGAAAAGACGCCTCATGGGCTGCGCGGTGAGGTTCAATGGCGGGCGCCATCGGCCCATGTGGAGGTTGCGAGGAATGCGATGAAAAACAGCAGCGATCTCGATGCCGGATCTGCCCCGGAGGAGCTGATTTGTTGTGCCGGTTGCCGGCATTTCAGCTATTTTGACAACAAGGTCGGGCACAACAGCCCCCATGCCCTGGGGAGATGTGCGGTGGAATCCTGGGACGGCAGCCGGGGCCAATGGGCCATGTTTCAGCACCACTGCGCGAATTTTGCAGCGGCCGCCGCCGGAAACAAATAAGGCCGGCTAAACCGAAACCGAGATTTTTCACACCCCGGTACCATTTTCCGAAGCTACGGGGTAAACAGAGACACAGAGAACACAAAGAAAACCAAAAGGGGGTTTATACTTCATTTTATTGTATAAATATATTAATTATGATTATTTTGATGCTAATATCATTTCTGAAAGGTTAATCGCTTAAGTTCCCCATCAAGACTTCTTTGCGTCCTTCGCGCCTTGGCGGTTCACCAAAACTTCTCCGCAAATTGTCCCGCAGGGCGGGATTGCAAACAAAGATTCTAAATCCCTTCCCATCTCCCGGGGATGGCCGTGCCGCAGAAGGCGCACCGCCCATCTTTCAGGTTGACGGTGTCGATCAGGTATCCGTTCCGCTTTACGATGACCTTGCGGCACTGGTGACAGTAGGTCTGAGTCCCCTGGTGACCGGGCACATTGCCCAGATAGACGTAATGGATTCCCTCTTCAAGGGCGATGTCTCTCAGCTTCTCCAGGGTGGCGATGGGCGTGGCCGGCAGCCGGGTAAGCTTGTACTGGGGGAAAAACCTGAGAAAATGGAGGGGGTGGTCGGGTCCCAACTCCTTGAGTATCCACCCGCACATCCGCCGGATCATATCAAGATCGTCCACATAGGTGGGCACCACCAGGGTGGTCATCTCAAACCATACCCCCTCCTCATGGAGCGTCTTGAAGGTGTTCAAGACCGGCTGGAGGGTCCCGCCGTTGAGGGATTGATAGATATCATCGTCAAACGACTTCAGGTTGACATTGGCCCCATCCAGGTATTTGCAGAGCCGCAGAAGGGGGTCCCGATTGATGTAGCCGTTTGAGACCAGCACGTTCCGGATCCCCGCCTCCCTGGCCAGTCTGGCCGTATCGCACATATATTCATAATAGGTGATCGGTTCGGAATAGGTGTAGGCGATGGAGGGGACCTCCCGCTTCCCGGCCTCCGCCACCACCTGTTCCGGGAACAGCTCCATGTGCTCCACCTCTTCGGGCTTTTTCTGGGAGATCTCCCAGTTCTGGCAGTTGAGGCACCGGAAATTGCAGCCCGTGGCCGCAATGGAAAAGATGAGGGAGCGGGGATGAAAATGATTGAGGGGCTTTTTCTCGATGGGGTCCACATGGACCGCGCACGGGTTGCCGTAGGCAAGGGAATAGAGTTTTCCCCCGATATTGACCTTTGACCGGCAGATGCTCCTGTCTCCGGGCGCCAGAAAGCATCGGTTCGGGCACACCTCACATTGGACGGCCTTTCCGTGCGTGCTGTAATAAAACCCCTCCTTAGACCATTTCCATGGTTTTTCCGGGGCGTCATTCTTGAAGACCCGGCCCCTAACGCTCTCTCCCTTGGGGTCCTCTTTTCCCAAAAATCCGTAACCGGCCCCTGCGCAGAGAAAGGCCGAGGCCCCCAGGGCCGCGGTCTTGAGAAATTCCTTGCGGGTCATGAGGTTGGGGGTCGGTGAGTGGCTGTTTTCTGGCGTCATCTGGAGGTTCCTCTACATTGAATTGCCGATCGGGTTGAAGGGGGCGTCACCGGCGTGGTTTCAAACGCCGGGGTTTCTCCGAAGTAGTATAAGCATTATACTCGAAATTTTTACAAGGATCAAAAAAACCGCGGCCACGCGGATCCCGCACAGGGGGATGAGGAGGGTTCCCGTGATTAGGGTGCCGACCGCTGCCCCGCACAGGTCGGCGGCCAGGCAGCCCGCTGCAGGGCTTGTCTCTTCCCCGATGATCTTTGCGGCAATCGGAAACTGGAAGCCCGCGAAAAAGGAAAAGACAAAGCAGAACAGGAGAAAATGGAGGGGGTGGGGATCGGCCTTGAGATATGAGGTCCAGAGGAGAAAGATGAGGAGGAGGGACAGGATGACGATCTCCGAGGCCGTTATCTGAAATTTCAGTCCGGCCCGCCATCGCCGGCCCGCCATGGCGCCGGGGAGGAGCCCCAGCAGGAATGCGGTCACAACCGCCCCGATCTCGAGGTAGATGTAGCCGTAAATGACCTGAAAGGCAAAAATGACGAGCATCTCCATCCCCATGGTGGCAAATCCCGTTGAAAAAAGGATATACTCGGTCCGCTTCATAAACAGAAGGTAGAGGAGGGAAAGGCCCAGGACCCCCGCAAAAAAATAGCCCGGATGGACCCCGTGGCGGATGAACCATTCCTGAAAGACGATGCTCATGAGCCTCGGCTCAAAATCGGTATTCAGGGGTTCTTTTCTATCCAGTCTGTTGTGGAGTTGTTTCATCCTGTCGCCGGTCACATTTCCGTGGAAAAACCCTTCTATGTAGGAGGTGGAAATCCCTTTGGCCTTCAGAAGAGACGGGATATCGGGATTCAATTCCGTGTCGCTCATCAGGAAATAGGCCTGCTCACCCGGCAGAATCAGGACATGTTGAAATTGCCGTTGAGCCGTATGGTAAAGGGTGGAGAGTTTCTTCCTGCGGATCTCGCTCAGGTAGTTGGGCGAGTAGTCCAGGTGGAGGGAGAGGACGCCCCCCTTTCTGAGGACCCGTTTGGCAAGGCCGAAGAACTCCTTTGTGAAGAACCGGTTGAGCTGAAAGGTGTCGGGATCCGGGAGATCGATGAGAATGGCGTCGTACGTTCGGGTCGTTTTTTTTATGTAGCGCCTTGCATCGGTGTGGATAATGGAGAGAGAGGGGGATTTTTCGATGATGCCCAAGGCCTCGGCCGCATGGGTCAGTGCGGGATCCAGCTCCACATAGTCAACGTGTCCGGGCCCATGCTTGGAGACCTCCTTGAGGGTCTGGCCCAGGCCCCCTGAAATGAGCAGGATATTTTCCGGATGATCGATCTGGGAAAGGGGGTAATGGACCTTTTCCTCCGCATCCATGATATTTGCATCCGAATAGAGGGGGAGGCCTGATTCCCAGAAGGTATATTGCGGTCCTTCCCGTGTGATCACGATCCTGCCGTAGGGGGATTCGATATACCGGACGATGTTCCCGTATTGTTCGGCGAGGGTCCATGTCTCGAAGCCGTGATGGAGTGAAAAGAGGTAGAAGAGGGAACAGAGGATTACGGCGGCCCCCAGCATCAGGGATCGCCTTTGGTTCAGCAGAAGAAGGAGGGCGACCAGGACCAGAAGGGAAGAGGTGACGGCAATAATGGTGAACGGCTTGAGCCAGTAGACCAGGATGAAGCTGAAAACGGCCCCGCCGGCGATATCGCCGATACTGTCGGTGATATAGAGGTCGCCGCTGTCGAATGGATGCCCCGCCGCATTCAGGATGTGTTGGGAATAGGGGAGAATGAATCCGGTAAGGAGGCAGTAGGGGGAGAGGGTGGTCAGGATGTAGAGGAATATGGGATAGAATCCCTGGGAAACGCCATGGGGGAAGAAGATCTCCCTGAACTCCCTGATGCCGACCATCTGAATCAGGGGCCATAGGGCGATGGTCACGATGAGAAGGGCATAGACCTTCTCCCCGCCCCCCTTCAGGAATTTTGCGGCAAAGGCCCCCACCCCGGTCATCATGAGCCAGCAGAAAATGACGAGGGAGATGGTGATTTCATTCCCGTTGAACTGGGTCAGGAATTCCCGGATGGTGAGGAGCTGGGTCGCGACAGAGGATATGCCGGTCCCGATGATGCTCCAGATGATCAATCGCCTCAGGTTCACCGGCTTGACCGCTCCTCTCCATTCAAAACAAGGCGCTGATCCATACAACCCTGAACCTCTGAACCTGTCAACCCCTATTCCTCAAAGGCCTGGACCTGGTAGGTAGTCACCTCCAGTCCTCCCTTTTTCCATTCGTTCCCATCGAGGCCCGCCTTGAGGCAGAGGTGGTTCAGGAATTCCTCTTTGCGCGGCAACTGGTCCCAGACCTGGGGAAGAAATGTGGACTGGTGGTATCCCTTCTTGATGATGACGCCGTCAATGCCGGGCCTCAGTTTCTTCAAGAGGTCGTCGGCGTCTGAATAGGGGAGGGGCTTCGGCTCGGTCAGGATGCTGATTTCGATCTTGACCCGTTTCCACTCCTCCTTGTCAAGGGGCCTGAACCGGGGGTCTTTGAATGCGGCATTGACGGCGTTTATCCGGATCCCCTCGATCAGGGATTCCTGCGGGATGATGTGGCCGATGCAGCCCCTCAGATTCCCCCCGATGGTCAGGGTGACAAAGGTTCCTCTCGGCTGGTTGAAGACGGCAGGCAGATGGGCATCTTCCCCCTTTCGGGATTCACCTGAAAGGGCCCCCTGAATGGTCTTCCGGGCCACCCCCAACAGATATTTTCCCTGTTCTTCAGTCAATTCTTCCATGTCGGACATGTCTTCCTCCTTTGCCGTTTCCGGATCCGGCGCCATTGCCAGGGCAATGTTCCGGGCCGTCAGAAACCTTTCGCGGGCGCTGCAGACAGACGGAACCAACGCCGGTTGAACGGCCAGCGGGATCAGGAATATCCAGATTTTTAAACCCGTGCCTGTCATGAGCCTGCCATTGGTATCCTGTAGGAACCTTGTTTTCCTTAAAGCATATGGAGTATATGACAAAATTTCGTGGGCGTCAAACCGGCGCTCTTTTTTCACCGACCTTTTTCCCTCCTGTCGCGCGGTCAGGCGATGAGGGGGTATTGACTTGAACGGATAATGATTATAGAAACTGTTTCAAAAAAAATCGCTTTCACGAGGCATGAAGATGACATCGGAGATTTCTGAAGAGAGGGCGACGTTTCTGGCACACGATTACAGCCGAGGGTTTGTCAGGTACTGTCAATTGGAGGCTGAAACCGTGAAACGGGGGTTTTTCCAGTCAAGGGTGACCATTGAGCCCCATCACCGTCAGCAGGACGGTTTTATCCATGCGGGGGTGATGGCCACCATGGCGGATCACACGGCCGGATACGCCGGCTTTACAACGGTTTCCGAGGCCTATCAGATCCTGACCATCGAGTTCAAGATCAATTTTTTAAGACCGGCCCATGGCGAGGCCTTGGTCTGTCGCTCCAGGATTATCCGGGAGGGTAAACAGATCATCATCGCCGAGTCCGAGGTGTCGGATGTATCGGATGGATCAGAGACCCTGGCGGCCAAGGCCATGGTGACCCTTATGGCCGTACACAGGGACAGGCTTACCTCAAAGGACTGACGCGATCTCCTCCGCCACCCTCTTGGCCGCGTCCCGGGGAGACGCCGCATCCCGGATCGGCCGGCCGATGACCACATAATCGGAACCGTTTCTGACGGCATCGGCAGGGGTGACGATCCGTTTCTGGTCGTCCTGATCCACCACGGTCCAGGCCGGCCGGATCCCCGGCGTCACGATGACCATGTCCGGTCCGATCTCCTCTCTGACCCTGACCGCCTCCAGGCCGGAGCATACCACGCCCTGGCACCCTGCCGCCCTGGCCATGCGCGCCCTCAACAGGACCAGTTCTGAGACATCCTCTGCATAGTCACGGGCGTATCCCGATTCCCTCAGCTTTTCCCGGTTCAGGCTCGTCAGGACGGTTATGCCCAGGATTTGAGTGTTGCCCGGGTTTTCACGGGCAACGTCTTTGAGGATGCCGTTCCCCTCGTCGCAGTGCACGGTCACAAACCGCGGCCGATGCATGCTCGCCGCCAGGAAGGCCCTCTTGACCGTGGCGGGGATGTCGTGGAGCTTGAGATCGAGAAATATCCCTGCGTCCGTCCGGTTGCGTATCTCCCTGAGCAGGCCGGGACCCTGGGCGATGAATAATTCCAGGCCTACCTTGAACAGGCCCACATGGCCGTCCAGGGCCTCCACATAGGACATGGCCTGATCATGGGACGGGACATCCAATGGAAAAATGATGTAGTCTTCGGGGGATTTCATGGTATATCCTATTCTTTTGATGGATGATTGTCGATTGATGACGGATGATTAAAAAACCCCGCAACCCACTCTTGATGCCGGTTGCTGGTGGAAGATCCCGTCTCCAGCGGGATTGCGGGTCGCCGGATGAACGCATTGCGCCTCGTGCCTAACGCCTTGGGCCTCTTTAGTCCCTTCTTTCACTCGACTCCGGACCAGGAGCATTTCGCTACAGAAATTAATGGACATCCGTACAAAAAGCAACTATATTGCACCCATTCAACCGCGAGCCACCGTAGCTCAGTCGGTAGAGCACCTCACTCGTAATGAGGATGTCTGCGGTTCGATTCCGCACGGTGGCTCCACTAAAATCAACCCGTTACCTTTCTTCTTACTTCAACGACGTTCCCTTTTGCCGCCATCTTGTCACCATTTAACAGCCTCACTTTTTCCTTACCTGCCACAAGGGGCCGCCACGAGAGGGGCATGCCTCCCGCCCGGTTAACACTTCGGCCCAGGTCCCGCCGGCACCGGCCGGTACCGGCACATTCGGGACATAATTCCGCGTAATCGGCCTGCCTTGAGCCTTGTTGGACAGGCTTCCTCACGTCATTTATTGAAATGACAGCCCAACGCGGGCCGCGCCCGCAACCCAATCGGTGACCCGGTTTGGGGTTCAAAGGTTCAGAGGTCCAGGGTTCGGAGGTTTTACGAGCAACCAGCAATCCCGCTGAAGACGGGATCTTCGACCAGCAACCTGGAACGGTGAGCCCGGGACCTGTGCGCGCCTACAAATTTCATATTTTCTATAGCAGAAAATCCGGCAATAAGTCGCCAATGAAGGGTGCGAAACTTGAGACAGGGTGGATGTGCCGGATGGGGCTATGGGCCGAAGGCCGGAAGAAAAGGGAAGATTTTGTCCGGGAAGTGTGATATGATTTTTGAAAAATCTCAGGGAAGAGAGGGAGTATATGCTGGAAATCAAAGATGTTGTTTTTTCCGTACCGGATGCGGACGCCCCTGAAAAGGGGGCTCAGAAGACCATTATCGACCGGGTGAGCTATACCTTTGAAAAGGGGAAGTTCTATGCCATCACCGGCCCGAACGGGAGCGGCAAGACGACCCTGGCCAAACTGATCATGGGCATCTATCACGTGACGTCGGGATCTATTTACCTGGAGGGGAAGGAGATTACGCAACAGGGCATTACGGAGAGGGCCCGGGCAGGGATTGCCTACAGTTTTCAGCACCCGGCCCGATTCAAGGGCACCACCTTTCGGGACCTCCTCTCCATTGCCGCCGGCACGGAAGACGAGGACACGCTGGCGAGGATCGTGGCCCGTGTCGGGATCTGCTCGCTCGATTTCCTGGACAAACCGGTGGATTCGAGGCTGTCCGGGGGCGAGATCAAAAAAGTGGAACTGGCGACCACCATCGCGCGCAATCCCAAGGTCGCCATCTACGACGAGCCTGATACAGGGATTGACCTCTGGACCATCGACCCCATGGTGCAGCTCCTCAAAAGAGAGAAGGAGACCAACGGGACCACCACGATTGTGGTGAGCCACAACCGGGCCTTTCTGTCGGCCGCGGATACCCTTCTCCTCATCAGGGGCGGCCGGATCGCCTATGCCGGGGATCTCGAAGGGGCCTCCGCACTGCTGGAGGATTTGAGTGCGTGCGGGTATGGAGATATCTGTGAAGGAGAGAGCGATGTTAGATGCTATCGATAAGGACCTGCTGAAGGCGGTCGCAGACCTGGAGGGAATCCCTAAAGGGGCCTACAATATTCGAAAAAACGGCGAGCTTCTGGGCCGGGAGGTCTCGGCCAACATCTCTATTGAGACCAACGAGGCCGGCAACGGGATTGTCATCCGGATCAAGCCGGGCACGGTCAATGAATCGGTTCACATCCCGGTTATCGTGAGCCGGGCGGGCCTCCACGATGTGGTGTACAACCGCTTCATCATCGGAGAGGGATCCGATGTTACCATTGTCGCCGGCTGCGGGATCCATTGCGGCAGTTCCAAGTCCCAGGGGCACGAGGGGATCCACGAATTCCAGGTCGAAAAGGGCGCCCGGATCAAATACGTGGAGAAGCATGTGGCACTGGGCGACGGCAAGGGGAAGCGGGCCCTCAATCCGACCACAAAGGTCTTTCTGGCCGAGGACGCCTACGCGGAAATGGAGTTGAGCCAACTCGGGGGCGTTGATGAGGCCGATCGGGTCAATAGCGCGGAGCTGTCGGCGGGGAGTTCCCTCCTCATTACCGAACGGGTCATGACCGACGGCGTCCAGAAGGCCGTCTCTCGCAACGAGATTGTCCTGGCCGGGGAAAACAGCAAGGCCAACATGATTTCCCGGTCGGTTATCCGGGGGGATTCGAAGCAGGATTTTTATGCCACCATGGATGCCCGCGCCAAGTGTTTCGGGCACATTGAGTGCGACGCGATCCTTATGGGGAATGGTTCCAATGAGACGGTCCCCTCCCTGAAGGCCAGGCACCCCGATGCGGAACTCACCCACGAGGCCTCCATCGGCAAGATCGCCGACGAGCAGTTGATGAAGCTCATGAGCCTTGGCCTTACCTATGATGAGGCCGTGAACCGGATTATTCAGGGGTTTTTGAAATGAGTCCTTCCGGCCGCATGTTCCATTTGTATGCCCCGAAGCGGGCGTGTCAGAGAAGATGAAATCGATCCTCCCCGAAAAGGCGCGGCTCCTCGAAAGGCTCAAGGAGGCGGACTTCAATGTGCCTGACTTCATCTATGTGCCGCCCTCGGACTTCAAAAGCCGGGCCTTCGGACCCCTGGAGGCCTTTCTGGAAAGATACCGTGGCTGCTTCAAGGTCATTGCGAGAAGCGGGCATCACCGGGAAGAGCTGTTCAAGGGAGGGACCTTTGATTCTCTGGAGACCTACGGAGACCTGGCCGGCGTTGAATATGCACGGAGGCGCATCATCAAATTCGCACGCACCAGGAGCCGGCTTTCCATTCTCAGACAGCAGCGGTTCAACAAGGCCCCCGAGATCGATCTGGAGGAGATGGGCGTCATTGTCATGCCGTATATCGAAGGCACCAGCATCATGGCCAAGATGGTGGGGGACCACTGGGAATTCGGGTACAGTCGAGACCGTATCCACAAGGTCCAGAGCGAGCCCTACATCACCAAGACGCCCCATGACAAGCGATTGCTCGACATATCCCAGTCCATTCAGGACCTCCTGGGATTTCGATGTGAGATCGAATACATCGTCTCGGTTGAAGGGGAGATATTCGTTGTCCAGGCAAAGGACATTTCCCGCGTTGAGATCCTGGAGATCATGGAAAGCCGGAGAACGGTCAAGCTGGACGGCATTCGAAGGATCCGCAAGCGCAGAAACTACCGTGAGCGTCCGGTCTTTGTCATGGATAACCGGGCATTTTACATCGATGTGATCAGCAGATGCGAAGACATGGCCCTCGCATCGGAGGTCACGGAAACGGGGATCGGGTATGTCCTCGAGGCGATAACCGACTATGAGGCCTCCCTGGAGCGCTTTGCACTGCAATACGAACGGTTTGCCGTTTTAGGGCTCCACGTGCGGCCCCCTTCCGACCTCTATCAGATCGCCAATCACTATTTCGAAGAGACGCCGGATGCCCAGAAGGCCCTTTCCAAGGCCCTCAACGACAATATGTATCAGATTGATTATTTCCTTTCAGAGGCGGATACGCTCATTGTCAAGGATAAGATCGGGATCCACCTGTGCAGTCATGACGCCTACGGCATCGATACGGTGAGATACCCCCTCTGGTTTGTATACTGGAACGTGGACAGAGACGATCAGGTGGTCAGGGAATTCACCCATCTCGGTTTCAAGACCGGGGACATCATCGGGATCGACGTGGGGTATGAGGAGCGGCCCAGGCTCTTCCGCGTGTAGCGCCGGTGAATCCCCTCTCCCCGGGCGAACGCCCTCGGCCTCGGTTGTCCTGTCGATTCCCCGGAGCGGCCTGACGGTCGCAACCCAAAAGGCCTTTCGCAAGGCCCAAAATGTTTAAACCCCTGTCCTCGAACCGCTAAAAGACTGGACGGCGCCCACGCTTTCTGGTATAGGGCCCCCAGACTTGGGACCAAAGGAGAGACATATGGAAGAAAAGAGCATTCAGGATTATTACGACGATGATTTCGCCATCTGTTACGGGTGCGGGAGACTGAACGCGCATGGCCATCACCTGAAGAGTTACTGGGACGGAGAGGAAATCGTCTGTCATGTGCGCCCGGAGCCGTATCATACGGGCGCCCAGAATTTTGTCTATGGAGGCCTGGTTGCCTCCTCCATGGATTGTCATGGGACCGGGGCCGCGGCTGCGGCCAAGCACAGGCACGACGGAAAAAAGCTGGGAGTCGACAAAATGGCCCGGTTTGTCACGGCATCCCTCCAGGTGGATTTCGTGGCGCCGGTGCCGATTGACGGCGTGATGGAGATCCGCGCCACGATCGAAGAGATCAAGGGCCGCAAAGTGACGGTGGCCATGACCCTGACCGTCAATGACGTGTTGTGCGCCAGGGGGAGGATGATCGCCGTTCAAATCCCGGACGATTATCTGGAGAAATATAACCCTCCCGGCAAATGAATGCCCCCGGCGTGAGATAGGCGATGACCGGATGATCGGACGCCTGGATGGCGAGGATATGGATCCAATATGGATGGGGAATGAAGCGGCGTCAGCGCTTTTGAGAAGGGGGTCGTGAGTGCTGCGGCACTTTTCAAATCCGTAGATGGCCGTCCGCATCCCTGCCTTAGACCCTGAATCCCGAAGCCCCAAGTCGCTGTTTTATTGCCTCGAGATTCTCTCGTATCTCGCCCGGTCTGAGTTCCATGGTCATGGTCCGGTCGTATCCGATCAGGCTCAGATTCCTGAATATCCCGTCAAAATCGATGACCCCTTTTCCAACCGGGAGATGCAGATCGTCCTTTACGGAAGTCCCCCCGAGATTGTCGTGGAGGTGGATATGTTGGATCTTCTCGGGAAACCGCCCTATGAAGTCAAAACTCGTATTTTGAGCGGTAAGGAGTTGGGCGTGTCCCAGATCGAGGGTCAGGTTCAGGGACGGCAGGGCCTCGAAGATCCCGGATAAATGCGTTGCATTCTCGCTCAGGTTTTCGATACAGAGCGTGATGCCCGAAGCATCGGCCCTGTTTAGGAGCCTTTTTAGAAATCCCACCTTATACGCGATGACATCAGGGCTCACAAAGCGGGGATCCACCCAGAGATGGATGGTCAGCAACCGCATGTTTAATTGAGGCATGATGGAGAGGATTTCCAAAAGTTTGGGCAGATAGACCGTCTCCAGGGTGTCCACGTTGTTCGGATCGCCTTCCCGGGGGCCATGGCACAAATAATAGATGCCCAACTTGCCCATGATCGAATGGTATTCACCGATGTGGCGTGGGAACTGCTCCGGGTCTGGGATAGAAATTTCAGCAAACTGAAGCCCCATGCGGTTAAGGGCGCTCACATCCGCCGGGCTGCGGGCCGTGCCCCCGAGGTGGATCCTATTCCTCCCTTTTTCGTCTTTTCCCAATTCCCTAATCCTTCAATTCCTCACTTATTCAATTCCCAACAACAGAACATCCCGTTTTCGTACACCACCATCGATTCGCCCGTGACAAGGTGGGCTGTGACGGTTTTGTTATGGGTGTTTACCAGGTCCCAGTGGAGGGCGGAGTCGTTGAACCCCAGCTTCTCCTTCATCTCCTTGGTCAGCTCGGCCGGGTCCCCGTCATAGGTATCCGAGTAGGAGGCGCCCACTGCCAGGTGGCAGTTCCCGTACCGGCCGCCATGGTTTTCATCGTAAAGGGTGCTGGCCATAAACTTGTCTATCTTGGAAAAGCGCTTGTCCGTGAGGGAGAATTCGCCTACCCTGGATGCCCCCGTGTCCATTTTCAATTGCTTCCTGGTAAAGGCCTCCCCTTTCTTGGCCGTTGCCTCGGTCACGATGCCTTTCTTGAATACGAGCCGTACCCCTTCCACCAGATTGCCGCTCCGGAAAGAAGGCTGGTCGGCCATGTAGGTCCCCTCGGTCCCCCGCCAGTCAGGGGAGATAAAGAGTTCAAAGCTGGGGATATTATGCCCGGATACCCCGATCCACTGACGCTTTTCGCCGGGCCTTATTTTGAGATCAACGCCTTCGGATTTCACATGGTAGTAGTCAACGTCCAAGCTGTTTATCCATTTCTTGATGACTTGAGCTTCCTTGAACAGGCGCTTCCACTCCGCGACCGGATCGGGTTTGTCCAGGTAGCACGCCTTGATGATCTGGTTGGCATATTGCCTGAGCGAAAGGCCCGCCTTTTCCGCAAGGGCCTCGGTAGGCATCATGCAGAGGGTCCATCCCAGCATGCCTTGGTCTTCCCTCTCGCGCATGATGTCGCGAAGCGGCTTCATGGCCACGGCATGGCTGCCGATCCTCTTGGAGTCGATGTCGGCCAGATGAGTGAGGGATGCCGGTGCGTGGAGATAGATCCTCCCGTTGAGATGCGCATAGAGGTCGTCCTCCCAGGACCCCCTGAACACAAGCTGTTTGCTGTCGGCCTTCTCATAAAAATTGTGCTCCATGCCAGGCGTCCGGCTCGAACGGATGATCGGGTTCATTCCCATGTCCAGCAGTTTGCCCTGAAGGATCTCCGCCAATTGAACGGCCGGAAGATCAAACTGAACCAGTACCACATCCCCTTTTTTGAACTTGCCGTTCCTTGCCGTATTCAATCCCCACAGCAGCACATCCGCGTACTTATCCAATTGTTTCCTTGTCAGCATGACATATTCTCCTTTTGTAAGGTTGTAAGGGTTCACAGGTTCCGGGTTCAACTTTCAAGGTCGGGGCCAAACACAGCATTGATGACCCGATACAAATCGACACTCACCCATCCCATAGCATGGCATCCCGGATCTCCTTTCGGGGCAGTTGGGAGGAAACCATATGGTCGATGTACAAACCGAGCCCGAGGACCCTGTCTTCCCCAATGGCGAGGATTACATAGCCGTTATCGAGCGATATATCAACATGAATCTTTTTCCCCTCTAAAAGGGCCTGCAGCTGTGGCATGTCGATGTGCACTTTCGCACGGGTGGCCAATCGGCCGAAGATCTGGATAAACCGGGTGGTGGGCTTGAGAAAATCGCCTACCCGCTGAAAGGCCCGGAGCCCTGCCTGCGACACCTTGAGTTGTGAGACAGTGAAAATGTACGCCGTATTTGCGATCAGGAACCAGCTTTTCTTGCTCCGGAACAAGAGATAATCGGCGAAGTACGTTTGCGATATCCCGAATCGATGCTCCAGATAGGAAAAAATACGGCGTTGGTCAGCTCCTTCTGCCAATTCCGGCCATGAAGAAGCCCACTGAATCGATGCGGTGGGGATAGAATCGGGCCGTTCGTTCAAGTCGTTTGTCATATATTTCATGGTTCCATTCGGTTATCCCGGGTTCAGCATCGAGATCCACGTCGATAGGAAACAATTCCGCATCGCGCTCATTTAACAATCGATTCACGACAGACTCGTTTTCCCGGGGATTGTAGGTGCATGTGGAATAGAGCATTCGGCCCTTTTCCTTGAGGAGGTCAAAGCCCCGAAACAGGATCTTTTTTTGCAGATCCGGAAGCAGTTCCTTTCCCCTGGTCTCCCTGTAGTGACCCGTCGTTCCTGTATTCCTGTATTTTCCCTCGCAGGAACAGGGGACATCGGCCAACACAAAATCGAAGCGGTGCTTCAACGGGAATTCCTGGGCCTGGTAGGCGGTGATAACCGCATTCAGTACGCCCAGCCTGGCGAGGGTGTGTCCTAATGCGACATGTCTGCTGACGTACAGGTCATTGGATACAATCAGGCCGGTGTTGTTCATGATCTCTGCGCAATGACTGGTCTTGCCGCCGGGTGCGGCGCACATGTCCAACAGGGAGCAATCTTCTTCAGGGGAAAGGACAAGGGCGGCTACCGAGGAGGTGAGGGCCTGGGGATGGATATAGCCCAGATAGTACTCCAGCAGGTTCCCGGGAAAAGACAATGGGGGGGCGATGCAGAGGGTGTCGTATCTTTGGGATGCCCTCGTCAGGCGAACCCCTTTTTCTTCCAGCGATCGGATAAGGGCGGCGGGTTCGATCTTTAATCGATTGATTCGAATGTGGGTGGGAAGGGGCCTCTGTAGACTCTCCTGGAAGGTGAAGAAATCGGGGATGATGTCAATGTATTCTTCAAAGAAGCGTGTCATATTTTTGAATTCTCAGGATGCGAAGGCATCGGACCATGAAAGGAGTTTCATCCGCCGGCGGGTTTGCTTTATCAGGTAAATGCGTTCTCACCCACGAAACAGACGAATGGGTAGACGGCAAGTTCATTTTCCGGGAGAGAGACTCGCAGCCTCCGATCAGTGTGAGAAGACATATCCGTCATATGGAGGATTTCCAGGTCCGCAGTGACCCGGATGGCGTCTTGTGCGGCAGACTCATTGCATTGCGGGTTACCGATTTTTCCTGATCCTTGACATCAGACCGCTGAATCCCTGCCTCCGGCCAAAGTCCTTCACCGCGTCTTCCCTGCTTTTAAATACGCCGAACAGCTTGTCAAAACCCATCAGGGTGAAGAGGTTTTCCACCGGAGGTGTAATGCAGCAGATCTTAAGCCCGCCCCCTCTTTGTTGCAGCTGTTTGAGCAAGGAAATGAGAAGACCGCATGCCATACTGTCGATGAAACGGACCTGGCTCATATCAAAGACGACCTTGGCGTTTCCCTCCAAAACAGGTCCCATTTTATCTCTGAACGCATCCACGTTGCTGGCTTCCAGGGTTTCTCCGGGCAACAGAACAACGGCAACATCCCCAGACTTCAATACCTCAAAATTCACCAACTGCTCCTTGATTACAGGTCTGATCAGGCAGGAATTTCACCTGCTTTTGCCTCAGTTTGACCCACAGGACGGACGTATATTCCGAGCAACAGGACCCCGTTCCGATGCATCGTCGCAGAAATAAAGATTATAGGGGAGGCGCCCCCTTTTGTCAATGTCCATTGCCTCAGGTGGTGTTTAATGATAAGATGGTGAAAAATGAAAGAGAGCCTTAAGCGGAGTCGGTGATCTCTCCACACAAGGCGCCATCCTGGACATTCAGAGGTCCGGACCTCAAGGAATAAGAACCTATGACATCATCTTATTATCTGGTCTTTACCCTCGACGATCAATCCTATGCCCTGTGCCTCGAGGCCGTAGAGCGTGTGGTTCGCATGGTTCAATTGACGTTGGTTCCCGAGGCCTTTGATATCTTGTCGGGGTTAATCAATGTTCGCGGAACCGTTGTTCCTGTCTTAGACATCCGGAAGCGTTTCCGCTTGCCACCCCGCGAGGTGGAGATCCAGGACAGGATGATTGTTTCCAAAACATCCTCCAGGTCAATTGCCATTATTGTTGACAGGATCGAGGGCCTTTTTGAATTTGATCCGGATGAAATGCGTGAAGCCGGGGAGATCCTGACGGACATGGAAGGCCGTGTGGAAGGAATTGGCATATCCGGAGACCATACGGTCCTCATATACGATATCAACAAGCTCTTTTCTATTAACGATATCGACAGGTTGAATATCGATGCCCGAAGCACCTAACGCGGATACCCGCAACCAATCCCGCCAGGCGGGACTCACACAAAGCCACGAAGCCACAAAGGGGTTTTATTTTAGGGCCTTGAAATGAATTATGTTCGTTTTTCTCTGTGTCTTTGTGTCTCCGTGTGAGTCGATGAAATGGGCGTACCGAATTACAACTCAAGAAACCCAAAAAACCGCGCACCCGCGCCGAGGCCGATGCGCGCCTGCAGGCGCTGCAGGCGCGTATCCGTCCGCATTTCCTGTTCAACAGCATCAATACGGTCAGCAGCCTGATCCATACTCACCCCGATGTGGCCGAAGAG
>JAWOIH010000140.1:0-10523 GCA_046484725.1 Candidatus Desulfacyla sp. | reverse complement strand
GTGAGACCCATATCGTAGGCCTTTTTCACGATCTTGCTCTCCGCACCGGCCGGATCGATGATCAGGCCCTCTTTCTCCTGTTCGCAGCCCACAATATAAGAAAAGACCGCCATGGGCCCGATGCGCATCTGTTCTACAAGCATGGTTGTCTCCGTTTTGCAGTAGATTATAATGTTGTTTATGGTTCGGCGTCAAGGGGTAGACTGGATCGGAAAATGGGCCACGCCTTAGCGTATTGACGACAAAACTGAGGGGCGACTTGGCTTTTTTGATTCGTTTTGGCAATGTGGGCACAGGAGCGTGTGGTATAGCAATGAGGGTTGAGCCAATGGGTTATAGGTGGAAATGTTTCACGTGAAACATTGCATTCGTGCCGAGGGTTCAAACGGATGCCCTGCGATGAATGTTTCACGTGAAACATGGTTTTGGCTTTTCAATCCGGAGGGTTTGTGCTATCAATCACCGTATCCTCGCCCATTGTATGCGCTGGGTTCACATTTGACCCGAAAATGTGGCGTCTGCCGGGGCGGACCGAATATCCATAACAGGCGGTTGTTTTTAATCATGGGTCATGTCATCTCCATCTCCAACCAGAAAGGCGGCGTGGGAAAAACCACCACCGCGGTCAACCTCTCCGCTTCCATTGCGGCAGGGGAAAAGGAGTGTCTTCTGATTGACTGCGACCCGCAGGGTAACGCCACGACCGGTCTGGGAATCGACACGGCAGACATAGAGCAGGGCCTCTACGACGTCCTGTTGGGCGGGTTGCCGCCCCATGAAGCGATCACCGCTACCCTCCTTCCGAGGCTCCATCTGATCTGCGCCACCCGCAATATGATCGGGGCCGAGGTGGAGATGGCCTCCATGCAGGGAAAGGAGTTCCTCCTCCGGAACGTCGTCGCCGCGCTCAGGAATGAATACGACTATGTGTTTATCGACTGCCCCCCCTCTCTGGGCTTTCTGACGGTGAATGCCCTTACGGCCGCTGAATCCGTCCTGGTTCCGCTTCAATGTGAATACTATGCCCTGGAAGGACTCTCCCAACTCCTCACCACGGTCAAGGCGGCGAAAAGGGGCCTGAATCCTGGGCTCCATCCTCCGGATATTCTCCTGACCATGTATGACAGTCGCAACAATCTCTCGCGCCAGGTGGAAGATGAGGCGAGGACGCTCTTCAAGGACCGGGTCTTCAAGACGGTCATTCCCCGGAATGTCCGCTTGAGCGAGGCCCCGAGCTATGGAAAACCAATTATTTTGTATGATATCAGCTCCAAAGGCGCCCAGAGCTATCTGGCCTTGGCCAGGGAGCTGATCGAGAGGGGATAGGGTGTCATGACAAAGAGGAAGGCCCTTGGAAAAGGCTTGTCCGCACTGATCCCGGATGCCGACCGTCTGGATGAGGAGGAGGCGGTCTTTTTTCAGTGCCCCATTGAGACGATTTCGCCGAATCCCAATCAGCCCAGACAGCAGTTTTCGCCGGTTGAGCTGGACGAGATGGCGGCATCGGTCAGGGAAAAGGGGATCATCACGCCCCTTTTGGTCAGCCGAATGGAGGGCGGGTATCAGCTCATCGCAGGCGAACGGCGGTGGCGGGCGGCTCAGAAGGCGGGCCTTGAACGCGTGCCCGTGGTGGTCAGGGACGTAACCCCTGTGGAGGCCCTTGAGCTGGCGCTCATTGAAAATATTCACAGGACGGACCTGAATCCCATCGAGGAAGCGGCGGCATACAATAACCTGCTGGAACAGACCGGGATGACCCAGGAGGAACTGGCCAGAAGACTGGGCAAGGATCGCTCCTCAGTAACGAATCTGCTGCGGCTTTTGCGGCTCCCGTCGGGCATTCAGCAGGATGTGATAGACGGGCGTCTAAGCATGGGTCACGCCCGGTTGTTGGCGGGGCTCAAGGACGCTGCAGCGCAGAAGGCCCTGCGGGATGCCATCGTGAAGAAAGGTCTCTCTGTCAGGCAGGCGGAGGCATTGGCAAGAAAAGGAAAGGCCTCTCCAGACCCTGGCCGCAAGGGGGCTTCCAAAGATCCGTATGTCCAATCGCTTGAGGACAGGCTTAAGCGGTCCCTTGGCACTAAGGTCGAGATCAAAACAAGGGGGGGCAAAGGACAGATTACGGTACATTTTTACTCCGATGACGAATTGGACAGGCTGATGGACCTCTTTGTCTGACGCTTACGCTCTTTCCATTTCGGCTCCTCTCCCCTGGAAAGCCGTTTAATATTCTCTTTGTGCTTCCAGCAGATCAGGAGCGCCATGAACCCTGAGGCGGCGATGAAAGGGCACGGCTTTCCAAACAAGATGAGGAAAAAGGGCATGGCGCAGGCCGCAATGAGGGAACCCAAGGAAATGAAATCCCATTTGGCCACAACCAGGACAAAGAGGATGAGCCCGCACAGGCAGGACAGGGGGGACATGGCCAGGTAGACGCCCAGTGCGGTGGCTACCCCTTTGCCGCCCCGAAATTTGAGAAACAGGGGGAACATGTGACCCAAGAGGGCGCATAGGCCGATGCCGGCCAGGGCGATCTCATGCCCTGTTCCTGATCCGGAGGCGTAGAGAGAGAATGCGCCCATGGGCGCCAGGCCCTTGAGCGTATCCAGAATGAGGGTGATGATCCCCCATTTCATACCGATCTCCCTGGCCACATTGGTCGCCCCGATATTGCCGCTGCCCCGGCGGGTGATGTCGATACGGGCCACATACGCCGCAATCAGCTTTCCAAAGGGGATGGAGCCGACGATATACGCAGCGATGGCAAAATAAACCGATGGGAATGGCATTTAAGATCCTCTTCGGATTGGCAATTGACGGTGGAAAGGCCTGCAATCCGGGCCTGGGCCTTTACAGCTTCTATCGTCTCTGTTATTGTTGAAAGGCAGACCGTCGAATGACGTGACGCTGCCTTCGATTGATACGCGTGAAGCCTGAGGAAAGCCACGAATCCCGAAACCGTTGAACCTCTGAATCCATGAACGGTTACATATATGTTTTTTAAGAACGATGCAAATTCTTTTTTGGGCGCAGGCGGTGCCCGGTAGACAGGGGTATCCATGAAGCTGATGGTGATGGACGGACAGGGCGGAGGCATCGGGGCGGCCGTCATTAAGGGGCTGCGGCAATCCATCGGGCTTGATCCGGAGATTTTAGCGCTTGGGACCAATTCGATCGCCACATCCAAGATGATGAAGGCGGGCGCGAACCGGGGGGGGACGGGTGAAAATGCCATCGTGTGCACCAGCCGCATGGCCGATGTGATCATCGGCCCGCTCGGGATACTCATGACCGACGCCATGATGGGCGAGGTGACGGCCGACATGGCGTCTGCCGTGAGTTCCAGCAGGGCCGTAAAGATCCTGATTCCTCTGACCCAGGAGAGGATCAGACTCGTGGGGGTGTCGGGCGACCCCTTGCCTCACCTGGTGAATCAGGTGATTGAAATGGTAAAGGAGATGATGTGAACATGTGCCAATCAACGGCCTACATCTTGAAAGATGGGAAGGAGGAGATGTTTTTTGAGGACATCGAGTCTTTGGAGAACATCGACGGCGAGGTAAAGATGGTCAGCATCTTCGGTGAGGAAAAGACCGTCCGCGCCAGGCCCAAGCGCTTTTCCCTGGTGGATCACCGGATCGTTTTAGAACCTCAATAGGAGTTGATACCCCTACTTTTCAAAGGAGGTAATGAGATGATGCCATCGTTTGCCGATAAAATTACGTGGCTGGGGCATGACGGGTTTCGCATTGATGCGGGCAAGACGATCTATTTCGATCCCTATCAGATCCCTGGGGGTCCTGTGGCGGACCTGATTCTGGTCTCCCATGAGCACTTCGATCATTGCTCGCCTGAGGATATTCAGAAAATTCAGGGACCTGAGACCATTATCGTCACGGAAAAGGACTCTGCAAAAAAGCTTACCGGAGATATCCGGGTGATGAAACCGGGAGACGTTCTCGATCTCGGAGACATCCAGGTCGAGGCGGTTCCCTCCTACAACATGGATAAGGATTTCCACCCCAAAAAGAAGGGGTGGCTGGGATTTGTTGTGGAGACGGACGGGATCCGGATTTACCACGCCGGCGATACGGACGTTATTCCGGAAATGAAGGACCTGGAGGTGGATATCGCGTTTCTGCCGGTATCCGGGACATATGTCATGACCGCGGAACAGGCCGTTAAGGCGGCCCTTGTCATCAGGCCCAAACTCGCCATCCCCATGCATTACGGGGCGATTGTAGGAGATGTCCAGGATGCGGTCCGTTTTCAGAAGGCCCTTGAAGGGGAGGTCGATGTACGGATTCTTGAGAAAGGGTAACCGCCCGACAGCGGGATATTGTTCTTGACAAGGCGTGCGGGTTAAATGTTATATGTTGCCTACGCCACAGTATGTGAAACCCTGGGATTTTGAGAGGCACAAAACTGAACCGACACATAGTGCCGATCAAGGTTGATTTGTTGCTTGCGACAAATCAAAATTCGTTTATTTAATAAAAACATCATTAAATCAAGGAGGTATGGAACGTGAGCGACATTCTTGCTCCCATGGGAGGAAAGGTCATCGATGTGAAGGTGAAGGTGGGTGACGCTGTCAGTGAAGGGGATGAGGTTGTGATCATCGAGGCCATGAAGATGGAATTGCCCATTTCAGCCGAGGCGTCCGGAACCGTCAAAGAGGTGAAATGCAAAAAAGGTGACACGGTTGAAGCAGAGGGCGTCCTGATCGTTTTGGAGTGATGATGCTGTGGGATGGTGTGAAACCATCTCTCTGTCACTATAGTCCAAAGTCAACGCCGGAGAACATCATGTTCTCCGGCGTATTTTATTGTGATTCCTTAAGCGACGCTGTTCCGAATCGTCAGCCGGCTTTTTTCGCGTCCATGCTCGCCACCGACCTGGAGATAATCCTCCCTGAAACAGACATCCCGATGAGGAGCACCATCAGGACCATAAAGACCCCGATATACCGAAGGATAAGGGTCCCGATAATCCATGTCCAGTTGTCTTTGACGATAATGATCTCTGTCCCGGTCTCCCCGCCCTTTGAGACGGTGATGGAATGCCACGGCATCCTGCCGTCGTCTTCAATATAGGTGGAGTCTTTCCAGTCCCTGAATTTGATATCCTGAAAGTCCTTCAAGGCCTCCCTGTAGAAAGCGATGACTTCGTCGTGGGAGAGCCCGGTCTTCATCTCCAGGCGGTCATCGGTCTTTTTGGTGGCCGTTCCCTGGGGAAGGACCGGGGCCCCGAGAAAATCCTCGCCATAGGAGGCGACGGGCAAAAAGATCACGAGTGAGAGTAGCAGTATCCATTGTTTCATGATTCATCACCTTCAATATAGGTTGAACGGTTGTGCTTCGTGTCCGGGAAGCTCTAAAACTGATTGTGACTGTGTGTCTTTTGGAATTGCTTTCCGGTTTAACCCACTATTCCAGTCTATCTCTGATTCTGAATACCCGCTAATCAAACATGGCGATAAACATGCCTGCTGCCGCGGCCGATCCGATAACCCCTGCCAGGTTGGGCCCTACGGCATGCATCAGGAGATGATTGGTCTTGTCATACTTGAGTCCCTGCATCTGGGAAACCCGCGCCGCCATGGGCACTGCAGAGACGCCTGCCGAGCCGATGAGGGGGTTGATTTTTTCCTTGAGAAAGAGGTTCATGATTTTAACGGTGGCAATCCCGCCGATGGTGCAGACTGCAAAATCGACGAGACCCAGGCTGAAGATGAAGAGGGGTTTCCAGCTCAAAAATTTGTCCGCATGCATGGTGGCCCCCACTGAAACTCCCAAGAATATAGTCACGATATTCATGAGGGCGCCCTGGGCGGTTTCGGTCAGCCTGCCCACGACCCCGCTTTCCTTCATCAGATTTCCCAGCATGAACATCCCCATCAGGGGGATGACGGATGGCACCAGTAGGGCGATGATGCCTGAGGTGACCAGGGGAAAGAGGATTTTTTCCTGCCGAGAGACCGGCCGCAATTGATGCATCCGGATCTTTCTCTCCTTTTCATTGGTCATCAGCCGCATGATGGGGGGCTGGAGAAGCGGTACCATGGCCATGTAGGAATAGGCGGCCAGGGCATTGGGGCCTAAGAGCTGGGGGGCCAGATGCTGGGTCAGGTAGATGGTGGTCGGGCCGTCTGCCCCGCCGATGATGCTGACAGAGGCCGCCTCCTTGAGGGTGAACCCTACCAGGACCGTACCCGTAAAGGTGATGAAGACCCCTAATTGTGCGCCGGCCCCAATCAGAAGGGTCTTGGGGTTGGCAATGAGGGGACCGAAGTCGGTCATGGCGCCCAATCCCAGGAAGATGATGCAGGGGATGACCTCCCATTCCAGCCCATAATGGTAAAACACCTGCAGGAGCTGGGCATGGCCGTGGGAGTAGCCCATCAGGGGGACCAGGGGGAAGTTGACGATGAAGATCCCGAAACCGATGGGCAGGAGGAGGAGGGGTTCATACTTTTTGGCAATGGCCAGATAGATGAAAAGGCATCCTATGCCCCACATGATGATCAGGTTCCACTGGAAATTGTAAATGCCGGTTGTACGGAGGGTCCCGTACAGCAGGTCCAATATTTCATTCGCTGTCATGGCAACATCCTCTCCAGAATATGTTAGAACTCGGCTGTCTTATGGGCTAAACAGTGCCCCTGGTCAACAGGGCCGCTTGTAGCTATAATGAAGCTATGGACCGTTGTCAAGATCAAAATCAAGGCCCTGGGCCGAAAAGCCGTTTGGTGGGTGGTGTTTAAAAATGATTTGACAGATGTCGGGGTCTTGAAATAGTTTCTCTCAAAACCTGGAAGTTCTGCGAGCGGTATTCAGATGACAAGCAGGAGGCTTAGATGACGGATCAAAAAGGTCATGAGGATTTGCAGGCCGCCCTGAAGCGGTGGTCGGAAGCGGTGGAAAAGACCCTGAACAAGCGGCCTGAACGGAAGGCCGCATTTGTCAACACCTCAAACATCCCTGTCAAGAGGCTGTATACGCCCGTTGACCGGGACGATGTTGACTATTTGTCGGAGGTGGGTCTTCCCGGGGAATACCCTTTTACCAGGGGGGTACAGCCCACCATGTACAGGGGACGGTACTGGACCATGCGACAGTATGCCGGGTTTGCCTCGGCCGAGGAATCCAACCGGCGGTACCGGTTCCTGCTGGACCAGGGACAGACCGGTCTGTCCGTGGCCTTCGACCTTCCTACCCAGATCGGGTATGATTCGGACAATGAGATGGCTATCGGCGAGGTGGGTAAGGTCGGAGTGGCGATCGACTCGCTCAAGGATATGGAGATCCTTTTCGATCAGATCCCCCTGGACAAGGTGAGCACCTCCATGACCATCAACGCGCCGGCCGCCGTATTGTTGGCCATGTACATTGCTGTGGCGGAAAAGCAGGGCGTTTCAGCCGAGAGGCTGACGGGGACCATCCAGAACGATATCCTGAAGGAATACTCATCCCGGGGAACCTATATCTTTCCGCCCAAACCGTCCATGAGGATCATTACGGACATCTTCTCCTATTGCGGGGACCATGTCCCCCAGTGGAACACCATCAGCATCAGCGGGTATCATATCCGGGAGGCGGGCTCCACGGCCGTTCAGGAGGTGGCTTTCACCCTGGCCAACGGGATTGCCTATGTTCAGGCGGCCCTGGAGGCCGGTCTGGAGGTGGATACCTTCGGTCCGAGGCTCTCATTCTTCTTCAACGCCCATGTGGATTTTTTGGAAGAGATCGCCAAGTACCGGGCCGCGCGGCGGTTGTGGGCCGAGATCATGAGGGATCGGTTCAAGGCTAAAAATCCCAAATCCATGATGATCCGGTTTCACACCCAGACCGCCGGATGCACCCTCACGGCCCAGCAGCCCAAAAACAATATCGTGCGGGTGGCGTTTCAGGCCCTCTCCGCGGTCCTTGGGGGCACCCAGTCCCTCCACACCAATTCCATGGACGAGGCCCTTTGTCTCCCCTCGGAAGAGGCCGTTCAGATCGCCCTTCGCACCCAGCAGATGATCGCCCATGAGACGGGCGTGACCGACACGGTGGATCCCCTGGGCGGGTCCTACTATCTGGAGGCGCTGACCCGCGAGATCCATGCGCGGGCCGGCGATTACATTAGAAAGATCGATGAGTTGGGTGGGGCTGCCGAGGCTATTGAAAAGGGCTTTGTACAGCGGGAAATCCAGGACAGCGCCTACCGATACCAGCGGGAGATCGAAAAGAAGGAAAGGATCGTGGTGGGGCTGAACCGGTTCCAGGTGTCGGAGGCGCGGCCGGGCAATTTGTTGAGAGTGGACCCGGCGGTCCGCACATCCCAGGTGGAGCGGCTCAAGCGGCTTCGATCGGAAAGGGATGCCGGCAAGGTGGAAAGATGCCTGGCCGATCTGAAGGAAGGGGCCGAAAGCGACCGGAATCTGATGCCCCTCATCCTGGAGGCCGTCAAGGCCTACGCCACCCTCGGGGAAATCTGTGACGTATTCAGGGGGGTCTTCGGTGAATATCAGCCGGTCAATACCCTCGGGTAGAACTGGGTAGTGGATGCCGGATACCGGATACTGGATGCGGGGATAGCGCCGCGCTGGTGAACGAGGGAGATAATCTGTGCTAATCTGCAAGATCTACGGATCAGGCAGCGGGAGGGTGGGAGATGACAAAAGACAAGAAAATACGCGTATTGGCGGCAAAGCCGGGGCTTGACGGGCATGACAGGGGGATCAAGGTGGTGGCCTCGGCCCTGATGGATGCCGGCATGGAGGTTGTGTACACCGGCCTGAGGCAGACGCCCTCGCAGATCGTCTCATCTGCCATTCAGGAGGATGTGGACGTGATCGCCATGAGCATCCTTTCCGGGGCCCATGATTATCTCTTTCCAAAGGTTATGGAACTCTTGCGGGAAAAGGGCGTCACGGACATACTGGTGGTGGGCGGCGGGATTATTCCGGATGAGGACATCCCTCCCTTGAAGGCGGCGGGTATTGCCGAGATTTTCGGCCCGGGAACGACCACCACGGAGATTATCGATTATATTAAGGGCAATGTAAAAAGCCGAAACTGACATCGAGGAGAGGCCCTGATGACCCGGCGTCATTAAGGCCTCTCAATCCTTATTCATTTTTCCATTCAGGTTTCCGCTTTTCCAGGAAGGCCTTCAGCCCCTCCTGGGCGTCCGCGGTTTTCATGAGTTCGTCCAGGTAGATGTCTTCGATGACCTTGAGGGAGGGTTCCAGATCATCCATGAGACCGGCCATGACGGCCTTTCGGGTCTTTCTCAGGACCTCGGCGCTCATCTTGAGATAGGGTTTGAGGAATGCGCCGGTCGCCGCCTCCAGTTCTTCTTTGGGCACCACCTGGTTCACCAGCCCCATATTCAGGGCATCTTGAGCGGAAATGATTCTCCCTGAGAGGATCAGGTCCATGGCCGCTTTTCTACCGATGATCCGGGGCATGATCTGCGCGGCAATGGGGGGGAACACCCCCACCTGAATCTCCGGCTGGCCGTATTTTGCGTCATCCGAGGATATGACCAGATCGCAGAAGATGGCCAGTTCACATCCTCCGCCCAGACACGACCCATAGACCGATGCCAGGGTCGGTACGCCCAGGCGGTCCATCAGGCGGAACATCCCGTGAAAGACGCCAATCATCTTGGGGGCCAGGTCGCCCATGTGTTCTCCCACATCCACCCCGGCCGAGAAGCATTTTCCCTTGGCATTGAAGAGGACGGCCTTGAGGTCTTTCTTTCCCCGCCAGGCCTCCAGCACCTCATTAATCTCTTCCATCATGGCAATATTCAGGACATTGACCGGGGGCCTGTTCAGGGTGATGGTCCCCAGGCCATCGTGGAAACCGGTCTCAATATGTTCGTAAGCCATTATATAATGCCTTCTTTCCCTTAAAAAAATGGCAGGAGGGTTGGGTTGTGCCGCCCTGCCTGCCATATGGGTGTTTACCTTCAATAAGGCGACTATTCCTGGGGCTTTCCAAGAACTTCCGCGAACATATCCATATCCCATCCTTTGGTTTCTGCAATGTTCTGGCGGAATTTGATGAAATCGATGGTATCCTTGCCGGTGATCTTTTTGGTGTTAAAGGCCCCAAAGCCCAGGAAGGCCTCGCCGCCCATGTTGGCTGCCAGCCAGTGTCTGTGGGCATTCTTCATGGTATCCCAGAAGAATTTCTTCTTCTGGCGAACGCTGTCGATGGATTCGATGAGGCACCCGGGGAAGAGGTTGGCGAAGGTCCATGTCATTTTATCCACTTCCTTGTCCAGAAGCTCAAAATCCGCATTGGGCTGATGCTCCTTGATAAAGGCCCGGGCCTCTTTGGCCTCGGGACCTGTCTTGTATTCGCCATAGACGATCTCGCCGTCATGGACGTATTGATCCGTGATGATCGAGGGATTCCGGACCCATTTGCCATCCACTTTCAAGACCGGGACCACCTTGCTGACCAGGTTCTTGGCCTTCATCTTGTAGGCGGACCACATCTCGCACGAGACGCAGTTCCACA
>JAWOIH010000097.1:0-13386 GCA_046484725.1 Candidatus Desulfacyla sp. | reverse complement strand
GTCCTCTACAAGCCCCCGGTCTCTCCCGCCCTTCTCCGCCGTCAGTTCCAGTTCCTTGTAGGAGACGCCATGCCGTTCGAAGCATAGGGCGTCGGCATACTTGGTATAGGCCTTGAAAATGGCGATCTCGGCAACCCCTACCCGGTCCTGTTCACCGGTCCCGATGCCGACCGTCGCCCCGTTCTTCACATAGATGACCGAGTTGGATGTCACCCCCTGCTCCACCTGCCAGCCGAAGAGCATATCGGCCAACTCATCCTCAGTGGGCCTTCTCTCGATGGCATAGCTTCTCCCCTCAAACCGGCTGGCGGCAAGGGTAAAGTCTTGTGCCGATTGTATTCGATTCAATGGGGATTGCTGCACGATGATGCCCCCGTCGATGAGGCTCTTGAAGTCCACGAACCGCTGTCGGGCGTACTCAGAGAGGCGGTCCATGCGGGGGACGCGGAGAATGCGCAGATTCACCCGTTTTGACAGGATTGCCACGCTTCCCTCCTCAAAGTCGGGGGCTGCCACCACCTCGAGGTAGTTTTCCGATACCCGTTCGGCTGTGGCCCGGTCCATGGGACGGTTAAACAGGGCGCACCCCCCGAATGCCGCTATCCGGTCGGCCATGTCGGCCTTTTTGTAGGCGTCCACAAGCGTCGCGCCGTAGGCCACGCCACAGGGGTTGTTGTGCTTGACGATCACGACGGCTGGGCCGGAAATCAGGTATTTCAGAATATTCAGGGCATTGTCCACATCGGTCAGATTGATTTTGCCGGGATGCTTGCCGCTCTGGAGCATGTCCGCTTCCGAAATGGCGGAAACCAGTCCGGATCCCGGACCGATGAACCGGCATCCGCCGATTTCGAGGTTTCCATTGACAAGCTCATAGAGGGCCGCCTCCTGACCGGGATTCTCCCCATAGCGAAGGCCTTTTTCAACGAGTTGGCCGTTGGCGTCAGGGATCTTCCACGCCCTCTTGCGGTAGGTCAGGGTCTGGTCCCCGAAAGAGATCCTCATCTCCTGGGGGAAATGGTCATCCATGACGGTCCGGTACATCTTCTTCAATTCATCGCTCATGTCTCATCCTTTGCGGGAAGCGCATGGAGCAGGGAGCAGGGAGCACGGAGCACTATGCCCTTTACCCCCTGCTCTTTGCCCCATGCCCGTTCCGCTTCATCCGTTTCGCTTTTGAATGTACGCGTAGGCATTATGGTTGTGTATGGATTCAAAGTTTTCGGATTCAACGGAAAACCAGGTGATATTGGGGTCGTTTCCCAGCTTCACAGCGATTTCCCTGACAATATCCTCGACAAACATCGGGTTCTGGTACGCCTGCTCGGTCACGAACTTTTCATCTTCCCGCTTAAGAACAGAGAACACCTCGCTGGATGCAGATTCCTCCACCAGCTTGATCAGGTCCTCGATCCACACAAATTTTTTGAACCTGACCTTGAGCCGGACTTCTCCCCTCTGATTGTGGGCCCCGAAGTCACTGATCTCTTTGGAGCACGGGCAGAGGGTGGAGATGGGGACATGAACCCCTATCACCAGATCGCTCCCGCTGTTCAGGGACCCCTTGAAGGTACAGAGGTATTCCATGAGTCCCTCGGCGCCGGTCACCGGTGCGTGTTTGTTGACAAAGTAGGGGAAACTCATCTCCATGTGGGCGCTCTCCGCGTTCAGCCGGAGCTTCATCTCCTCGAGGATATCAGAGAAATTCTGGAGGGAGATGCGCCGGCTGTTCTCGTTGAGGATCTCCACAAAACGGCTCATGTGGGTGCCCTTATAGTAACGGGGCAGATTCACGTACATGTTGATCTGTGCAACGGTCTGCTGTTCTCCCTGATCTTTGTCGAGCACCGTAATGGGATACCGGATCCCCTTGACCCCGACCTGATCAATATCAATATTCCTGTAGTCCTTGTGGTTTTGAATGTCTTCCATGAATGGTATTTTCCTGCCTGACATGCCGCCGACCTGTGAAAAGCCTTCCCGCTGTCGGCAAAAATTGCAACCCTCGCCCATAAAAAGGCTCACCGCAAAAATGCATCAGGATGTAAAGGAGTAAGATCCGAATGCCGTGAAAGGGTCAGGCCTGTTCCTCGAAGGGCGAAAGAGGTCACTTTTCAAAAGGTTCAGCAGACATGCACTATAACTATCCCGATAACAAAGTCAACAGGAAGATGGATCTTCTCACGCCAAATAGTCCCTTAATTTCTCCTGGAGCGAATCGGGCCAGATCTCTTCGAAGAGAAAGGCCCTGATTTCTGTTTTGGTAAGTTCCCGCAGGATTTCTCCGGGCAGTTCCCTTAATGCCTCCATTCTTCCGGGTATCGGTTCGTTTTTACGTTGTTTTTCCGCCTGCATCACATCTTCTCCAGTTGCTGTCCTACGGTTAATCCTGAAAGAGTGGCTTAAACCATACGTTCTCATTGAACCAGTGATTTTTAAGGGGATCCAGAACCCCGCCGCCTTCGATCATCGTCGTAACATTCTCCATCCAGTGGATCAAAGGCGTGTCTTCAAGCATGGCCGTGCGCAAAGGTGAGACGCACACCTCCTGCGGTCAGGTCCTTGCCGTTTTGCGAAACGTCCCTGGCAAACCGCTGTTGTTTGGAACTTAACACCAATCATCCCTGATTGCAATATCAATAGAGGCGTCAGGCGTGAGGCCTACGGCACAAGGGTCGATCGAGGGGTGAGGCGCAAGGTGCAAGGCTGCTGAGCGGGTGAGCTGGTGAGTTTTCGACCAATTCATCAGCTATCAGCCATGAGCCATGAGCCCGCTTACCCCAGATAGGCCTCTTTCACCCGCTCGTTTTGGAGCAGGGCCGCGGCCTTATCCTCCAGCACCACCCGGCCTGTCTCGATCACATACCCGTAATCTCCCAATTCCAGTGCGGCCTGGGCATTCTGTTCCACGAGAAGGATGGTGACGCCGTCATCCCGTATTTTCTGAATAATACGCATGATATGGGCCACAACGAGGGGGGCCAGGCCTAAGGAGGGCTCATCCAGCAGGAGGAGAGAAGGGGTTCCCATCAAGGCCCTTGCAATGGCAAGCATCTGCTGTTCTCCACCCGACAGGGTCCCGCCCAACTGCTGGCGCCGTTCCCTCAGAATGGGAAAGAGCCCGAAGGCATTTTCCATGGATGCGGCCACCTCCGACTTTTTGTGCCGGAGATAAGCCCCCAGTACCAGGTTTTCCTTCACCGTCAGGTCGGAAAAAATGCGCCGACCCTCCGGGACCTGAACCACCCCTCTCCGCACAATCTCCTCGGGGGCCAGCGTTTCGATGGGGTCCCCCTTGAACCGTATACTGCCGGACGAGACCGGCTGAATCCCGCTGATGGTCATGAGGAGGGTCGATTTGCCGGCCCCGTTGGCCCCGATGAGACAACAGATGCTTTGTTCGCGGACCTTCAGGGAAACCCCTTTGAGGGCGTGTATCTTTCTGTAGTGGCTGTGAACCTCTTCAAGCCTCAGCATGGGCCGTACCCCCGCCTAAATAGGCCTCTATGACCTTTGGATCGCTTCGGATGTCGTCAGGGGTTCCCTCGGCAATGAGCCTGCCATAGTCAAGCACATAGATATGATCGGCCAGGTTCATCATGACCCGCATATCGTGCTCGATGATGAGCACGGCAATCCCCTTTTCGCGGATCTTGAGAACCAACTGAATCAACCGGGACGATTCCCGGGCGTTCATCCCTGCTGCCGGCTCATCCAGGAGGAGGAGTCTGGGCCGGGAGGCCAGGGCCCGGGCGATCTCCAGGCGACGCTGCTCGCCATAGGCCAGGGCCCCGGCCGGATCAAAGGCACGTTCTTCAAGTCCCACAAACAGGAGCCATTCAAGGGCTTCCTTTTCGGTGAGGGTCTCCTCCTCCCGCTGGGCCCGGGTCTTGAGAAGGGCCCCGGGTACACCGGCACGCATCTGAACATGACGCCCGATCTTGACGTTGTCTAAGACGCTCAGATTGAAAAAGAGACGGATATTCTGAAAGGTCCTGGCCATGCCCAGGCGACAGATGGCATCGGGACTCAACCTGAACCCGTAAAGCTGCCGTCCCTGACGCACCCATAGCTGGATCATGAGGTAGATGCTGAACGGTCCTGCCACAAGACCCCACGGCCATGAGAAATAGCCCAGAGGGACATGGGTCCCCACCAGATGAACCGGGGAAAAGGGTGGCGTCAGCCATCGGATTGAAAAGCAGAGGTCTGACAGAAGAAAGACGAACATCAGACTCCAGGCCCATATCTGAAACCGCATGAGGCCTTGAACGAGTAGAAATCGTATGGCCAGGATAAAGAGGCCGAGGAGCATGAGCTCCAGCTTGAAGGGGGCATCGGGCAGAAAAAAAGACCAGAAGAGCGGAAGCCAGATCAGTCCCAGGACCATAAAAATACGGGCGCACTGTCGGATATGTCTCGCCTTCGCCTCTGAGACCTGGGGGAGGATAGACCTGCCCTGGAATTGGATCTCCCCCCGAGTCGGATGATAGAGCCCGGCAAAGCAGTTGAAGAGGGTCGTCTTTCCGGCCCCGTTGGGGCCGATGATTCCGACGATCTGACCGGGCCTGGCCTCGAGGCTGATCTCTCTCAAGGCCGAGAGTCCCCCGAAAGATTTGGACAAGTGCGTTACCCTGAGGACCGGATTCATATGTTGAGACGCTCCTTTGCGACCCGCGCCTTCCTGGCCTGGGCCCGTTCAAAGGGGATGAGGCCTTCCGGCCGCCAGCGCATCATGAGCACCAGGACCAGGCCGTAGATCAGATACCGGGCGCTGAACAGGCCCTGGGGGAGCACCGCCCGGAGCACCTCGGACAGGGGGATCAGTATCAGTGCCCCCAACATGGTTCCGGCAATGCTCCCCATCCCACCAAAGACGATGAGGCAGAGGATCAGTATGGATTCCCAGAACTTGAACATGTCCGGGTGGATAAATTTGAACCATTTTGCATAAAAGGCCCCACCCATGGCCCCGATGGAGGCGCTGATGGCAAAGGCCGTGACCTTGTACCGGATCAAATTGACCCCGCAGCACTGGGCGGCGATCTCATTCTCCCGTATGGCGAACCATGCCCGTCCGATCCGGGAATCCTGGAGCCGCGTCACCACGACCAGGACGACCAGGAGCAGAAGCAAAATGAGATAGAAAAACTCCCAGTCGCGCGTGAGGGGATGGCCGAAGATGGAAGGCGGAGAGATGCCGGGGAGACCCATGGGGCCGCGGGTGAGCCAGAGCTCGTTCCGGATGACCAGCACCACCAGTTCGGAAAATCCAAAGGTGACGATGGCGAAGTAATCTCCGGTAAGGCGCAGGGTCGGGGCGCCCAGGAGGATCCCCCAGAGCGCCCCGTTGAGGGCGGCCAGCGGGAGGATCAGCCACAGGCTCAGATCGAAGTGGATGGCCAGAAGTCCCGAGGTATAGGCCCCGATCCCGTAAAAGCCGACGTAACCCAGATCCAGGAGCCCGGTGAATCCGGGTACGATGTTCAGACCCAGCGCCAGGATCATGTAGAGGACCGCTGTGGTCAATATCCTGAGAATGTAATTCGTTGACGCTCCCAAAGGGAGCCAGGGGAGGAGGATGGCCAGGAGGACCAGGCCCAGGAAGAGACGGCGGTGGTTCTGCCCTGACAGCCGAAACCCCATCACACCTTCTCCCTGACCTGCCTGCCGATAAGGCCGGAGGGCTTAAAGAGGATGACCGCTATCATGACCGCGTAAGAGATGCCGTCGCGGTATTCCGATGAGATATACCCGGCGCCGATGACCTCGGCGATCCCCAAAACCCCTCCCCCTAACATGGCGCCCGGAACGCTCCCGATCCCCCCGAGGACCGCGGCTGCAAAGGCCTTGATGCCGGCGATGTAACCCATGGTCGGGAAGATGGCATTGTAATAGAGGCCCACCAGTATCCCGGCCATGCCGCCCATGGCCGAGCCTATGGCAAAGGTAAAGGAGATCACCCGGTTGACCCCGATCCCCATGAGGGCTGCGGTGGTCTTGTCCTGGGAAACGGCCCGCATGGCCGTTCCGATTCGGGTCCTTCGGATGGTCAGATGGAGAATCGCCATGCACAGGACGGTGATGGAAAGGATAAACACCTGAAGCCACGACAAAGTGACATCCCCTGCGCTCCATGCCGTTTTGAAGAATATGTCAGGGAGCGCCTCGCGGGGATAGGACTTGATCTGGGAGCCCCAGATCATGAGGGCCAGATTCTGAAGAAATATGGACATGCCGATGGCCGTGATAAGGGCGGCCAGGCGCGGGGCCTTTCGCAGAGGACGGTAGGCGACGAAATCCAGGATAATGCCGAAACAGGCGCAGATCAGGATGGTCAGGACAAATGCGGCAAAAAAGGGGAGGCCAAGGATCGCGACAAGGGTGTAGGCCAAAAAGGCGCCCAACATGTAGATCTCGCCATGGGCGAAGTTGATCAACTGGATGACGCCGTAGACCATGGTGTACCCCACGGCAATGAGGGCATACACCCCGCCCAAGGTAATGCCGTTCACAAACTGCTGGAGAAAAAGACTCGAGTACTCGAGAAGATTTTCCACCGCAATATCCCCTGGCAACGGCCTTCAGATTGAGCTAAAAATGAACACGGAATGCTGCAAAAAGGGCAGGTCGCTACTCAACCTGCCCTCTGAGTTCTGTCCTGAACGGATCACTGCAGTTGTTTTTCAGCGCTGACCCATTTGCCGTTTTTGATTTCCTTGACAAATGCGTCTTTCAGGCAATCACCGTTTTTGTCAAAATAGGTATTGCCGGCAACCCCCTTATATGCCTTTTCCTTTGAATCGATGGAAGCCAGGTAGTCCCGGATCTTGACCCTGTCCGGGCCTACCGCTGCAATGGCCTGGGCCGCCATGCCCACCCCATCGTAGGCATTGGCGGCAAACCAGTTGGGTTCCTTGCCGTATTTCTTCTTGTAGGCCTCGATAAAACCGGCGGCCTGGGGCCCTGCCTTATCCGGCAGAAAGGGCGTTGTCACAAAAAGGCCTTCCGCGTCCGGGTTTTTTAACATCAGGTCGTCATCGAGCCCGTCCGCACCGAAAAAGGCCACGTTCTTCATGCCGAGACCCCTCGCCTGCGAGACAATGAGCGTTCCCTGGGGGGCATACCCGGGGATAAAGATGGCGTCGGGCTTCATCATCTTGAACTTGGTGAGTTGGGGCTTGAAATCCGTGGTGTCCGATGTATAGGCCTCTGTGCCCAGGACCTTGATGCCCAGACGCTTGGCCTCCGCCATAAAGGCCAGCATCAATCCCATGGAATAGTCGTTGACCTCATAAAAGACCGCCACCTTCTGGAGTCCTCTCGCTTCCTTTGCGTATTTAGCCAGAAACAGTCCCTGGAAGTCATCCTTGTAGACATTCCGGAAATAGAACGGGCTCATCTTTCCAATGCTGACGTTGGTAGAGGCGGGGGATATGGCCGGAAGTTTGGCCTCGCGGTAAATGGGAAGGGCCGCCAGGGAGGCAGAACTGCAAAGATGCCCTATGACGACCGGGACATCCGGGTCATTGGCCAGTTTGGTGGCGACGGTGGCCGCCTCTTTGGGATCGCACAGTTCATCCTCCAATACGATATTGACCTTCTTGCCGTTGATGCCCCCCGCGGCATTGATCTCTTCCCCCTTCAGGATCGCCGCATTTTTGATCCCCTCGCCGAACGAGGCCAACTGGCCGGTAAAGGCTGCCGCTACAGGGATCTTGATGGAATCCGCCCATGCGGCACCGGTCAACAGGGACCAGGCGACTAAAAAAAACGCGAATTTTTTCATGGCATCCTCCTTTTGGGATTGAATATTGAAAAATGACTATTTGTTCCTATGCCTTTCTCTTGCGCACGCTATCCTTTATCCGGTTGATATGACCACGGCCCATCCCCTTGACCTCGCAGCCCAACTCGAAATATCGTTCGATATTGGCGTCGTCCAGTATCCCGAAGCAGTCCACCACCGCCAGGGGGCCGCCTGCCATCCGGACCACCTCGTCCGGGTGGAGTTCCAGATAGGGTCGGTGCCGGACCGCCAGAACGACCGCATCGGATCCCTTCAGCGCCGTTTCCAGGTCCGGCGTCATGGAAAAGTCGGCCAGGTGTTCCTGGTTGCGGAAAAAACGCGACCAACTGGCGCCCACGGCCGGGTAAGATTCCTGCTTTTCCAATTCCCACCAGTGCTTCACATAGGGGTCATGGGCCCTGACATCGGCCCCCATTTCGGTCAGTTTTCGAGCCACAATCTCGGAGCCGCTGTAACGGGTGTCCCCCACATCCTCCCGGTAGGAGACCCCGAGAAGGGCGATCTGGGAGGCGGCCACGATGCGTCCCATGTTTCTCAGGGCGTCGCGCACCAACTGGGCCGCATGGAGGGCCCTCGTGTCGTTGATGTTGATGGCCTCAGGCGTGATCCTGAAGATGTCGTTCTCGAACCCCATCAGGTGCTTATAGGCCCATAGGCCCAGCCCCCCGTCCTTGGGGAGGCAGTATCCGCCGATGCCGGGGCCCGGAAAGAGGATATTGCTGTGGGTGGGGCGAACCTTGATGGCATCGATCACCTTGATGATATCCACCCCGTTGGTCTCGGCAAAGAGGCTCCACTCGTTGAGAAAGGCCAGTATGGTGGCCCGGTAGCTGTTTTCCACGATCTTGCAGGTCTCGCTCTCGATGGGCCGGTCGAGTACGGTCAGGGGAAACTTTTCCACATTGAGGACATCGGAGAGAAAACGGGTCACCCGTTCCCTGCTCTCCGGGTTGATGCCGCTGCACACGCGCCAGAAATCCCTCACCGACCGCACATATTCCTTGCCCGGCATGACCCTCTCGAAGCTGTGGGCCAGCATCGGTTCTTCATCGATTCCCCGGGCCTTGAAGCCCTTCTTGATGAGGAGCCAGGACGGGGGAATAAGCCTGGTTTCGGTGGCGGAGCGCCTGCAGATTCATCCAAGCTACCTGAGCAAGATTTTCAGTCAGGAAACAGGGGAAAGCTTCAGCGAACATCTGATCAAGAATAAAATGAACTCGGCAAGACAGCTCCTTAAGACAACCAACAAAAAAGTATATGAAATAGCGAATGCTCTCGGGTACAAGGATGTGGCGCATTTCACAAAGATATTCAAGAAATTCTTCGGCATTTCGCCGACCGAGTACCGCAACCTGATGTAATGCGGCAATCGCCGGGATTCATTCTTTCATAGAGCCGATGGCCCTGTACATGGCAAGGATGTTCTCAACAGGCGTTCCCGCCTGTATATGATGCGTGGGAGCAATTATCATGCCGCCTCCGCCGAACAGCCTTTTTCTTAACTCGACTTCCCTTATTACATCGTCCACCGACCCGTAAGGAAGCGTATGCTGGACGCTCATGCTGCCGCAAAAGGCCAGTTTTCCATGGAATTCGGCATGAAGCTCCGATATGTCCATTCCCGTGGTATCGACCTGCACGACCTCGAGTATATCGAGGCCCATACCAATGAAGGCCGGAATCAGCTTTCTGCAGCTACCGCAGCAGTGCATCATTGCCTTTGCACCATATTTGTGGGCCAGATCTATGAACGCCTGGTGTTTCTCCCTGAAAATGCTTTCATAAGACGAGGGACTGATCAGCAAACCGTTCTGGTCGCCAAGGTCTTCACCCAGGCCCACTATATCAACGAGTCCTTCCGCGGCTTTCAGGGTTCTTTCTGTTTTTTCATACAGGAAGTCGAATCTCTTCTGAACCAGTGCGAGATAAACGGGATCCTCGACCGCAATGTCGAACATTACTTTCTGCACGCCCCTGTACCGGGCGATGCCGTTGATAAAGTCGGGGGTTCCCGCACCTTCAATTTCAATTGCAAAACCCTTTAGCTCCTCGCAGCGGGTTTTTATCATGGAATAGTCATACCAGTCGGCGGACGGAAAGCGGAAACCGGAAAGCTCTTCGGGATCCTCCGTGTTTTCAAATGGAAGGAAGGATGGTTCAGAATAAGTCCCGTGGCCGAACGAAATGGTCTTATACCTTTCACCGTTGAGCCCCTCGACGCTGCCATCTTCGAATGTTCTCATGGCAGGACCGATATAATCCGGGGACACATGGCGAAGATCGCATCCAAAATACTCGTTTATCTGTATTCTTGTCTTCAGTCCGAGTCTGTCCATCAAGGCCTTGTTTATTTCGGGCGTACCGTAATAATGAGCCGGCATCCTGTCGAAAGGTTCATAGTTCAGCGCCGCAAATACCCGTTCACGTGAATTCATGCTTATTCCTCCGTCTCTAAATATTTAAAACTTTGTTGATATCAAATTGCAGTGCCCCCGGGTCAAATGCAATGATTGGCGCCGGGTGGGATATTCGGTGCTCCTTGAATTTCCATTCGGGCGGCGATACGTCATGACCGGGCTGACACTAAATACATTTGCAAAGGGATTCATCAGAATTTACCCCGGAGGAGATCCTGTTTCCTCTTCATGTAATACTTGAAGTTTTCAAGTGATACATCGGGCGGGACAAGATGATCCACTGTGGGAATGAAGCCTCCCTGTTCTACAAGTGGAAGAAGGGAGGCAAGGTGATTCTCGATTTCACGCGGACCCTTAGCCAGCTCCCTTTTATCGACCCCTCCCCAAAGCCGAAGGTCCCTGCCATACTTTTTGCGAAGCTCAATTGGATCCTGGTCCTGGGACGCCCTCTCCATGGGCCAGATGGCATCGACGCCCGCGTCCATCAGGAGCGGAAGCAAGGGCTCGCTGTTGCCGTCCGTGTCCACAACCGCATACCTTACCCCTTTGCTTTTGAAGAAGTCGACCATTCGGCGCATATGGGGAAAAATGAACTCCCTGTATTGTTCGGGACTTAAAAGAGGACCGTTCTTCATCGCCATGTCCTCGTTGATGAATATGTAGTCGGGACTGATCTTTTCAAGAATGGGTTTTGAGAGCTCGATTGTGAAATCAGCTATGAATTCCATCATTTCGTTCATCAATCCGGGCATGTCGTACCAGGCGTAACATAGATTCTCGGTTCCCATCCATTCCCTCGCACGCCAGAAAAAACCCTTTGTGCCGCAGTTTCTGCTCATGACGAGAACGTGGCTGCGGTTGTTCCACCCGTCGATTTTTTCTAGCCAGTCCTTTGGATATCTTAAGGAAATGTCGGGAATGAGGCGTTTCCGGAGTTTTTCGAAGTCGTTCTCCGACTCCACGGGGAACGAAAGATACTGGTCCATGCATGACCGGCTGTTACCGACCGCGCCTTCCTTCAACGCCTTTGTAACGATTCCCGAAGCATGTCTTTTGATTATATACCTTTCGGTTTCCTCGATTATCTGTTCCTCAAAGCCGGGAATCAAGCCGAAATCAATGGGTAGGTACTCCCTGTGGTCCATATCCCATTTTGGATCCCCGACAAACCAGTTCCATTCGTATTCGCCGGTCGCAAGGCCCTCAGTCCTCCATCGGTCAATCGTCTGTGCCCAGACCCCGACCTCATGGTTCGGAATCCTGTCCACCGGTTTATATTCCATCAGGGAAACAAAGCGGTCCCTGTTGCTCATTTCATTCATTGCCAACCTCCGTCCGGTCAAAAAGCAATAACATAATAACATATGGCATGTTAAGTTTACACTACAAATATCCTTGTGCTATAATGTTGCTTACGGAGGTGTCCGATGGCTTTTCTGAAAACAACATACTCATCCTTTGCGAGGCGTCCCTTCCTGATAATATATATTGCGGTGCTTTCTTTATTGTATTCCATATTTCAGATCTTCAATCCTTTGATCGGTATTTTGCAGAACCTGGGTGCAATCAACTCCGACAGTTGGACGGATTCGCTCGTCTATATATCAAAGGAGCTTTATACGATTGGAAACATCGCCCTGATACTGCCTATCGCGGGAATTGTGGCCGCTATACTGGGTTTGATTTCGGGAGTTCTGGCATCGGGTTTCATGAACATGTACTATGAAACACTCCGGGGCAGCAGGGAAAAAACGGTTGATTTGATCCTGGGAGGGATAAAAAACGGATTTCTCAAGGTTTCATTCATATTCCTGGAGTTTTACCTTTCCATCATGGCTCTGATATTGCTAATTCCGATCACATCCGTACCGGCCATAATAATTGCTCAAAAAACAATTGAGAATGGAAATTCCAATATCTTTACCACAAGGATTCTTGCAATCATGACGGTGGCGGTGATGTTCTCCGCCCTTGCTCTGATAGTCATGTCATTTATTTTCCGGTTCCCATCGGTATTTTATTTTCCAAAAAGACCCATCGAAAAATCAAAGAATGTTGTTTCGACATCCTTCTGGAGATATTTCGGGGCAGTGTGCCTTCTGACGGCATTGATTCTGGGGAACGAGTTCATGCTGCTGGGAATCGACAGCATGGCGCTGGAGTTTTTCATCGGGTGGATTACCCATACGGTGCTTCTGGCGGCCGTAAGTGCGGTTTCGTTCACGGGATATCATATGATGCTGAGAAGATTCAAGCGCGACTGAACATATTCCCGGCTTGTATCCAAAAACGTTACCATCGGGCCTTTACGGGTAATATATAGGCCTGAATAATTTTTTGGAGCTGTTATGAACAGAAACAGGACATTGACTTATATTCTTATCGGAGCAACTGTGGTTCTTGCCGCAGTCATAGCGTTTTTCCTATTGCGCGGAATAAATGCAAGGACGCCATCCCGGGAGGACGGCGGCAATGCATCCTCCCGCTTTACGATATTTGATGACAGGACGAAAGCCCCGGACATTGAATTCGCCGGATTGGACGGCGCCGCCTACAGGCTAAGCGACTTCAGGGGAAAGACCGTAGTCATAAATTTCTGGGCGGTCTTCTGCCCGCCATGTGTGGACGAGCTTCCGGATTTCGACAGGGCGGTTCCGGTTCTGGCTGAAATGAATACGGTTGTAATAGCTCTCAATGTGACGGAACCGGCCGGCGAGATTATTCGGTTCATCGAACAAATGAAGATTACGAACCTGGACTTCTATCTTGATGTTGCCGGAAATTCTTCCAAAACCTATGGAATAGATACAATACCAAGGACGATCATCATAGACGCCGATGGTTATATAAGGGCTGCTGCCAGGGGAGCGGTGACATACAATGATCTTGTCAATACAGTGGGAGACATGCGATGATTCAGGCAGAGGCGGTTTATGATGTGATGATCATAGGAAAAGGGCCTTCCGGCATTTCGGCTTCGCTATATACGCTTAGAGCCGGGCTGACCACGCTTGTTGTTTCAAAGGGTGGGGAGAGTCTTGGAATGGCGGAGAGGATAGGGAATTATTACGGGGTTCCCGGGGATTCCACCGGGGCTGATTTGCTGGAGGCCGGAGTGGCGCAGGCGAAGACTCTCGGAGCCGTGATGGTCGAAGATGA
>JAWOIH010000026.1:0-26930 GCA_046484725.1 Candidatus Desulfacyla sp. | reverse complement strand
GCAGAAAATGCCAGACTGATGGTGGAATTCTCTGACACAGGAGTCCCTTTCAATATCTTGGACGTTCCGGACCCGGATCTAACCGCCGATATCTTTGATAGAAAAGTGGGTGGATTGGGTGTGTTTTTCGTAAAAGAAATGGCAGACGAGGCATGGTACCGGCGGGAAGGGGACCAAAATGTCCTGAGATTGATCTTTGATAAACATCGACGGGGGGATGAGGCACGAGAGCGTACCGGCGATGTTCAAAAATAGAGAGGAGGGTGGTGCAACATGGCCGCGATAGAATTTGAACTGGATGACAGGGTGGCGGTTTTGACCATGAATGACGGGGAAAACCGATTCAATTTGCCCTTTTTGGAGGCGTTTCTTCGGGCGTTGGATCAGATCGAGGCGGATACCGACGCCTGTGCCCTGGTAGTGACCGCCTCCCACGAAAAGATATTCTGCAACGGGATCGACCTGGACTGGCTGGCGCCTTGTATCAAGAAAGGAGACCGAGACACTGCCGCCAACTTCTTTTACACCATGAACCGGCTCTTCAAGCGGATCCTGCTCTATCCCATGCCCACCATTGCCGCCATATCGGGGCATGCCTTTGCCGGCGGCGCCATTATGAGCTGTGCCTTTGATTTCCGGTTCATGCGCTCTGACCGGGGCTTCTTCTGCTTTCCCGAGGTCGACCTGGGCATCCCGTTCCTCCCGGGGATGATTGCGCTTATCAAAAAGGCCATTCCCCAGTACAAGATGGAGGAACTTCATTATACGGGCAAGAGGGCAACGGCCGAGGAGTGTGCGGCCCATCACATAATCACGAAGGCATGCCACCTGAATGACCTTATGAACGAGGCCCTTTCCTTTGCAAAGGGACTCAACAAGCGGAGAGGGGTGATTGCCGTGATGAAACAACGGATGTACCAGGAGATTGTCCATGCATTCGACGTGGAAGACCCTCCGGTGATTGCCTCGGGCATGTTCTATGTATGAGGGGTTGGACGGCCCTCCAGCCATATCTCTGTGGTCTTGAGGAGATCGTTGCTTTCCTTGCTGAGCCCTTCAAAAAATGAAAGCACTTCCCTGATAGATCCTCCTTTTGCCTCCAGCACTGCCTCAAAGAGTTCAAAATGGCGGTGATACAAGCCCACTGCCAGGATGGTGGCGTTGTTGAGGGGCCTCTGATCAAAGCGGGCAAATCGGGCTGTCTTGAACTCTCCTTTGATGACCTTGAATCGTTCAAGGAATTTCATGAAGACCCCCTCTCTCCGGGCCAGTTTTTCCTCACAGGTCAGGGAGGATCCATAGAGCAGCTCCAGTTCATCCATCAGAGACGCCAGGAATCTGGAGAAGAGACGTTCATCGTCGATAGACGCTTTCGCCTTCAGGGTAAAGGGGTGTGACGGCCCGAAGCCTTGCTCGAAAAAGAGAAACGCCCCCACCTTCCCTACCAGGACGGCCAGACCTTCGTTGAATGCGCTCTGACCCTTGAGATAGAGGGACGTGTGCGTCATCTCGTGGAGGATGATCTCCGCCAGATCGGGGGTGGGCTTCTGGATCAGATTCAAGGTGACAGGGTCTTTGAACCAGCCCAGGGTGCTGTACGCATCTGCAACGCCGATGGACACATCCAGACCCTGGGCTACAAGTCGATCCCGCTCCTCCTTGGCCCTTTCCAGATCAAAAAATCCCAGGTAGGGGATGTCTCCTATAAAAGGAAACCACCAGGTCTTATGACAGAGACGGTCCCTGGGAGAGGCGGACACGGTATAGATGGGACGTTGGGAAGAGGAGAGATAAACCGTTTTGTAGTTGTCCGTCTCTCTTAATCCCAGATCCTTTTCTCCGAACGCCTTGATATGAGCAACCCGTCGAAGCCTTTCCTGTTCATCAGGGGGAAGGGACCTCTCATTCAAGGCCTCCTGGATCGGGATCGAGTCATTGAGAAGACGAAACTGACCCGCGGCCGCATGAAACAGATAGGCCACATCGCATCCTGAGCAGAACAGACTCAGGGTGAACAGGGCACCTATCATTCCCTTCTTTGTCACGGCAGGATGTCCTTATCCCCTTTTCTTTTTCGAGAAACGAAATGCCTCCCGCCCTCCGAACCGGATTGGGCACACTTTTGCTTAACACACATGCCTCGTTCCTTCAATCACGAAAAAACGCTCTTTTCTTGACAACTGCATGAGAAGGGGATAGGAAATAGAGGATGCGGCACAAGCTGGTATTCATACCCACTCTGGAGCGCAGGAACCAGAGGAACCTCAAAGCCTCCGAACCTTGAACCCCTATAACCCTCTGGAACTCTAAACCTTGAACCTCTGAACCTTATAGGAGGTATTGTCATGGCCGAAGAGCAGGTTGGAGTGATCGTCAAGTTTTTCGCCAAGCCGAGTGTGGCCGCCCTTGAGGTGACGCACGGAACCATCAAAAAGGGGGATTTGCTGAGATACAAAGGCCACACCACCGATTTTACAGAAGAGATCGCCACCATGGAGGTTGATAATCAACCGATTGATGAAGTCAAGGCCGGCGACCTCGTAGGGGTGAAGGTCAAGCAAAGGGTCAGAGAAGGGGACAACGTTTATAAGGTGTCGGAGTAGCCTTCGATCTCTTTCATGAGCCTGGGTATCAGCCTTCTGATAACCCCCTCCTTGTCAAAGGCATTTGCCATGGAGAACCGCGAATAGTCAGGGTGATCCCGGCTGAGAAGGGGTATTCTTGCCTGAAGCCCCGGAGCTAATCTGTCGAAACGGATGATCAGTTCCACCAGCGTAAATTCCTCACCCGGATAGCTCTCCAGCCAACCCAGTCTCTTCATGCATTCGAACCGGACGCGATCCAGCAGAAACAGATGCAGATCCATCACCGCCATCTTTTTTTTCGGACCCAGTTCATGGAACTCGAATCCTGAACCCAGCCCCTTGAGGCTCATAATCAGATCGTACAGGTAAAAGGCGCCCTTGTCTCTCCCCTGGGCCAGACAGGAGAGGGTTTTAAAGGAGAGATCACACAGCCGGGTATCAGACCCGAAATCTTCCTTAAATCGGCTTGTCCAGTTCCGGAAGCCCCGTCTCACCGCCAACAGGAGCCTCCCCTTTTCCAGATCAATGACTCGCGGCATAACCTCGGCCCCGGCTATGGTTCATCCCCTTTTTCCAAAAAGGGGATGGTCAGTTGGTACACCCCGCCTTCCATAACAGCCTGGATGGGTCCCTCAGCCGCAGATTCAAAGACCTTCAACATCGATGTGTTGGTGGCCAGCACATCGGCCCTGAAACCCTCGATCCCTTTTTCCTTGGCAATTTTCGTGAGCATTGCGAGGAGGAATGTTGCGATCCCTCTTTTTTGGTATTCTTCGTCCACGACAAAGGCCACATCCGCATAGGGAAGGTCATGGAGTTGCACATACCGGGCCTCGGCAATGATGCGTCCCTCTCCCGGCTCGCCAATCAACCCGACGATGGACAGGGTCCTTCGGTAATCGATATTCACATACTCCTGCATCTTGGCATGGGGCATGGTCTTTATGGGAGAAAAGTAGCGGTAATAGACCGTTGTGTCCGAAAAACGGTAAAAAAGACGCCTCATTTCATCCACATCAGAGGGCTTGATAGCGCGGAAACGAACCGAAAGCCCATTGCTGAATACATGGTCGCAGGCCAGTTCATCCGGGTAAAGGTGCCCTGATTCCGCAAGGTAACGCTGGTCAGGGAACAACAGGTGCCGTTCCTTGGCAAGGCGGACCAGCTCTGCCCGGTCATCGGGATGGGCGATGTCGATGAGGGCCAGGGCGCGCTCGCGGGTCGTTCGGCCCGTCATGGTAGCCACGCCGTACTCCGTCACCACCAGATCCAGGGATTCCCGGTTGGAAAACTGGTTGGGATAATCTTCCACTGAAATGATAATGTTGGGTTCGCTTTTCAGATTGCGGCTCGGCAGGGCAAAGATGGTGCGTCCCCCTTTGGAAAAGGCCGCCCCCGTGAAGAACTCCTGCGCCTCACCCGGTCCGGCCCCTACATTCCCCTTCCCGGTGTGCAGGGCAATGCCGCCGGTCAGATCCACCTTGCGGGCCGGCAAGACCACGATAAAACGGTCATTGGCCCCGATTCTCATGGGGTCCGCCACCACGTCGATCCCCTGAAACTCGATCAGGGGGTTGCGATGCAGCCAGCGCATCAGCTCTTCCGTACCGATGGCATAGGCGGTAACCGACTTGCCCAGAAAAATGCCCTTGCGCCGGTTGCTGACGGCCCCGCTTTTGACCAGATCCATGAGGGCATCGGTAAAAAAGGGGGAATGGATCCCCAGATGCCGCTTTCTCTTCAGATGGGGGGCCAGGGCATCGAAGAGGGGACCGACGGAAAATGCAATGCAGCTTCCGTCTTGGATCAGGTAAGCCACATTGGCCCCCAGCTTGTCATAGACATCGTCAACCGGCCAGCGGGGAAAATAGATGGGCGGCTCGGTTGCCTCAACAAGGTAATCAAAATCATCGATGTGAACAAAGGTATCGCCCAGGGTACGGGGGGCCAGATCATTGATCTCGCCCACCACCAGGGAGGCCTGGGCCATGGCCTGCCTGGCGGCGTCTATTGAAGGCCCAAGGCTGCAATATCCCCAATCATCAGGGGGCGTGATCTGGATAAAGGCCGCGTCGATCCCGATGGCTCCCGATTCAATGAGGTGCGGGATACGGGAAAAGGGGGTCGGGATCAGGTCTACCCGGCCGGCAGTGATGGCCTCGCTGGCCACCCACCCGGAAAAAAAGGTCTTGAGCCGGAATTTTTGCGTATTTTCTTCTGCAATGGATACGGCCTGCCCGAAACTAACCAGTTGTATGAATTCCAGATCGCGGAGATTTCCGGAGTCAGAGGCCATCAGACTCCTCACCAAAGTCCTCGGTTCTGCGACCCCGGTCCCCAGAAAAATACTCATGCCGGGCCGGACCTTTGAAAGGACCTTGCCGGGTGCTACCAGCCTGGCCTCCCACCCTTTGTTTTCTGATACGGACATCGATATACCCTTTCATTGGCGAATTGCAATTCAGGAATCAGAATCAACAAAAACACCCCGATTCCTCAATCCCTCAATCCCTGTGCCATCACCACCCGATAACGGCGGCTGTAGTCTTTGATCCGGGTCTCTTGCTGGTACTGCCCCGTCCGGGTGATGATGTCCAGTGCCTTTTGCGTCTGCCACGGCGCCATTTCCAGGATCATCCATCCACCGGGATTCAAAAAATCGTGCGCCCCGTTGATGATCTTTTCAATGTAATACATCCCTCCCTCCCGGGCCTCCAAGGCCCGGCGGGGTTCATAATCGCGAACCTCCGGGGATAAATCATTGTATTCCTCGGTAGAGACATAAGGAGGGTTGGAGACAATCATATCAAAACGGTTAACCCCCTCCGGAAGGTGTTCCCACAGATCTCCCTGGCAAAAGCAGACCCTCTCGGATACGCCGTGCTTCGATGCATTCATCCGGGCAACGCCCAGGGCCTCGTCGGATATATCCGTTGCCCAGACGCTTGCCTCGGGAATTTCCTTGGCCAGGGCAATGGCAATGGCCCCACACCCTGTGCCCAGGTCGAGGATCTGTAGGCCTTGATTATTTGGTTTAAGGCTTTTTGCGAGTGCAATTCCCTGTTCCACGATGATTTCGGTCTCGGGCCTGGGGATAAGCACATGGGGGTTTACGGTAAAGTCGAGGGACCAGAACTCCTGGGTTCCGGTGATATACTGCAGGGGTTCGTGATGCAGCCGCCGTTTGATGAGAGAACGGAAAAAGGAGAGTTCCGTTTCGGTGAGCGGCTGGTCGAAATTGAGATAGAGACCCACCCGTTCCATATGGAGCAGGTGGGCCAGGAGCACCTCGGCGTTTAGACGGGGGTTTTCGATCCCCTTGTCTCTCAGGTAGTCGCTCGATACCTTGAGGAGATCTTTAATTTGCCATGTCTTTGGAGACATTCCGGCTCAGTTCCCGTCGGCCTTTTTGAGCAGCTCCGTCTGAAAGTGGGTAATGAGGGGTTCGATAACAAGGTCCAGTTCCCCCTGTAAAAAGGCCTCCAATTTGTAGAGGGTAAGCCCGATCCTGTGATCCGTGACCCTGGCCTGGGGAAAATTATAGGTCCGGATCCTCTCGCTCCTGTCGCCCGAACCTACCATGGTCCGACGCTCCTCGGAAATCTTGGATTGCTGCTCGGAGATCTCTATATCCAGGAGTCGGGACCTCAGGACCTTCATCGCCTTTGCCTTGTTCTTGTGCTGGGACTTTTCATCCTGGCAGGTCACGACGAGGCCGGAAGGGAGATGCGTGAGTCGGACTGCAGAGGCCGTCTTGTTGACATGCTGCCCGCCAGGTCCTGATGAACGGTATAAATCTATCCGCAGGTCCTCGGGGTCGATCTCCACGTCGATTTCCTCGGCTTCCGGAAGAATCGCCACGGTAACCGCCGACGTGTGTATTCGTCCTTGAGTCTCTGTCTCGGGAACTCGCTGGACCCGGTGAACCCCGCTTTCATACTTGAGCCGGCTGTACACCTTCTCCCCTGCCACAAGGACGATGATTTCCTTGAGCCCTCCGATCCCTGTCAGGTGCTGGCTGAGGATTTCTGTTTTCCACCCCCTCAGTTCGGCGTAGCGGCTGTACATCCTGAACAGGTCGGCGGCAAAAAGCGCTGCCTCTTCCCCGCCGGTACCCGCCCGTATCTCCAAAAGGATGTTCCTATCGTCGTTGGGATTCTTGGGGATCAGCAAGAGCTTGAGTTCCTGTTCCACACGTAAAAGCCTTGCCTCCAGGGCCTCGACTTCTTCCCTGGCCAGGTGTCGGATGTCATTGTCGGGATCTTCCAGCAACAATCGGCTGCTTTCCATCTCATCTTGAAGCGACTTGAATTCCCTGTAGCTTTTCACAATGGGAGCAAGGTTACTACGCTCCTTGGCATAGGTCTGATAGGTCTTTTGATCCCGGATGACCTCGGGACGTCCCAGATCGGCCTCCAGCTCCTTATAGCGCTCTTCAATTTCCTCGACTTTGGCAAACATCCACACAAACCTCAAGAGATCATTTTCCAACGCTGCTCAGAAATCCTCAAGCCCGGCATTGTCCGATGCGATCCGGGCCCTGTGCCACCCCACCACACCGGGCTTTCATCAACGCCATTCCGGCAAACAACATCCGGGCCGATTTTCCAAGTTTCATTCCAACGGGGGCGCCATGGCCGGGCGCTTGCAGAGAAAGTGACCCAGCCGTCACCGGACGCCTTCAGGCGAGATGATCAGGCAGGTGTTGGGGGCGGAGAGAGGTCTTGGGTCCCGACATCGATCCAGTTAATGGGGTGCCATATCTGTCTTAATCTGCGGCCTTGCTTTCGGACTGGGCCTTGTTGAATGTGGCATACTTTTTTCGGAAGCGTTCCACCCTTCCTGCTGAGTCTACCAGCTTCTGTTTGCCCGTGAAAAACGGATGACATTTGGAGCAAATTTCAACATTCATTTCCTTGACAGTGGAACCGGTTTCAAATTCATTGCCGCACGCGCAGCGGACTGTGGTCTTGTAGTATTCCGGATGGATTCCCTTTTTCATCTTTGCTATCTCCTCGTTAAAATTAGTCGCTCATTGAAGCCAAGAACTCTTTATTATCCTTTGTTCCCTTAATCTTTTCAAGCAAGAATTCCATGCTGTCCACCGGCGTCAGGGGCGCAAGGAGCTTGCGCAAAATCCAGATGCGGTTGAGATCCGCCTCATCCAACAGGAGTTCTTCCTTACGGGTCCCTGAGAGATTGATGTCAATAGATGGGAAAACACGCCTGTCGCTCAACTTCCGATCCAGGTGAATTTCCATATTTCCCGTGCCCTTGAATTCCTCGAAGATAACCTCATCCATCCTGCTCCCCGTGTCGATGAGGGCCGTGGCAATAATGGTAAGACTGCCCCCCTCCTCAATGTTTCGGGCGGCTCCGAAGAAACGTTTGGGCTTGTGGAGTGCATTGGAGTCGAGCCCGCCGGAGAGAATCTTTCCACTGGGGGGAACAACCGAGTTATAGGCCCTTGCCAACCGGGTGATGCTGTCCAAGAGGATCAGGACATCCAGCTTGTGCTCGACGAGTCTCTTGGCCTTCTCAATGACCATCTCCGCGACCTGGACGTGGCGGTGAGGGGGTTCGTCAAATGTGGAACTGATCACCTCGGCGTCCACGGATCGAGCCATATCCGTGACTTCTTCCGGCCTTTCATCGATGAGGAGGACGATCTTGTGGATCTCTTTATCGTTGGCAGAAACGGCATTGGCGACATTCTGAAGGAGCATGGTCTTTCCCGTCCTGGGAGGAGCGACAATCAGACCCCGCTGCCCCTTTCCGATCGGCGTCATCAGATCCATGATTCTGGTAGAATAATTGTCAGAGGAGACCTCCAATGGGATTCTCTTATCGGGATAGAGAGGGGTGAGGTTGTCAAACAGGATCTTTTCTCTGGATATCTCCGGGTCCTGATGATTCACCTTTTCCACCTTCAAAAGGGCAAAATACCGCTCTGATTCCTTTGGCGGCCGTATCTGACCGGAGACCGTATCCCCTTTTCTCAGGTTAAATCGACGGATCTGGGAGGGAGAGATGTAGATATCGTCAGGGCCGGGAAGGTAGTTGGCATCCGGGGCACGCAGGAACCCGAAGCCGTCGGGAAGAATTTCCAGAACCCCTTCACCATATATCAAGCCGTTTCGGGCGGAATGGGCCTGGAGCAGGGCAAACGTGAGATCCTGCTTCCGCATCCCGGAAGCCCCCTCAATGTTAAACTCTTTTGCCATTTCGGTCAGTTGGCTAATCTTCATTTCTTTAAGTTCGACAAGATTCATCTCTTCTCTCCGTTAGTCACAGCCTCGCCAAGAGGTGGTTAAGTGGTTAAGTGGTTGTAAGGTCAAGCGGTCAAGCGGTTGCCATTGTCTGCCGATCATTCGTTTTCCCGTACATTCGACCCTCCAGTTGAGGAGAGGCTTTTCGCCCGGCCGGGTCAATAGGGATGGGCCTTTTCCAGGGGAACGGTTCAGCCACTCAACTGTATGACGATTTCTATAGAGCATCCAGGATGGTATGTAATCCGATTGAAATCTCACCATATTTCCGCCGCCTGTGTGTCTGACTCTCGAGTAGAAGGAATATGGACGCTAACACAGGTCGGCTGTAATGACATACTTTGAAGACACGCCAGTCCTCTTGCAGACAGGAGGTCGTGTATCGAAAACCCTTTTGTGTGAGTTAATGAAAGTTACTCAGCAGAGTTGTTATGGAGTCTACACAGATATCCGGTCTATACCGAATCCTCCGAAAGGCAGGAAAGATTTAAGATGCTCATTATTATAGTCGCATTATTTCTGATGTCAAGGCTTTTTAGAACAGGATTCCGAATTATGGTTGCAAATCCAGTGATTTCAAGAGGTCCAACGCATGTTTCATATCATACGGCAGGGCCGATTCGAACTCCACATAGTTTTGGGTCACCGGATGGATGAACCCTAAACAACCGGCATGCAGCATCTGCCTGCCAAACTCAGGCAGGAGGTCACCTTGACGCGTGGAGCGCGGTTTCCGACGGTCACGCCGGTAGCCATAGACAGGATCCCCTGCAACCGGATGGCCGATGTGAGAGAGATGCACACGAATCTGGTGGGTGCGTCCTGTCTTAATGGAAACAGATAGGAGAGAAAAGCCGCACTGAAATTCCGCCACTTTCCGCCACAGGGACAAGGCATGCCTGCCGCCGGACTCCACAACCGCCATCTCCTTGCGTCGGACGGGATGTCGAGCGATGGGGAGGTCGATTTCCCCCTTTTCTGCGCTCAGATGTCCATGCACAAGGGCCAGGTATTGCTTTTTCACCAGGCCTGCCTTGAATTGTCCGGATAACGAGGCGTGGGCAAAATCGCTTTTTGCCGCCACCATAAGCCCCGACGTGTCCTTGTCAAGCCGATGCACAATCCCGGGCCTGAGTGTCCCCCCGATTCCAGAAAGGTCCTTGCAGTGTTTGAGAAGCCCGTGGACCAGAGTCTTGGTTGAATGCCCGGCCCCCGGGTGAACCACAACCCCTGCAGGCTTTGATAAAACGATCAAGGCGTCGTCTTCGTGTATCACCCGGAATTCGACGTCATCGGGCGTAAGAATCATTTCCGATGGGGGGGGGACGGCAAGAAAGACCCGATCCCCCGACTTCAATTTATGACTCGCCTTTGAAGGGGAACCGTTTACCCTGGCATGCCCCTCCTTGATGAGCGATTGTATCCGTGACCGAGAGAGACCTATGGAGCTGTTGCAGAGAAAGACATCCAGCCGGGTATCCTGATCGTCCTCGGGTATTTCACTGAAAAATGTCCTGTCTGGATTCCGTGACATTCATACACTTGCTGACGGGTGCTGAGATCGTTCTATCGATGCGCAGAGGAAAGGGACGATGCAAATCATTATGTGGATCAGGAAAACATTCCGTCGAGGTCTTTCTCCACCTGCGATTCGCCGATCTGTTTTGCAAGGGATATTTCTTTGATCAGCAGGGTTCGGGCAGTTTCCAGCATCTTTCTTTCGCCAAAGGAAAGCTCCTTTTCCACCCTCAGCATCAACAGGTCGCGATACACCTCGGCAACCTCAAAGACGGAACCGGTTTTAATCTTGTCCATGTACTCTCTGTAACGCCGGTTCCAGGTCTGATTGTCAAGGGCAACGTCTCTTTTTTCCAGGATGGAGTAGAGCCTTGGAAGCTCTGTTTCGTTGATAATCTCCCTTAGGCCCACATTGTTCACGTTACGGGTTGGAATCATGATAATCATATTGTTATCGAGAATTCGCATGACATAAAAATCCTGTTCACAACCGGAGATTTCCTGGTTTTCAATCCTCTCGATGATGCCGACGCCATGCGCAGGATATACGGCCAAATCACCCACACTGAACATTTAGACCTCCTTAACTTAAATCGCGAGGCATCAGGGAAGGCGGAAACTATCCCTCAACTCCTCAGGACGGCCGCTCTAAAAGGCGGCCATTTCAGGCACGGTTCCGCAGGCACGGAATCAGGCCTCACAGCCCGTAAGGCCCGTTGGCAAAAGGGTTTCCCCTTCTGCCATAGGCCTTACGGGCTGTGAACCATATGAATATACGCCAATTTTTCTTTACTCAAACACCTATCTCAGAAACAACCCGACCACCGGAAGAATGGGCGCAAGGACCAGGGCCACCACCGACATCAGCTTGATCAGGATGTTCATGGCAGGACCGGAGGTGTCTTTGAACGGATCGCCCACGGTGTCGCCTACCACGGCGGCCTTATGGTTGTTGGAGCCTTTTCCGCCCAAGTTCCCAGCCTCGATCCATTTCTTGGCATTGTCCCAGGCGCCGCCGGCGTTGGCCATGTACAGGGCCAGGAAGGCCCCCATGACCGTGGCGCCCAAGAGCATCCCGCCCAGCGTCTTGGTTCCAAGCAGAAAGCCCACGGCCACAGGCGCGAGGACCGCAATGAGGCCCGGCGTCACCATCTCTTTCAAGGAAGAGGCGGTCGCAATGGAAACACACCTGGCCGGGTCGGGCTTGGCCCCTGGTTTGCCTTCCAGAAGGCCCGGAATTTCTCGGAACTGACGACGGATCTCCTCCACGATGGCAAAGGCGGCCTTGCCCACAGAGGTCATGGTAAGGGCCGCGCAGACCATCGGAACCATGGCGCCAAGGAAGACGCCGATGACCACCATCGGGTCGTCGAGGCGGATCATGTCAAGGCCTGCCGCCTGAATATAGGCCACGAACAGGGCCAGGGCCGTCAGGGCCGCAGAACCGATGGCAAACCCCTTGCCGATGGCCGCGGTGGTGTTGCCCAGGGCATCCAGACTATCGGTAATTTTCCGTGTTTCAGGTCCCAAACCGGACATCTCCGAAATACCGCCGGCGTTGTCGGCGATGGGTCCATAGGCGTCCACGGTCATGGTCGCCCCCACCGTGGCCAGCATACCCACCGCGGAAAGACCGATCCCGTAGATCCCGGCCGTGGTGTAGCCGACAAACGTCGCGATACAGATACCCATGATCGGAAGCCATGTGGACTGCATACCCACGGCCAGCCCGGCGATAAGGAGCGTGGCAGCACCGGTCTCGGACTGTTTGGCGATATACTTGACAGGCGGTCCTGATGTGTAATACTCGGCCAAAAGACCGATGGCGATGCCGCACAGGAGCCCGGAAAAAATCGCCCAGAACGCCCCCATCGGCATGCCGACGGACTTGGTGACGATATAGGTAAGAACAACGAAAATAATGGCCGCCACAAAGGTGGTATATCGGAGGGCGCCCGCGGGATCCCCTTTCTGAAAAATCTTGATAGAGAATACGCCGACGAACGAACTGAGCAGGCCTGCCATGACCACCAGGATGGGCATGGCCATATATTTGAGCTTGATGGCCGTGGCATCCAGTCCCTGAAGGGCAGGGAACTCTTTGATGAACGCGGCGAGGGTCTCGGGCGTGTTGATGGCCAGGGTGGCGGCAATGGCGATGGTGGCGATAACCGAGCCCACAAACGATTCAAAAATATCGGCGCCCATGCCGGCGATATCCCCCACATTGTCGCCCACATTGTCTGCAATAACCCCAGGATTGCGCGGGTCATCCTCGGGAATGCCGGCCTCTACCTTGCCCACCAGGTCGGCGCCCACGTCCGCGGCCTTGGTGTAGATCCCGCCGCCCACACGGGCAAAGAGGGCGATGGAACTGGCCCCCATGGCAAAGCCGTTGATGTACTGGGCCGTGTCCGGAGAACCGCCATAGAACCAGAACCAGAAGCCCAGACCCAGCATGCCAAGCCCTGCTACGGCCAGACCCATGACCGATCCGGAAAAGTACGATACATTCAGGGCCTTTGCCTGGCCATGTTTATTGGCCGCCTCGGCGGTCCTGGAATTGCCCTTTGTGGCCGCCGTCATCCCTGAATAGCCGGCGGCAATGGAGCATATCGTTCCCGTCAAGAAGGCAACCGCGGTTTTCCATGAAATCCCCCAGCCCAGAAGGACAAACACAATTGCAATAAAAAAAACAAGCACGGAATACTCTTTTTTCAGGAAGGCCATAGCGCCTGTATGAATGGCAGACTCCAGCTCCTGCATCAGTTGGTTGCCATTAGGCTGCTTTTTCACATAGCCGTAGATGAGCCACGCAATAACCAGGCTCAGTATCCCCAAGAAGGGAGCATAAACGGTTAATCCCTGCATCAGTTTTTTCCTCCTTAGTTTACTAAATTCAGGCGATTGATATGATTCATCGCCGATTCAACCCCTTCCAAAACAAATCGTTCGCATGCGTTCACAGCCGCCCGGATCGCTTCTTGGGCAAGCTGCCTTTCATCGGCATAAAAGGGAGCCAGGACAAAGCTTTCCACGGCCTCACGATATCGTGGACGACCTATTCCGACCTTCACGCGGCAAAATTCGGTGCTCCCCAGATGTCGGATGATGGATGATACACCTTTGTGCCCTCCGGCCCCGCCGTTCTTGACGACCTTTATTCTCCCCAAGGGGAGGTCGAGATCGTCATGAACCACCAGAATCCTGTTGATCTCCAGGGCGTGATAGCTGGCACAGGCCCTGACCGATTCGCCGCTCAAATTCATGAAGGTCAGGGGGCAAAGAAGTATAATCGCATTCCCCCGGAAATCCGCCCGGACGGTCTTTGCACGGAATCGGCGGCTGTTTAGGGACAGCCCCAAATCCTTGCACCACAGGTCGATAACCTTAAACCCTGTATTATGTCTCGATGTTTCATATCCCGGTCCGGGATTTCCGAGGCCCACAATCAAGTGCAAATTGCCTGTTACTGTTCACCCCCTTTCTTTTCTCCCTTTACTCCTTCAGCAGCTCCCTCTTCTGAGGCTGCCGTTTCTTCCTCGATTTCCCCTTCAGCTCTCCCCTCCAATCCTCCCGTGGGTGCGGAGACGACGGCTACAGGGGCGTCTCCTTCTTCCACGCAGGAAATCCCCTCTGGAAGCGCGATGTCTCGAATATGAACCGAATCTCCCATGTCCAATCCAGACACATCGATTTCCAGGGAATCGATCAGCTTATCGGGGAGACAGGACACGGTCAGTTCTCTCCGCACAACCTGAAGAAACCCGCCGTTTGTTACGCCTACTGGCGTTCCGACCAGACGGATGGGGATATCCACGGTGATCTCCTTATCCATGGAGATTTCGTAGAAGTCTGCATGAAGCAAGCCGCTTTTTACGGGGTCTACCATGAGTTCTTTGACCATCGCCTTTCGGGTCTCTTCCCCGTGACGAGACGTGATCTTAAGATCCAGAATCGTATTCTCGAATCCGGACAGCTTCGTGATGCGCTCAAATTCATGGTAATTGACGGCCAGCATCATCGGCTCGGTCCTCGGGCCATAGAATATGGCCGGCAACTGATTATTTTTCCTTAATTTTCTGGCCGCTCCCTTTCCTCTGGATTCTCTTTCATGGGCGGCAAGTGTTAACTGATGCATGGGATCCTCCCGAATTAATAAAATTTTTCACAAGCGAAAAAACGCCTGAAGATCTTCAGGCGTTTTTCTGGTTAATTAGACGAACAACGTGCTGACTGAATGAGAGTTATGGCTTCTTTTGATGGTTTCTCCTAACAGTTCTGCAATGGATAACACAATGATTTTCCGGCAATCCCCGGCCTTGTCATTCAGGGGGATGGTGTTGGTGACGACCAGGCTGTCAATCGGCGAGGCCTGGATTCTCTCGATGGAAGGTCCCGAAAGGACCGGATGCGTGCAGCAGGCATGGATTTTGCGGGCACCCCGGTCCTTTAGCGCAGCGGCAGCCTGCGTGAGCGTCCCTGCGGTATCGACCATATCATCGAGGATGATGGCGGTCTTGCCCTTCACCTCTCCAATAATGTTCATGGCCTGGGCTATATTCGGGGCTTCACGTCTCTTGTCGATGATCGCCAAAGACGCATCCAGGCGCTTGGCAAAGGCGCGGGCCCGCTCAACGCCGCCGGCGTCGGGCGAGATAATAACCAGATCGTCTTGAAGGTTTTTTTGTATATATTTCAGAAGTATAGGGGCGGCGAAGATGTTATCGACAGGGATGTTGAAGTAGCCCTGAATCTGGCCTGCATGCAGATCCATGGATACCACCCGGTTTGCCCCTGCGGTGGTGATGAGATCGGCGACCAGTTTTGCGCTGATGGGGACCCTGGGTTTGACCTTCCGATCCTGTCGAGCATAACCATAATAGGGGATAACCGCGCTGACGCGTTCGGCCGAGGCCCATCTCATGGCATCCATAATAATCAGGAGCTGCATCAGGTTGTCGTTGACAGGGGTAGAGGTGGACTGGATCACAAAGACATCCCTGCCTCTGATATTCTCCCCGATTTCCACCTGGATCTCTCCATCGCTGAAGGTCTTGGCGAGGATCTTTCCCGGTTTAGTACCCAGGTAATTACAGACCTCGAGGGTCAACGCGGGATTTGAGGTGCCTCCGAACAATTTAATTTCCTGGTCCAAATTGAGTCCTCTTCTTCCATTCTCTTTTGGCTGGGGTGGGAGGATTCGAACCTCCGAATGCGGGCTCCAAAGGCCCGTGTCTTACCACTTGACGACACCCCAGTAGAGCGGTCAGATGTTGGAGGCTAAAGATCCGGTAAGACCTTGCACCAGAAATATATCTCCAGGGCTGCTGTTCACCAGGGCCTCCTTGACCCGGAGGGCCTTGTCTTTCGATTGAAAAACCCCAAAGACGCTCGGACCGCTGCCCGACATCAGTGCCCCATCCGCTCCCGCCTCTGTCAACAAATGTTTTATGCGCTCGATGACAGGAAACCGGGCAGCCGTAATCCGCTCCAAGTCATTTTCCAACATGCGCTCGATAAGGAGCGGCTTTCTATTTAAATGTTGAAGAATATCCTCATACGCCCCATTTGTCAACTCTAATTCGCTTGATGCCGGAGACAGGTCCAAACTGCCATAGACCCAGGAGGTAGAAACTTGAATAGGCGGCATGACAATAATATACCAGAGTTCCGGCCAGTTTTCAATCGGTTCCAGGACCTCCCCGATCCCCCTGGCAATGCAGGGCCTCTCTACCAGGAAAAAGGGGACATCTGCGCCAAGCCCGAGGGCCAACTCTGCCAATTCCTCCGGTGTGAGCGGCAAGGCATGGCTTTGATTCAGGGCCTTGAGTACACATGCGGCGTCACTGCTGCCGCCGCCTAAGCCGGCTGAGACAGGTATATTCTTCGTAAGGCTTATGAAAAGCCCATCATTCATGCCTGTTTTGCCAAAAAAGGCCCGGGCGGCTCGACAAGCAAGGTTTTCTTCGTTGGCGGGTGCGGAAAAGCCTCGGCAGGAGATCTTGATTCGCTTATCTGACGTCGTCTGGAGATCAAGCCGGTCATATAGCCCGACAGGCACCATGATAGAGACCAGCTCATGATACCCATCCGGTCTGCGGCCGGTAACTTTTAGTCGCACGTTCAGCTTGGCTGGCGCGTAATGGATGGACGATGGACGATGGACGATGGACGATGGGTCTTTATCTGATGGTCGCCTGGATGCTGTGTCCATATCGCATTAAGTAGATAAAACGACCCTGCCTCAGGGTGGTTGATAGGAAGATGGCCCCTTAGAAGGTTAGACCATGTCGTATTCCTGCCGCTCGCCTGCAGATGCTATTTCTTCGAATTTTGTAAATGCCGGCTGATGGTGGCATACGCAATCCCTTTCAGCCGGACGAACGTCTGCCGGGTCAATCATCCACCTTCACTGTCACATACAGGGACGAATCTCCTCGTTTTATCAGGAAGAGGAGGGTGTCGCCTTCCTTATACCGTTCGATCCTTTTCAGGAAATCAGCCGGATCTTTCACAAGGTGCTGATCCAATTCGAGAATGATATCGCCCGGCCTGAGGCCGGCTTCCGCTGCAGGCGAATTGCCATCCACCTGAACAATGACAAGCCCCTCGGTTTCAGCCAGACCCAGATCTTTTGCCAACTGCGGCGTAAGTTCCTCCACCTTTAAACCCAATCGTTCTTCGGTGCCGCTTTTGCCCTCTTCTTCAATGTCCTTTCTTTCCTCTTTTAATTCTCCGATTTTGACATCCAAAAGCCTTTTCCGCCCCTTTCGAATGACCTCTACCGAGACGGTCTTCCCTATGGGCGTGGAGGCGACGATATAGGGCAGATCTTTCATCTCATTAATCTTCTTGCCATCAAAGGAAACAACGACATCCCCGCGCTGAATGCCGGCCTTTTCTGCAGGCCCCCCGGATGAGACATCGGCCACCAGGGCGCCCTTTTCGTTCTCCAGACCAAGCTTGTCTTTGAGTTCAGGGGTAATCTTCTGGATCATGACGCCTAACCAGCCCCTGACCACCTTTCCTTTCTTCAACTGATCCAGGATCTCTTTGGCCATGTTGATGGGAATGGCAAACCCGATACCGATACTTCCCCCGCTCTGGGAAAAAATAACCGTATTGATGCCGATGACCTGCCCATCGGTATTCAACAGGGGTCCCCCGCTGTTTCCCGGGTTGATGGAGGCATCGGTCTGGATGAAGTTCTCGTAAGGCCCGGCCCCGATATGCCTGTATTTGGCGCTGACAATACCGGCAGTGACCGTGTTGTCAAGGCCAAAAGGGTTTCCCATGGCCACTACCCAGTCTCCGACCTCCAGTCTGTCGGAATCGCCCATCGGGAGCGGCGTCAGCTCATGGTCGCTTTCTATACGGATAAGGGCCAGATCGGTCTTGGGATCGCGGCCTACGATTTTGGCCAGAAAGCTCTTTCCGTCCGCCAACTTGACAGTGATCTCGTCGGCCTTTTCCACCACATGGTTATTCGTCAGGATAAACCCCGATGTATCGATGATAAAACCGGATCCAAGATTCTTCTGTTTAAAGTCCTTGGGCATCTGATCGCCAAAGAACCGGTCAAAGAAGTCCCTTAAAGGATCGTTGGGTCCGGAGGGACCACCAAAAGAGAAGGGATGCCCCAACCCGCCGGCAATGGTCTTGACAGTGCTGATGTTTACCACAGACGCCTTCGCCTTTTTGACCAAGGTGGAAAAAGAGCCGGGGGCAGCTGGCAGGAGACCGGTTGACTGGGCGAATGACGGTGATGCCGAAATGACCAAAACAGCCCCGATAAGCCCTGCGGTCAGCCATGAAATGACGTTTCTCATACGCCACGTGTGAAGACGGTCAGCGACCGCCGGTGCATATTTCATGAAACCCATAAAAACCTTCCATCCATAAAGTGTAAACCCACTGAAACTTGGAACGATAAAACTTGACGCACAAATGGTCTAGGACTGAACGCCGATGCTGAATTTGGAGCTCTATCGATACCTATATCTTTTCCGCTCCCTATTTCGCCTTTACGTAGCGCAACCTGAGCTCTGTCAGGATATTTTCGATGAGCGGTTTCTCTTCCTTCGTCAGGTTGCCCTCGGTTTTTTCCTTCAGCATCCCGATAGTATCGATCACATGCTTGGCCAATGCCAGGTCCTTGCTTTTTTGCCCGGTGCTGGGATCAGGGATCTCACCTAAATGGAGAAAGGCCGTGGAACTGAGACTGAGGATAAGGGATGAAAAGTTGACCTCGGGCAAGGGAGGCGATGCCGTCTCTTCCTTGAGAGGCCTCTTTTCAGGTTCCCTTTTCGCCTTTTCCTCTGCAGACGCCGAATCGTCCTTTTTGAGCTCCCCCTGCTCATCGAACGATCGTCTGTCTTTTATGACAAAGCCCTTATCTTCTTCTGCCATGATCTGACTCCTGAACCATTGTGATTAAAAATTTCGGATGACGACATTGACTAAATGACCTATGTTCCGTCACGCATCCCCCAATTCCTGAATTCCTCAATTTACCCTATAATTCAATCCGCTGTGCAGAAAAGACATTCTTAAAAGAACGGATCTCTTCAAGGATCTCATCTCCGACAATGGCGCCGGTGGTTATGAGGATCACATTCTGCTTCTTCTCCTTTTCCTCTCCCACCTGCATGCGACCGATGTTGATCTGATGCCTGGCAAGGGCCGAGGTGATCTCGCCGATGACGCCCGGGGTATTTTCATTTCGGATCAGGAGAATGTGTCCCTCGGGAATCGCCTCAAGATAAAAATTGTTAATTCGCAGAATCCTGGGCAGATTCTTGCCAAAGATGGTGCCGGATACGATGTTTTGTCCCTCCAGGCTCTTGGCGGAGACCTTCACGAGGCTGGCAAAATCATCCGAAGTAGTGCTCTTTGACTCCACCACCTCGATGCCCCGTTCAGCTGCGATATAGGGGGCATTCACAAAATTCACATCGTGCTTGAGAATCGGCGTCAGCATCCCTTTGAGCAGGGCCGTGGTCAGCGGGGTTACATCGTATTCGGTGATGGCGCCTCGGTAATGGACCTCTACCTTAACCAGGGCGCTTTCGGCCAACTGGGCCTGTAGCGAACCGATCCTCTCGAGGAGGGTGACAAAGGGTCTCAAAACCGTCATGAGTTCTTCGCTGATGCTGGGCACATTGACGGCGTTCTTTACTGTTCCATGAAGGAGATAGGCGACGATCTGTTCGGCCACATCTTTGGCCACGTTATCCTGGGCCTCTTTGGTGGACGCTCCCAGGTGAGGAGTGCAGATAAAATTAGAGAGCTCCATGAGACGTGTCTTTCCGGGCGGCTCGGTCTCGAATACGTCAAAAGCCGCTCCTCCCAGATGCCCCGATTTCAATGCCTCATACACATCCTCCTCATTAACGATCCCACCTCTGGCGCAGTTGATGATCATGGCGCCCTTTTTCATCCTGGAGATGAGTTCCCGGTTAATCATATTTTTGGTCTCTTCTGTCTTGGGGGTATGGACGGTAATGTAGTCCGCCCGATCCAAAAGGGCGTCAAGGGAAACCGGTTCGAAATCGAGCTTTTCAATCCGGTCAGGCTTGATATAGGGATCATAGACAATGACCTTCATCTTCATCCCCCTGGCCCTGTCGGCCACAATCCGGCCGATGTGTCCCAGGCCGATAAGTCCCAGGGTCTTGTTATAAAGCTCACGGCCTTTGAGCTTTTTCTTTTCCCATTTCCCTTCCTTGAGCGAGGCCGTTGCCTGGGGAATATTCCGTGAAAGGGACATGATCATGGCCATGGTATGCTCGGCAGTGGTGATGGTATTCCCTTCAGGGGTGTTCATGACCACAATCCCACGCTGGCTCGCTGCGGGGATATCGACATTATCCAGACCGATCCCGGCGCGCCCAATGACCTTCAGGCGGTCGGCCGCTTCGAGGATATCGTCCGTCACCCGAGTAGCGCTTCTTATCACAAGGCCGTCATAGCCGCCGATAATTCCCCTCAGTTCATCCGGTGTGAGGCCGGTGTTAACGTCCACATCGATTCCAGGCGTTTCCTGGAAAATTTCCACACCCACTTCAGATAGAGCATCACTTACGAGAACTTTCATCATGAATCTCCCCCGATCCGGACAAACCGGAAACATTAATAAACCCGAGCCAATAGCTATCTCTCCCCAAACAGGGGACAACAACTAAACCGCGAGCCTTCTCACTGATAATCTCTCTACTCCGATTTCTTATTGGTTTCTGAACGAAACGCAGGACAATTCCCTTTAAGGCCCCTTTCACATAAGGAGCCTTTCACATAAACATCCATATTATCAAGAAAAGCATGAAAATGTCAAGAGCAGTTTAAGGTGCCGCACATTTGATATTAAGGATCAGGTTCCGCGATCGCGGATATGATAGCTTGAGTGCTGCCCAAGGCTGGCGGAGATGGCGGACTCAAAACGGCGCCAACAAGAAAAAATGGGACAGGCCATTGAATGTCCGGAGGGGTTTTTGAAAGTCAACGATCCCGATCCCAATTTCGGCCCTGCAGGATTCCATTTGAACTTGGATGCGCTTTCATATACAGTGACCCATATGCACGATGCAGGGAATGGAAACCGTTGAACCGACCTTCTTTTAAAACCGATCTGATGCAGGGATGTTATATGAACGAAATAGCCACCGAACCTATCGACCATCGTTTGATTTCCGAGTTCAAGGCCGGCTCCATGGAGGCCATGGAAAAGATCGTGGAACGGTACGAGGATCGGATATTCACCTTCGGTCTCAAAATGTGCGGCCATCTCCAGGATGCGGAAGACATCGCCCAGGAGACCTTCCTGAATGCCTTCAAATATCTTAGGGACTTCCGGGAGGAGACCAAATTAAAGAACTGGCTCTTTAAAATCGCAACCACGGCCTGTATCCGGAAACGACGCAAAAAGAAATGCGAACCGGACCGGGAGATCTCACTGGAATCCTTTGTCCCCCAAAATGGCGAGGATGTAACGTACGAAATCCCGGACTGGTCCGAGGATCCCTCGGACAACATGCTGAGGGCGGAACTGAAGGATGTTATCGACAATGCCATTCAATCCCTTTCCCACAAATATCGACTGGTCTTCAATCTGAGAGACATGGAGGGTTTCAGCACGCAGGAAACCGCTGATATCCTTGGAATATCTACCCAATCTGTCAAAACGAGACTGCACCGGGCCCGCCTCTTCCTGAGGGAAAAGATATCCTCGGCCTATAAGGAGGGAGTTGTTCAATGAGGGAGGACTGCAAAAAAGATTTTGAAAGGCTGTCGGAATACCTGGACGGTGAACTGGACCCTGACGTATGTCGAGAGATCGAGCAACACTTTCGTGACTGCCCTGAGTGCAGGGAGTGTGTCGAGTCCATGAGAAAGACCATTCAACTGTGCAAAGGGGCGGCAACGGAGGAGATTCCGGCCGATGCCCGAGAACGACTCATGTCTATGCTCCGCGAATGCTTCGGTCGAACACATACGGAGTAACCTCCTTCCATGCTCTCTCCAATCCCTTAATCCCTCAATTTCTCAATCCCTCAATTCCCGAATCCCTCCCTGATCTGTTCCGCAAGGGTCCGCGCATTCATTTTAACGCTCAGATCGAGGGCCTGTTCGAGATATCGCCGTGCCATTTCGGGCCGGCTTTGAGAAAGTATCGCGGCTTTCACAGAAAGGGCCCTGGCCTCGTGTTTCCTGGCGCCTTTGTCCCTGCCCATTTGGAGGGCTTTGTTGACCAGGGACAAGGCCTTTTTCCTCTCCCCGGTTTTTTCATACAGCTCCGCAAGGGCAATAAAGAGCCTGGTTTTGTAGCGCCAGCGTGTGTAGGTGATCCCCGTGCCTTTGATCTCTTCCCAGGCCTTTTCCAGTACCTCGCGGGCCTTCTCGATATTGCCCAACCGGAGATAATTTTCCCCTACATTGATGGTCGCATTATGGATCGTCTCCAGATCGCCGGTGGGGAGTGCCTCCTCCAGGGACTGCTGATTCAGGTCCAGGGACTTCTCTATGCGGCCCCCTTCGCTATGGACCCAGCCGAGGGTATTTAAAAAGCGGGGTCGCCAGAATTTGTCATCCCCAATTTCCAGATGATTCAGTCCCTCTGTGAGGATATGTTCCGCCTCATCCAGTCTGCCCAGCGCCCCATACACCAGCCCTTTACGAAAATGAAGGACGATATGAAAAAAAGGACTCTTGATTTTTTCGTTCAATGCCCACAGTTCATCACACATAGCCAGGGCGTCACGAAATTCACCGGTCCAGTTATGATACTGAATGAGATAGGAAAAGCACCATGCCTTTCCTTCCAGATTATGCACCTCTTTACTTAACTTAACGGCTTCAAGCAGGAGGGGTCCGGCATCTTTCAATTTACCCAGGACCGAATAGATAAAGCCCAGAAAGCTGGTGGCCTTGAGGAGCGTTTCTGAAAGCGACAGTTCCCGACTCTGTCCAATGGCCTTGCGGAGGAACTCAATGGCGGCGCGGGGGTGGTGCATGTAAAAGGAGACCCACCCCAACCGAAAGAGCGCCTCTCCTTCTCCCTCCCCGTCTTTCAGCGCCTTTGCTTCGGAATACATCTTTTTGAAGGTAACCCTGCTCTTTTCCATCTGGCCCGCACAGAAATGCATGCCCCCCTTCCATCGGTAAATCTCCACTGTCTTTTCCCGTGGGTGTTCCCACGTACCCCTTTGAAGGATATCCAGTGCCCTGTCGTAACACTTGAGGGCCTCCTGACAGGAGAAGGAACGCCTGGCCCGGTCTCCCGCGTCGAGGGTGTAGGCCAGGGCCCTGGGCCAGTCCTGAGACTGGTAGAAGTGATAGGCCAGAAAACCGGCATGATTGGAAAGGTCGTCTCGATACAGTCGCTCCATGGCCTCGCCCACCAGGCGATGAACCTCCCTCCGGTTGCGGCGCAACAGACCTCGATACGCAATCTCCTGCATCATCTGGTGATGAAAGGCATATTTACCCCCGACATCAGAAGATGTTTTATGTAGTATTCCTTCCTTTTCAAGGAATTTCAGGTGCTGCTTCAGCCGGGCATAATCCCCTGAAAGGCGCTTCAGGAGCTCGTAGGAAAACTCGACCCCGATGACGGACGCGAGCTGAGTCACTCGTTTGGCGGGTCCGGGAAGCGCATCCAGGCGCGCCGTCAAGACGCCTCTGATGTTTTCAGGGATTTCGAGATCTTCCACCTTCGAGGTGAGGGTGCATGCGTGGGAATCGCAGACCATGAGTTTTCGGTGTCTGATGGTCTCGGCCATTTCCACCAGAAAGAGGGGATTCCCCCCTGCCTGATCGAGGATCTTTCGCGATATATCCCTGTCCAGGAGTTCTGTCCCGAGGACTGAATGAAATATGTTCAGGGAAGCGTCGTCCGTCAGGGGTCCAAGGTGGAGGAACCGTTCGGGCGAGTCCGGGCACCATACCTTTTCGGTCATTCGTCCTGAACAGACAACGAACAGAGGGCCGGACGATTCGGTCCGAAGCAGAAAGAAAAGAAAGTCCCGTGTGGTTGGATCGACCCACTGCATGTCGTCAAAGATGAGGATGATCGGCTTTATCCGCAGGATAGCGTTTAACAGTGCACCGAGCGCTCGAAATATGGACCGTTTTTTCCCTTCGAACGAAACAGGTGCACTCCCTTCATCGCTCAATCGGGAAAGGTGATCACATACCTTCTCCAGTCGAGGGACCAGGGATTTCTCCTTTACCTTCTCCCGTATCCTTATTTTTGCCACCGCAAAACATTCATTCTCCGGGAGATCAAAGTAGGCCCTGAAGATCCGAGATATGGGGTAAAAGGCGGTGGCCTCCCCATAGGGGAGACAATGACCTTCCAGGATCAGGGCCTTTTCGCTGCGGATGGAATCACGAAAAGCTGCCAGCAGACGTGTTTTCCCTACACCCGCCTCTCCCACCACCGCCACCATTCGGGATGCGCCTGCGAGGGTGGTTTTAAGGACCTTTTTCATCACCGAAAGTTCATCTCTTCGGTTGACAAACGGGGTAGGACTCCCTGTATCGGCCCTCAGCAGGTGTATGCGGCCCCGCTCTCCCACAAGGGAGTATACGGAAAGCGGGGTATCCTTCCCTTTTACCATGAACAATCCGGCCTTTCGAAACCTGAAAAGCCGAATCGCGCCATTTCGCACCCTCTCGGAAACAAATGTTCCGCCCGGCGGTGCAAGGGCCTGCAACCTGGCCGCCAGATTGGTCGTCTCCCCTGCAGCGGTGTAGTCCCGTCTCAAATCGATCCCGATGGCCCCGACCACCACCTTCCCCGTGTTGATCCCAATCCGCAACTGAAAATCGGCAAGGTAACGGTTTTGCACCTGTTCCGTATAGGCTTTCATTCGGTCCTGTATGCGGAGCGCCGCGTGGCACGCCCGGTGGATGTGGTCCTCATAGGCGGTAGGCGCCCCGAAAAGGGCCATGACCCCGTCCCCGGTGTACTGGTTGATGCTCCCGCCGGCCCCATGGATTTCCTGACCCAGGATGTCAAAACACCCATCCATGATGTCGTGAATGTCTTCAGGATCGAGCCTCCCCGACATGCTGGTTGAGCCTGCCACATCGGCAAAGAGCACGGTCACGATCTTCCGTTCGCCCTCGAGGCTGCCTGCCTGTTTGAGGATCTCTTTCTTCAAAAAGGGAGGGGTATAGTCTGGAGTAGAGATATCTTCGAAGGTTGGAAAAGGCGTTGCGGGCAGTGGGGTGTGACACTGTTCGCACCACGGTGATCCGGGAGGATTTTTGTGTCCGCATTCCGGGCACGGCACAGGAAGGGGATGGCCGCATTTACCGCAGAAATTCATTCCTTCCGGATTATCAATCTGGCAATAATCGCATTTCATGGACGCGAAGGCAACACATCCGCAAGGGTTCAGAGATTTGGGGTTTCCCGCTGCGACGGGATTCAAGGTGGAAAGACAAGAGCCCTATTCAACATCACATCGCAGGGAACAGGGCTCTCCTTTTGTCATACATCCATTCGGTCGCCTTGTTTACCGGGCTATTGTGAGGAACCGGGTCCGCTTACGGCATATGTCGTCCAAGGTGGGACCAGTGCCCTCTGAAGCAACCCTGGACCTTTGAACCCCTGAACCTTTTAACCTAATTTCAGTAAGTTAACGGTTCAGGTAAGGTTTTTCACGGATCTGGAGCTGTAGGTGCGGCTTCAGCCGCACAGGCGCCGCTATCCATGTCCCAACACCTCAGTTGTGCGGATGAATTCGCACCTGCGCGCTCTCCCATTGGGGCTTAAGTTAATGACCTTGCCTTTAAACCTATCAACAGTTGCCTACAACGAAAGCGTAGTGCTTTGACACGCCAGTTCCCACATCTTGGAGGCCGGGGCCATCTCAAACCCTTCCATCAGATCTTCCTCTTTGATCTGCCTGGTTTTGGCGCAGGGGGCGCATGCATAAATGGGGACCTCGAATTCCTGCAGGTAGGCGATAATGTCGTCCGCAACGTCGCCGGTAGGCGCCCTCAGGTTTTCAGCCACGCCTTTTCTTGCGAGGTAGACCGCTTCGTCCAGAAGAAAAATCGCTACCTCTTTCCCCATCTTGTGGGCCACCTGGGCAAGATGAAAGGCCCTCACCGAACGATTTGGGTTATTTGTGCCACAGGCCAGGGTAATGAGGACCCTGCTCTCTCTTGGATCCACGGTCGCTTCAGTCATCATAATACACTCTCCTCCTTTATCCCATTGATTACATTTCCACAGTGAATTTATCGGTCTCTTCGTTCCAGGTGGCTGCCAGGGAATAGACGAGAAAAATGGCGACGAGGATCATTACCGTCCATTTATAGCCGAGAAAATCGGGGAGAAAAACACTCTTCCCGATCAGCTCCTGAAAGCCTTGAGATACATTGATCAGCGTCTTGAAAAGGGAATTGCTTAAGGCAAAGCAAATCACCACCACCATCAGTTTGATGTGACCCTCTCCGGCCCGCCACACACTGCCGGAACCGCATCCGCCCGATATAAGCATTCCGAAACCGAAGACAATGCCCCCCACCAGACCTCCGAACCAAAAGTTTTGGGTTACATAGACATCCTCCCCCCGTAGACCGGTCCACTTCAGTGCGGCAAACCCCAGGATGCTGATGATAATGCTGTAGGTCACGGCCCGCACCATGTCGCCTTCTCCTGTCATGAAGGGATCTCTGAAGCACCGGACAAAACAGAAGCGGGTCCTCTGGATAATGATCCCGAAAGCGATGCCGCAGAGGAGCAGCCCTCCCACACGAGCATAGGCCTCACGGGCGTAAAACCATGCAGCAACAATAGCACCCAAAAAGACGAGAACGCCGATATAGGGTTCCAGAGGAAGGAGGTTGAGCCCCTTCTTTCCGCTGGCGGCGGCAGGGGGTTTGGAAGGAAGATGCATCATTTCCCAATAAAGGTATCGAAGTCCCAGGTAGGCGCCGATAATGAGGCCCACCATCATGGCGAGACCGGCAAACGACAGGGCGCTCGTGGCCATATAAAAGCCGCCCACATTGCATCCCCCTGCCAGGGCAGACCCGATGC
>JAWOIH010000024.1:0-13469 GCA_046484725.1 Candidatus Desulfacyla sp. | reverse complement strand
CATCTTGTGTGTCTCCCTTTGTCCACGGGGTCCTGCGACAGCAGTCTTCGGCGAGTCGCATGGCGCCTCCTCCGTCCCGCTCCGGGTCGCTCAAATGGGAGTGCGCCTTCACAAGGTCGTAGAGGGTGACACAGTCCCTCCCGTCGCAGGGTCTGGCGCCGCGCCCAAGGATCTGCATCATCCCGATGGTTTTGTTGAAGCCGTTCTCCGTGCAGGGCTTGTCGCTTTCGATTTCCTCCCAACCAGCGTGTCGTCGGGGCTGCAAACGCAGCCGTGGAGGATAGCGGAGGTCCGGCGTACCCTGATCGGAATCCGAATTGGGGGTCTGGGAACAGCGGCATTCAAAGGTTTATATGATGAACCCGATCAACTGGAAAGCATCCAACAAGCCGGATCAGGGTGCTTTTGGGAAAGAGGGTTGAACTCTTGATATTAATGGCGCGCCTGAGAGGATTCGAACCTCTGGCCTGCGGATTAGAAGTCCGCTGCTCTATCCAACTGAGCTACAGGCGCAATTGCTTATTCGTTATCTGACCCACACAAACGGAAACCAGAAGGTCTCGGACGAGACTCAAAGGCCTTTCCTGACGGACACACTGGGAATCTCGTCTTCATGGTGCCCGTTCAGCACTTGCCTGAGTACGGCATTGGTCTTCTCTTCCATCTGCCCGATGATCTCGGCAACGGCCTTGAGACGAATCAGGCTCTTTATGGACTTATCCTTAAAAGGGAGTTCAAAATAGCCGCTGTCGAGGACATGCACCAATCGCTCCACGAGATCCAGATCCACCGCGTCTGCGTTCGCATAAAGCAGATCGACCCATTCGGCTTTTACATGCTCCGGGATGCTGTTGTAGGCCCCGAGAACATCCGGGGCCTTACCCAGATAGAGAGACTTTTTCAGATCTTCGATCCCCTCCCGGATCGATTCCACGGTCTTCTCGTCAACAATGCCTTCACGGATCAGAAGATTCCATCGGTCCTCGATCTGCATACGCACCCATTTTTCTCCCTGTTCGGGAGGCAAATGGATATCCAGAAACCGATTCTGCATATTGGTCAGGTCCGTCTGTACTGCATTGTGAGGACCGGAAATTCTTTTTACCGCCTCGTTAAGGCCATGAATCGCATCACGTCGCATCTCTCTCTTGTCGGATTTCTCCAACACGACCCTTTCCCACTGCTCTCTCAGGAAACCGAGTTCCAGCTTGATAAGCGAAAAAATCAACCCGTACTTCGTGATGACGTTTCTGAGAGAATCCGCAAGGATATTGCAGGAACTGAGTCTGTCCTCCGCGAGATGATGCATGGCCTCAAGGGACTGCTCCCTTAACTGATACGACAGAAGCTCAGTGCCCAATGCCCGGGAGAGCCGTTTGATGACCCTTGTCTCCGGACTCCCTATCTTGATGGTATAGGGACGGAAATGGATCTTTATCACCGCGGCGACAACATACTCGCTATGTTCCCAGAGGAATTCTCCCTTGTAGTTTTTACAATAGGTGTCCTCGTGTCCGTTTCCAAAATAGAGATCCTTTTTCCGGATCAGGACCGGTTCCATATGGTGAAAATCGGCCCAAATGCCCTCCACCTGGAGCCGAACGCTGCGGGCGTCGTTCTTGGGGTCCTCGGCAGTCCAGCTCTCCTGCCTTTCCACGCACCATCCCATGGCCTCCAACGCCCGGCCCGGTTCATCCCTGTATTCGCTGAACGGTTTTCCCGGCGGGTTATAGTCCGAGTTCTCTGGCAGACCCCACGATATGCTTCGCCTCTCCTCATCGATGATCCCGGAGGTAATCCGCTTTGCGATCATCTCAGGGGGGTCTCCGATCCGGTAAACCGTGCCCTTAAAGGCGTTGGGCAGGCAGATCAGGATGGTTTCGATAATCTCCTTGCACGCTTTTTCTAACGCCTCATGATGTATCCGAATGGCCACTTGTCATTCCCCGGGTCTAACCCGATGTCTCCGTTCGTTTGACTCAGGGCGGATCAACAGCAGATCTGCCCCGTATCCTTAAATCGTGTAACTTTATACTTTTTTGCACCGTTGTCAATAAAAATGATGCGACCCTGAAAAACCAATGGATACAAACTGTTAGAATCATGAATCCTCCTCCCGGGATTGGAGTCCCTTGATTCTCTTGACAATCCCCCCGACGAATGCCAAACTTGAATTATGCGTGAACAAGGAATCGAGATAAAAGAGATGCCCAAGCTGAAGAACCCCCTGTTCATAGCGGGATTTGAGGGCTGGGGAAACGCCTTGAACGTTTCAGAAGGGATGGCTTCCTTTCTGATACGAAAACTTGACGCCAAATGCTTTGCCACGGTGAATCCCGACCTCTTTTATCGGTACGACAAGAGCCGGCCTTTTGTGGACATCAAGGAGGGGATTTTGAAAGAGATCTCCCCGCCCGGGGGAGCCTTCTACGTTGCAGAAGCCCGGTCGTGCGGGAGGGATATCGTTCTATTAAAATCTGAAGAGCCTCACCTTCGGTGGGGCTACTTCATGGATATTTTGTTCTCCCTCTGCCAAGATCTATGTGTCGAATCCATCTTCACCATAGGAAGCATGTATGACAACGTGCTTCATTCCGACAGGATTGTCTCGGGAATTGCATCAGATGAGACCCTCTTTGCCCATATTCAACAGAAACAGGTCATCCCGATCAACTACCAGGGCCAGAGCGCCATTCATTCGACCATACATGTGGAGGCCCAGAAACGAGGATTTCAGAGCTTGAGCCTCTGGTGCCACTGCCCCTATTATCTCGAGGGGGCCGTTCATTTCGGCCTGTTGGCCCACCTGGGAAATCTGCTGTCGTTCTTTGGGGGATTTGAACTGGATACACAGGAGATGGAAACCGAGTGGAAAAAGCTTAACCGCCAGATCCAGGAACTGATTGACGGCAATCCTGAGCTTCAGACCATGGTCAGCGAAATCCGAAAGGCAAAGGCACGGGCATCCTGGACAGGCATGACGGGGACCATGACAAAAAACGAAAAAGTCATCAAACTGGACGACTATATCAACTCGAGGTAACCCCTTTCCTTTTCTTCCTTGCCGCCGCCACGACCTGAGGCATGATCTCTCCGGCATTTCCCTGAAGAAAGATATCGGTCAGGGTATCGGTCAAGTGGGTCCGTTCCTTGTTGACCTCAACAATCTTTGCCCCGTTTCGCTTGGCAATGGATGGGATGGTGTTGACGGGCGAAACGACCGCCGATGTCCCTATAATGAACAGGACCTGGGCCGATGACGCGAGTTCAAAGGATCGCCGCATGGCCGCTTCGGGAATGGCCTCGCCGAAAAAGACGACATCCGGTTTTAACACCTTTTGGCACGTACATCTGGGAGGGTTTTCGCCCCTCTTTTCGTCAGCCGCATATCTCTTTCCACACCAGAGGCAGGAGAGGGTGCTCGAATTGCCGTGGTATTCAATGACGTTTTTCGATCCACCGGCCTGATGCAGATTGTCGATGTTCTGCGTGATGACGCAATCGAGCAGGCCCATCGCCTCAAGCTCTCCCAAGGCCAGATGGGCCTTGTTGGGCCTTGCCGCTCCAACAATCGCATCCATTTCCGTAAGCATTTGCCATACCTTCTCGGGGTTGGCCCTAAATGCGTGGATGTCGGCATATTCGGCCGGGTCGTACCGCGACCAGAGCCCGCCCGCGCTACGAAAATCAGGGATACCGGACTCCACGGAAATCCCGGCGCCGGTCAACGCCAGGGCCGCCCGCGACCTGATTAATATATCCGCTGCCTGTTCTGCCAGCCCCTGCATCACCGAATGCGTTTTCTGGAGATCTCCAGCCATAACATTTCACCATTAGATTTTAGGGCGCATCCCAAAAAAGGATAGGTGTGGAACCTGTCATTGCGGGTCCCCACTGAACCTAAACCGATTCGAAAACAATCTTTCCTTCTCGACTGTTATACCGGTTAAGCCGTGCCTTAAGGATCTTCTGTTCGCCGAAAATGTTGACCAGTCTTACCTCGTCGCCTTCAAACTCCACCAGGTCAACACTTTCTAAGATCTTATTTTCGGCATTATCCTTCAGGAGATACGCATGAGCCTCGCACATCTTTCGCCTCCCTCAATACTGGGTACCGGATGCTGGTTATATCAGATGCCGTCTCTTCCGACCTCTGACATCCCGCTTCCGATCCCTAACCAACGATATTTGAAATTTGGACTCGTTACCGGTTGCTCGTTGCCGGTCCTCAACGTTCGTGCGCTGTTCCATGATTTTCTGTCACAATAAATAAGAAACCCATTTATCTCTTTGTGACTCTGCGGCGTTGTGTGAGATAGTTTTCAGTTGTAGTTGTAACGAGTTAGCTACTCGCTACGCGATCTCTTTCAACGCATTTCCTAAACAGTCGCTCATCCTGGACGACAGCTCAATCATTTCCCGGATATGCGCTGCGCTCTTGGTTTTTCCGGCGTCTTCAAGTTGTTCGGCAAAAAGCTGGTATTCTTCATGGTGATGATCATTATGCGTCTTCCAGTGTTCCAACCGAATCTTTGCCTTTTCAACAAAATCCATAGATTTTCTCCCTGGTCCGAATTTATAAACATTCTGCAACACATCAGACATGTGAAAAAGGCCGGTCGTGTTGCGGCGCCTTCTATCAGGAGGCTAAAAAGTTCCTAACGCTTTAACGTTAAAGAATGTCTGCCCGGATGTCAATGGAATTTGGATATGCGGGCCATGCACGGGGATACGGCCATAAAAGTATTGACGGATGATGGATTGCGGGGTTAATATCCGGTTCAAGATTTTGAGGTCAACAACTAAGGAGGGCTAAACATGGAGGATCTTCTTAAAGGGAAAAGGATACTGATTGTTGACGATGAGCCTGATATACTGGAAACCTTGGCGGAAATTCTTGATATGTGTCTCATTGATACGGCCCCCGATTTTGAAACAGCCCAGAAATTTCTTAACAAAAACCAATACGACCTGGCAATCCTCGATATAATGGGTGTCAGGGGGTACGACCTCCTGGAACTGGCCAACGAAAGAGATATCCCCGCCCTGATGCTCACCGCGCACGCTGTCAGCCCTGATAATCTGGTGAGATCCATCAAAGGGGGCGCCCAGTCCTATCTCCCCAAGGACAAGATCTCCGATATTCCCCTCTACATCCGCGACATACTGGAAGTTCGCGAAAAAGGCGACACGGAAAAGCGCGCCAAATGGTTCGAAAGGCTTGAACCCTACTTTGACAGAAAATTTGGAGAGGGCTGGAAACAGAAAGACCGGGAATTCTGGCAGATCTTTGATCGGAAATATCGCGCTCGTCGCGACGAAATTGAAAAAATGCTGTAGATAATTAAGGATACACCCTGATCCGAATAGCAGCTGGCCGGGTCGAGAAGGGCGCCTCCACGTGTCGGGGGATGTCTCTATCTGTGACCGGCATCCCTGAAACCCGCCTTCACCCAGCAGGCGATCTCCGAACATTGAAGGGTTACGCGAACCGGTCAATATGGGGCGTTTTCAGTCGTTTTATTTAATGGGAAGCTTCACCAGAAATCTTGTACCCTGACCCTCATCGCTGTCGAGAAACAACTTACCCCCCAGATCTTCCACCAGAACCATCACGCCGGCCAGCCCCAATCCGTGTCCCCTGACGCTGCACGACCCCTTTGAATCGGGTTCCATCTGGAAATAACACTCAAAAATCTTTTCGTGATAGGCCGCAGGAATTCCCTCACCGTCATCCTTGACAGAAAAATTGAGAGAGGTATCTGTCCTGTCAAACTTTAATTCCACCACCTTTCTACGATATTTCAACGCATTGTTCAGGAGGTTCCTCAGGATCTGATTGACCTTTGCGTGGTCCTGACAGATCTCCTCGCCCCACAGATCCTCCTCTACACGCAACACCACGCCCCTTGTCTCCAGAATTTCTCTGAACCGCGACAGCTTGGTGCATCGCTTGAACTCCTCCGAGGCGCTGGCATCTGTCAGGTCAAAGATCTCCTCAAGGGCCTCCTCGATCAGGCTCGACAGCCTGAACCGTGACATATTGACGACCCCCTTTTCGGATCTTCCCAGCTCCAGGGCGTCGTTGACCAGCGTCTTCAAGACCTTTGTGTTCCTCAAGACGCGGGCAAAGACCTTGGCCTGTTGCTCTGTAACAGGCCCGTACTTGTCCTGTTTGTTCAACAATGAGACGAGACCTGCTTCAATGACCGCAAGCGGCACCTTGAGATCATGAATCAGGAGGTCGATCTTGATCCTCTCGCGGCCTGTAGGCATATGTCCTCTGCTGTTTGGGCGGTTGACAGTTAATTCCGGCATAATGACAGAATTGGGTTGTGTCTTCTCTATCCCGGAAGGCCCGTTTCCCCTATCCCTTCCAAGTTTTTTCAGCTTAGCAATTCCCTTAGAAAAAATCAACTCAGAGAGTACCCCCCTCAGGAAATCTCGTTTAGTGATTGAAATGTATCTCATGTACCGGGCGCAGTGTCGCCGCAAGCCTGTTTTTCAAGGCCTTGCGGCCCCGCTACAACCGTATCACGTCACTTTGAAGGCCGAAATGAGAATGGCCGGCGCCCCCTGACCGGCACTGTGTCGTAGCGTCCACGTCGAACCCCATATCGTGGATCACGAACCCGTCGGGCGCATTTACCATTTGGCCCTCGGCATCAGACATTTTCTCTCTTGCCGTAATCTCGGTTTGTTGATATGTATCGGCCAAAACCCCAACGGTAGAAAGGCGTCCCCATGTCCTTTGACATCACCCAGTGGATCATCAAGATACCGGTTCTCTTGTTTGCCATCACCATTCATGAATATGCCCACGGCAGGGCGGCGTTGGCCCTGGGAGATCCTACAGCCAAGAGTATGGGAAGACTCTCGTTCAACCCCTTGATACACATTGATATCCTGGGGGCGATCTGCCTGTTCCTCTTCAATTTCGGGTGGGCAAAACCCGTGCCGGTCGATATCAGATATTTCAAAAACATGCGCAAAGACGTGATCATCATGTCGCTTGCCGGTCCCATCGCGAATCTGGCAGCGGCTTTGATAGCCGGCCTGCTGATCCGGTTTTTCATGCTCCCGCTTGAGATCTATCTGCAGGTGCTGCTCTGGCTGATTCTCATGAACATCGGGCTCGGGGTTTTCAACCTCCTCCCCCTCCCTCCCCTTGACGGATCGCATGTCCTGGAGAACATCCTGCCGGCCAGGGCAGCCCAAAGGTTTCGGGAATACGGTCGCTACGGGCCGTTCATTCTCATCGGCATTGTCTTGCTCGACAACTTCGCCCATACCGGGATCATCGGCCGCATTCTGATCGGCCCCATGTTCTATCTGGCCCATCTGTTTGCCGGAGACAACCTGTTCTACCTGCTCCCCCTCCTGCGACAGTGACAGCGGATTCAGGGTTCCCTTTTCCAGGTTCGATGTTCAATAATTCAGGCCGATGCACCCTTCACGCTAAACACTCACATCATCTCTTTGTCGCCCGTGTCGATGGCCTTGTCGATCTCAGCCTTCAGGGCCTCGGGCAGGCCTGGGATGTCGACATTCAGAAAGCCCCGCACGATGGTGGATGTGGCCGCGTCTTCATCAAGTCCCCTGGACATGAGATACGAAATCTCCTCCTGGGCGATCTTCCCGACCGCGGCCTCATGAGACATCTCCACCCCGTCCACATGACCTTCCAGTTCCGGCACCGCGTGGATGACGCCCCCGTTCAGGATGAGGCCTTTGCACTCCAGGTGGGCCTTGATCTCCGGCGCCTCGCCGATGAGATGCCCCCTCGCGATGATCTTTCCGCCGTTGCTGATGGTCCTTGCGACGATCTCGGCCCGGCTCCGGGGTTTCTGGAGAAAGATCCGGCCCCCCACGTCGTATTCAGAGCCCGGACTGCCGACGATGATGCTGTAGAACCGAGCCACCGCGTCCTCTCCCACCAGATGGGTGACAGGGTACATCTGGAGGCTCTTTGCAGGCTTCATGGAGATGTAATTGTTGAGGAACAGGCCCCCTTCTTCCACCCTGGCCGCAGACCGAGGCCGCACCACCATATCCTCTGCCCAGTTGTGGATCATGGTAAAGCTTACGGTTGCATTCTTTTTTACGTAGAACTCGGAAATGCCCAGATGCGCTCCTTTTTTCAGGTGAGGGGACGTGGTGCAGCCGGTGATGATATGAAGCTCTGAATCCTCCTCTGCGATGATAATATTGTGAACCGTCTGCTGGAGGCCCTCCTTGTCCATATAGAGACAGGCCTGAACCGGATAGACGCTTCGGGCACCTGGCAGGGAACGGATCACATAGCCGTTATGAAGATCCAGTTCAGCGGCCGCGGTATATTTGTCCGTATCCACGGAGATCAATTTCCAATAGTAGTCCCGGATCCAATCCTCTGTTTCCAGGGCCTCCCGAATCGGCAGGACCTCAATCCCCTCCTGGTCGCTTCCGCAGTGGACCACCGCCGTATCCTTCTGAAAAAAGGTCCCTCCCCTTCCCTTCTTGGAGATGTCCATGCCTGACATCAATAACCGTTCCTGTTCCTCCTGGGGGAGTTCCTGCATCCCCTTGTCGGACAGATAGGCGTGAGGGACGGTCTCCTTTTGATACGCGCCCAGATCCACATCCGGGCCGATGGAACCCTTTTTGTCTCTCGCCGTTTCGGCCTGTTTCCTCAAATCCGTTCCGACATGCATTTGACGCACTCTCCATAACCGCACTTGCTGATCTGCTTGAAGATCTCCCGCGGGTTGTTGGTGCAGCTCAGGACGCCGTTAAACAGCACCTGGCCCTTGTCAGCGGTCACGTAGTCCAGAATATAACCGGTATGGGTGATAATCAGGCCCATCTTGGTGCGCCTCCGCCTCAACTCCATTTTGCACTCCCCATCGTTGTCCGCGTATGACGCATAGCCCTTTTCAAGGAGAGAAGCGATGGTGTTTCCCACAAGCGAAATGTTTTCCATGTCCACGCCCGATTCAGGTTCGTCAAAGAGGATCAGGTCGGGATTCTGGGCCATGAGCTGGAGCAACTCGGAGCGTTTGATCTCCCCCCCGGAAAAACCGGCATTGACATCCCGGTCCAGAAACTCCGCAAAGTTGACACGACGGGCCAGGTCTTCAACAGAGCCTTCTTTCTTTGCACATATTTCCACCATCTGCCGCGTCTTGAGGCCGTTAATGGTGGGCGGGCGCTGGTACGACATGCCGATGCCCAGATCCGCCCGTTCGTTGATGGGCAGATGGGTAATGTCCACCCCTTTAAATAGGATCCTCCCCTCCACAACGTGGTACTGGGGATACCCCATGATGGTCATGAGAAGCGAAGTTTTTCCCGACCCGTTGGGACCGAAAAGGACATGCGTCTCCCCGGCCTTGATTTCCAGATTGATATTGGCGAGGATGACATGGTCCCCCAATTTTACCCTCAGGTCTTCGATCCGCAGCATCCTGTCCCTCCCAAATGGAAACCCTCCATGCACCCCGGCCCGGGGCCATTGCCTGACAGAGCTATTTCGTCAGGGAAACTCTACACCCAAAACCTGCCTTTGACAACCGCAAATTTTGGTCAGTTCCATTTCCTTTTCTTCATCTGCCCGGTCTTTTTTCCCTCACCCTGTTTTGCCATGCGCGTTGCGGAAACCCCTGCCACGCACCACGGCGCCGACAAACCGGAGGTAACCCTTTTTCTCTACCTGCTGTTTCGCGAAAAGACCTTTACCACGCGGTATCAAAAACCCATCCTGATCGTCCTGGCCGCCCTGCTCGTCGCCTGCTTCCTGCCGCTTTTGCCTCGGCCCTGCTGAGACGCATCATTGCCAATATTGAAAGCCTCAAGGATATTCTTCCCGTACTGGATTTTTGCATGGAAAAGGGTCTGTCCCGGGAAACCAGCAACGCCGTCGAAAAGGCCGGAGAATTGTGCAAGACATCTGAGGATGACGTTCGTCTCTCCCGATTCCTGTTTGAAAAAGGGCTCAAGGAAGAATCGGCCAAGGCCCTGAATGCGGGGAAGGAGCGGTCGGAAAAGCTGGAAGACCTTCTCCGCATCGCCCATACCGCCCGGGCACAGGGTTTTCTGACGCTTGCCCTTGAGGCGCTCGAGCGAGTGAAGCGACAGGGGGACAAGAGGCTTTCCGCATTGAAGGAGGAAATTCGGGTGCTGAAAGAAGCCAAGGAAAAGGCCCGCCAGGATCTTAAATCCCTTCGATCCGAACGGAACAAGGCCAGCGTGGCCGTGTTCCTGTATGCAGTTCGGGGGCTGGCATGGACCATTTTCGGCATCCTTGTTCTGGCAGGTTGCGCAATCAAGGCCGTACAGATCATCGATGTCTTTCGGGACCCCAATGTCTTTTCTCCCAAGATCGGAAAAATCGAGGGGGGCGCCCGCATTGCCTCTTTTGAAAAAGACGGCAACTTCTTCAAGGTCTCCCATGGCGGGCTGGAGGGATATGTTTATAAGGATTTCTGCAAGCTCCAGGAATAAGCAGAGATATGCCCCACAGGGCCTTTTTTGTTCAGGCGTGTCCGCGTTGACAATAGGTTCAAGGGATAGTAGTCTGATCCTTGAGATAATTGTCCAACGAAAAATCAGAATCGGATTTGGAGGTCATGCGCGATGATCGAGAAAGGGCAGAGAGCAAACAGGTATGGTTTCCCCTTACGATTGGATGTGTGGTTGCTGGGAATGGCGATGTTTCTCCTTTCACCGGCGACCGTGAAGGCCGCTCCCTTCGACGGGCAATATCAAGGCACTTTTTCCGGCGAAGGTTCCGGTTCCATAACGTTTTCTGTAACCGGAGGAGTTGTTTCAGGTTCGGTTTCAGGATCGTGGGGTAAGGATTCCATCGGCGGAGGCTTCTCCGGAAGTGTCTCTGCAGATGGCAGGATGGTAACAGAGTTGAACGGCACTATTAAGTCACCGCCCTCATTGGAAGGCGGAAAGGAAGTAACGTACAAACCTACACCCTTTTCCGGCAGAATGACCGGGACCCTGGTTGTCAGCGGACCTACGAAAGATTCATCCGGCCGGTTTCCGACTGCTGCTTCCGGAACCTGGAATGCATCCGCCATAACAACCGCATCCGGAAGCTGGAGGGCGTCCGGATCGACAGCCTCACCGCCCGATCCGGGAACGATGGAAAAACCGGTTGCACCCGATCCAACCGAATACACCTGGGCCGACTACGCAAAAGACTTCGAAAACTATACGCCCGAGGAGCAGGCCCAGGTGATCGCCAAGATGACGCCGCAACAACGGGCCGAGCTGGACCGTGCCAGGGCGGCCCTGAAAAAGGGACAAAAGGAGGAAACACCCGAATATACCTGGGCCGACTACGCAAAAGACTTCGAAGAAACATACACGCCCGAGGAGCAGGCCCAGGTGATCGCTAAAATGACGCCGGAACAACGGGCCGAGCTGGACCGTGCCAGGGCGGCCCTGAAAAAGGGGAATACCCAGGAGACCGACGAAGACGCCTGGGCCGACTATGCAAAGGACTTTGAGAAATTGAGCCCGGAAAAGCAGGCCCGAGAGCGTAAAAAAATGACCCCGGCACAAGAGGCAGAACTGGACCGTGTCCGGGGCAAATTGAAAAAGGGGCGAAAAGAGGAAGCAACTGAATACGGATGGGCCGACTACGCCAAGGACTTTGCGAAACTAAGCCCGGAAAAGCAGGCCGAAGAGCGCAAGAATTTGACCCCGGAGCAGGCGGAAAAGCTGGACCAGTTGGTAAAAGAAACACCAAGGGATGGAAAGGTGTCCAATGAGACCATCCCCCCTGGAACCCCCGAGGCAACCCAAGAACCGGAAGGGAAGCCCAAACAGGAGGAACCGCCGCCGGCGTCGGAAATGACCAGGCAGGAGTCATTATTGAAAAAATGGGATTTTTGGCAGAGTGAGTACCGATCGCTTGAAAATCACATCCTCGTAACATCCCCAAGCGTCAACCAGGGAGAACTGGACCGAATCAAACGGGAGCTGCAACTTATCAAGAAGACCTATGAAAGTGAATTCGGCCATCCCATACCCGGAAGAGATTATACCGAAACCCAATACCCGCCTCAGACGCCCAAACAGCAGGAGGCCTTATCAATCTATCAGGAGTTCAAAGATGTTTCCGAAGCATATAGGGAAGCGGCCGCTCAGGAAGCCGCCATCATCAATCGATTGCGGGAGACGCCGATTCTAAATACCCGGGCCGATGCAGAGAGCCGAATTGCCGCCACGAAGCGCAGGGAGGCCTTGGAAGAGCAATTGAAGCAGATTGAACAGAAGTGGGCCGACAAACACTTTCATGCTGATTTGGGTCCCCTCAAAATCGAGAGCATCCCGGACCCGCAGCACCAGCCCCTCGATCAACGCAGGGAGCGGCGCAAGGTGGACGCAATGGAATACAAGATCAAGGGAGGGGCACAATTTGAAAACGGCGGCACCTAAATCGAGACACGAGTTCCGAAACGATAAATCCAGGTTGTCGCATCCGGGTGGATGTAGTAATCATTGACTGGACGTAAGACTTATAAATTGGAAGGAGGATGCCATGTATCGATTTCTCATCGCGTTTTCTGTTGCATGGTTTCTGTCTGTCGCGGCTTATGCGGGGGAACAGGGGTTTGAAAGTACGTCGCAGGGGATGATAGAGGCCTTGACCAAACCTGCGCCGAAAGAGGCCGAACCGGCCAGGGGGTGGGCCCCCATTGCCGAGTCAGGCCGCGGCGTAAAGGTGATCAAGAAGGAGAACGGGAAGACGGTCGAGCAATGGGTGCCCATAGGTGGAACCCAAACAACCCAGAGCGTGAACCTCAAGATCGAATTCGACGTCAATTCCTCGGCCATCCGGCCGGATTCCTTCAACCTCCTGAACGAACTGGGAAAGGCCTTGACCAGCGACCAGCTACGGGCAACGGCCATTACCATCAAAGGCCACACGGACTCGGACGGATCAGAGGCCCACAATCTGATCCTGAGCGTGAACCGGGCCCAGGCTGTCAAGGAATACCTGACGGCCAATGCCGGGATCAAAGGGGATCGCATAAAAGTCGTGGGCTATGGCGAGGCTCTCCCCCTGGTGCCCAACACCTCTGCCGCCAACAAACAGATCAACCGGCGTGTGGAGGTGGAGGCCGTCCCCTGATCACACCGCCTGGTTCCCAAGCTGGAGCTTGGGAACCAGGGATTTGGAGCTTGGCATCCGGTTGAATGTATAACCTCAGCTCAGGGCAGCCGCTTGACCCAGGCCCCGTCATTCACCCACCGGTCCGCCATCCTTTTCATTTCGCCGCTTCCCTCCAGGTAATTCAGAAAATTTTCCACCCAGTTGACCAGGAGGGGATCTCCTTTGTGGACCGCACCCCCGATGGGTTCGTAGTTGAGGGGGGGCATCAGGGAGACCAGGTCTTGGCCGGGGTAGCGAAATACAGAAAAGACGCAGATGGGAAAATCCGCCACCATGGCATCCGCCTTCCCGTCCA